>JAKAFU010000001.1 GCA_021825865.1 bacterium
CGGCGTTCTCGGAAAAGTTCACGCATGTCTTAAGCCTAAAGGCAGGATTTTATTTCAGATGGGCGGACGCGGCAATGTAGGCGAAGTATTAAATGCCGTTAAATTAGTCGGCAGCAAACAAAATTGGAGCAGTTATTTTGATAATTTAGTTACGCCGTATTATTTTTACGATATAAAAGACTATGAAATATGGCTTCAGGAAAATCATTTTAAGCCTCTGCGTTTGGAATTGATTGAAAAAAATATTAAACATTCAGGAGAAGAAAGTTTTAAGGGCTGGTTAAGAACTACTTGGTTTCCTTTTACAGACAGATTGCCTGAGGCGTTAAGGGAAACTTTCCTTGACGAAGTGTCGGAAACTTATAAAATTGAACATCCTGCCGATAAATCCGGCGCCATTAATGTAAAGATGGTTCGTTTGGAGGTCGAAGCGTACGCCGTCTAAATTTTATATATTGACATCAATTTGAATTCTTTTAAAATTATGGTCAAAATTAAAGGAGCATTTATTATGCCTAAAGCAAAAGCTTTAGTGATTATCTCATCAGGCAGTAACGATTCTGCAAAAGTCAAAGTAGGACTTAATTTAGCATGGAGGACAAAAAACAGCGGAGCATTTGAAGACGTGAAACTTATATTTTTGGGACAAGGAGAAGAATTTATCGCAAAAACGGATGATAAAGAAATACTTGAAGCGTATGAACAGGTTCTCGCAAATAATATCGTCCCTCAGGCTTGTGTTAAGGTAGCCGAAGCATACGGCGTATCTAATATTTTAATAAATAAAAAAATAGAACTTGTTCGGGCTGCGGGGTCAATAGCGCTATTTATGGCTGACGGATATCAGCCTTTAACTTTTTAGTTTATTTTAATGCATAGTCAATATATAATAAAACAATATTCAACTTAATCCTGCTTTCATGTGAGAGTCTTAAGAGGTAAAATTGGAAACGGATGCTATATCTATCAGAACGCCGGAAACAGAATGGATACCCGCAAGCTCTATTTACGGCGAAAGCGTATTATATGAAGATAAAGAAATAGTTTTTGTAAAGCAGCTGACAAACAGGCTTGAAAAAGGGAAAGGGGTAGCGTATTTAATTAAATTTATTCCTCCCGAAGGCAAGATAATCAGAACGGTAGCCATTGCCCGTTCCGACGAGCATGTTTATATACTTGAAGGCGGACACTGTTTCAGAAACGGAGAACAGAGATGATTTCTGGGAGATTACGTATTGAATCCAGAAGGTCATCCTCATGCCAATCTGGTCAATATCGAAACCGTAGCCCTTGTAATATGCACCGGAGCAACGGATGAGGTAAAAGAGATAACGGTAATAGAACCGAAACCTTAGTATAAATATTAGGATATAAAATTATGAATTTATTTTCAAAAAACGCTAAACTTAAATCGCTTTTAGACAATCTTCATTTAGAGAATGAAAAGCAGTTAATATTTCAGGCAAGGAGTCAATTTAACGGAACGGACGAAGAATTTCAAGAATTATTAGCTAAATATAATGTATATAACCCAATTGAAAAAGGTAAACTGCTTGAAGAATACAAAATAAAAATTCAAAGCGAAGAACTTGCTCTTTCCGTCTCTTCCGAAATGGGATTATTCTTGTTTTCGACAGCCATGATTGCAAAGCCGAAAATAATATTAGAACTTGGAAGTTCTATCGGAGTTTCCACGCTTTATTTTGCCGAAGCGCTCAGACAGCTTAATAATGACGGTTATGTAATAGCAACCGAATTAAGTAAGAAAAAATGCGACATTATTCAAAAAAATGCCGAATCATCGGGTTTAGACAGATATATAAAAATATTTCAGGGAAATGTCTTTGATACGATTAAAAATATCAATGAAAAAGCAGATATTGCTTTTATAGATATATGGGCATCGGGCTATTTGGATATTTTTAAGGCGATAAGGCATCTATTAAAGACTGGCTCCATATTTATAGCCGACAATATGTTTTCTGCCGGTAAAGATGCAGTGCCCTTTAAAGAATATCTTGATAAAGATGAAACGGTACATAATATAACTTTAGATTTTGAATCCGGAGTGGAATACGGCATTATTTTGCAACAATAAGATTAGATAAAAGCGCTTAATAAAAATTATAAAAACTGACATGATTATCAGCGACTATAAAACGCTCGAAGAAATACTTAACGTTTCTAAAATAGGAGTGCTTGGACTGTTTAACGGAACGTCGCCGTATACCGTTCCGGTTAACTTCGTCTATCATGAAAAACATATCTATTTTCATTCCGCGGAATCCGGAACCAAGATAGATATTTTAAAACGTAACCCAATCGTCAGCTTTTTGGTTTTTATAGACAGAGGCATTCTTGCAAATAAAATTCCGTGCAAAATAGGACAGTCTTTTAAAAGCGTTATGATAACGGGGGAAGCAGCTATCGTTGGCGATATAAAGGAAAAAAAAGACGCAATGGAAGCCTTAATTAAAAAATATGTTCCCGAAGGCGGATATATCGTATTAACCGAAGAAATGGTCAAAAATCATAAATCTAAAAACAATAGAAAAGCCGCCGTCATTAAAATAAAAATAAATGAAATTATCGGAAAAGAAAGACCGTAGTCTAATTGCCGGCTGTATAGGAATGGAAGCGTATATGCAGCCAAACGGGAATATCGGCTTGTATTTGTCGTTGCAAGAAATAATCAAAATATTGTGTACTGAGTTTTTTGGCTACCGAGTTTTTCCGCTATCGCGTATAATTATTTATTTAAGTTCTTTCGCTA
Organism: bacterium; assembly: GCA_021825865.1. GTDB lineage: Bacteria > SZUA-79 > SZUA-79 > Acidulodesulfobacterales > Acidulodesulfobacteraceae > Acididesulfobacter. The sequence goes on from JAKAFU010000001.1 coordinate 2,774, forward strand.
ATTTTAAAAAATTGGATAAGGCTTTTGTCATAAGAGTATCCTTTCTTTTTATAAATACCGTCGTCATTTTGCCTCCGCCGTCCGAAAGCGGTATTATTTTTAAGTTTTTATATCCCTTTTCTTTTACGACTGAGCGCGGCAGCATGGTTACGCCCATTCCGGCGGAAACGCAGGCAAGTATGGCTTCTATAGAGCCGAATTCAAATATCTTATAAGAAAATATGCCAGAGCCTTCGTAAAATTTTTCAAGCCTTTTTCTGTAAGCGCATCCCTTTTTAAAAACCACTATATTTTTATCCGTTAAATCAACAGTCTGTTCATTTGAAAGTATTACAAGTTCTTCTTCGAATACGGAATGTTCTTCGATATCGGGATGTTCTACCGGACCTCCGACGAAAGCTCCTTCTAGTTCATAATTTAAGACTTTTAAAAGCAATTCTTCAGTTGAACCGCTTACAAGTTTTAAAGCGGACATTGGAAAGTTTTTATTGTAGGCTATGAGGATAGGCGGCAATTTCACGGCGGCGGCGGTTTCCATAAAACCGACTGCAATGCCGGCATTATCGCCTGATGTTTCTTTTACCGCTTTTTCTGCTTCTTTTTCGATATTAACTATCTTTTCCGCAAATGAGAGCAATATTTTACCGGCAGGGGTCAAAACAATTCTTCTTCCGGTTCTGTAAAAAAGAGGTGCGTCAAGCTCTCCTTCAAGCTGTTTTATTCTTGCCGAAACGTTCGACTGGACATAGTTGAGCTTAACAGCAGCCTTTGTAACGCTTTCTTCTTTCGCAACCGCATAAAATATTTTTAAAATATTCAAATCCATATTAAATTATTGTTCATTAAAATTACTATGTTTAAAATATTTAATTATATTTAAATTATCATCATTATAAATGATTAATAGTATCAATAATAATCGTTTGTAATAACAAAGTCAATAGTATATTCTATATTTAAGTCCATATTATAACATTCTAAATGGATTTGGTTATTAAAAGCTACATAAAATAGAAAAATAATTAAAGATACAATTGAATGGACGGCGAATAAGCATCTATTGTGCAATTAATATATGCTTCATATGCTAAATTAACTTATACTGGTTCCGTTACCGCCGAAGAACTGCACAGGGCTATATTGGTAACTCAGGTGCGGTTCGGCAGGGTAATAGGAACGGATGAATGGGTCGGCAGCTTAAAATAGGAGGTTAATGGTAGAATATCGGAATTATAGGAATTATATTATTTTGACCTTTATAATTTCATATATTAATTTAAAATTTTACGGCTGAGGTTTATACGACTGATTTAATTTATATGTTTTAATTATTTTATAGTTGACAGAAGCAAATGAACGAAAATGCGGGAATACTTTTGACTACATAGTTTTAAAGTTCTATTTTAATAGAAAAAAGCTGATTTTCCTGAATTTTAGTACGAATATTCGGGAGCAGCTGGAGGTCATCAAGACATTATTATCATGTTTATTATTTGAGGTTGGTTTTTATGAAGCGCTTAAAGTTTACTATATTGATTATACTGACTACTGCACTTATGGGGTCAGCTTTTTCAGTAATTAAAATGGGTGATATGTATGCATCGCCTTTAATGTTTGCGGCGATACGTTTCATTCTGGCTGGGCTGTTGTTATCTTTAATTGTAGGACTCATGCGTATGCCTCATCCAAAACATTCAAGCGAATGGTTTTACGTTGCATTGATTGGATTTTTTCAAACAACAGGTGTTTTTGGAGCTATTTTTTTGAGTTTGCGCACCATTAGTGCCGGAGAATCATCTATTTTAATATTCGTAAACCCCATATTAGTCGTTTTATTTAGTGCGTTTATCGGCATAAAATATCGTTTGATTCAGTGGATTGGAGTCGTTGTCGGCTTTATCGGAGTGGTAATACTAATTGGATTTCACCCTTATTATCAAGTAGGCGTATGGATAGCACTGTCAGGTGCGGTATTTTGGGCTATAACCACATTATTAGTTAAGCGGGTTGCCGGTTTTATAAACATTTGGGTACTTACCGCTTATCAAATGCTGATTGGCGGAATATTGCTGCTTTTTATCAGCGAAATTTTCGGGCATCCGCATATCGTTTTCAATTTTTCATTTGCTTTAATTGTTCTTTGGCTTGCTATTATGAGTTCCATTGTACAATTTGGAATTTGGTTTTATTTAATTCAGAAAAATAATCCCGGGAAAGTCAGCTCTTTTTTATTTTTAGCTCCGCTATTCGGAGTTTTGTCCGGATTAATTTTATTAAGCGAACCGGTTACTTTGCAAATGATTATAGGCGGTTTTTTTATTTTAACAGGTATATTTCTTGTCAATAGACCTGAATCTCGCCGGATATCATCAAAAAAAACAGAAATGGAAGAAAAAGCAGAAATGGAAACGGAAGGTAATCTTTAAATAATTGCTTAAACACATAATTGATGCAGTAATCTGCTATATTTATAGATTTATTTACTAAATCTTATAACAGTATTTTGGCTAAATTTGTTTTTGATTAATCAGGTTTTACTTTATGCTTTTGAAATTTAATTAAATTAATTGAAATTGACATAAATAATCTTTAAGGAGTAAAAAAAGTACCTGATTTATTTATTTACTACTCCCATTTATGTCTGCTGCAGTCTATTAAAAATTTTATCTTTTTGAGATACAATAATTTTAGTTTTGCCGTAACTGTATGATAAAAGCCATAAGAACGACAGATAGCTTCCAAGGATTTCAATTAAGAATATTAAACCGCCGGTCCAGAAAAATAAAAGTCTTGCCAAAATGTTTAAAATTAATGAGCGCCAAAACATGCCCCACCACAAACTTATCGCAATATTCCAGGTCAGAGGCATATTTAAAATATTGCCGCTATGTTCTATGAAAAAATTGGATTCTCCGCCGTCATAATAAAAACTTTTTTTAAATATGCTTCCCTTGAAAAGCCATACTCCGAAAACAAACATCGCGATAAAAAAAATTAAAAGAAACGGCATTAATAGCGCTGTTTTAACATCGTGCATAGGTAAGTGCCGCAGGTGATTTTTTAATATTTCGGCAAATATACCGCCTCTTTTTGTTCCGAAAATAAATTTCGACGCAATAAGTAAAATAATGCCGATAAATACCATAAACAGCCATAATTTCCAAGTATATCTCCACCATAAATGCAAAGCAGGATAAACAGATTTTTTAATATTTTCAATATTCATAATAAATAAAACATCCTCCAGTTTTTTGTTTATTTTTATCTATTATACTATATATAAAAATGCCTTAAATCACCGATATAAATTAATAATTAAATTGGACATTTAATTATTTTATAGTATTTTGTAAATATGTTGCAGTAAAAAATACAAACGGGAATAAGGAAATAAATAAATATGTCTTTAATTGATTCGTTTACAGCATGTTTATTTTCGCCTAAAGCTGGATTGCAAATTTATGAAAAATCATTTACTATTTTATTAGTGTGGGTTATTATATTAATACATTTAATTAATAACCATTAAGCAATTATTTTAGATTTGGATATTAACCTGTGATGCTTGAATTAGAGGATGTCATGAAATTCAAATCTGTTTTTAAAAATGCGCGCAAGTTTTATTTATTAATTAATTGTCATTTTGCTTGTCTTTACCGTTACACCGTTTGTATTATCAGGCTGTCATATTTCAAGATTTTCAAGTTCAGGCTCTTCGAGTTCAACAACAGCCTTGGGTGACAAATGGGTGACAAATGTGGGCAGCAATAATGTTACTGAGCTAAGTCCGTCAGGGACTTTAATCGGCACTTATGTAGTTGGCAGTGTTCCAAATGATATTACAATCGAACTTTCAGGCAATAATGGAGAATATTTTCCGTATAAGGGTCCTGAATGGCCATAATTATTTATTTCAAACCCCTATTTAGAAATTTATTTTCGGATTAGCTTTTAAATACTTACGGCTTTAAACAATGCCGTTTACGCCGGAATGACTTTGAGAAGATTTATCGTTTCGCTCTCTAAGGATGTCATTCCTGTTAAAGCAGGGTAATTAAATTCGTTCCTCCCGAAGGCAAGATAATCAGAACGATAGCCGTAGCCCGTTCCGACGAGCATGTTTATATACTTGAAGACGGACACTGTTTCAGGAACGGTGAGCGGAGATTATTCGGTCATAGATAATTAAAATAAAAATATTATTGATTTTTAGCTTTTTCGCTCATATAAGCGAATATATAATCATTAAGCGCTTTATTATCGTTTCTTATTGCTTTGCGGCAGTCTTTAATTTCCTTGCGCAGAATAGCTATTTCCGCTTTTAAATCTTGTTTCATATCTTTAATTTTAATGTCAATATGGGTAAAAAAAGCTGTAATAACGGCTGCAGTAGTTAAAACTATTACTATAACTGTAGTCATATATAAAACTCCTATGAATTATTATAAATTAATTTATAAAAAATCAAATCGAATTTTTAAAGTTAACGTAATATCGTAAATATTATGTTGCTACATTACGTAAAGGACAGAACATTATTTACCTTTCTTCTTCTTATGCTTCCTTATGATTTCTAACGCCCTTTCGTATTCTTCTTCTTTAATTTCTTCCTTAACTATAAAATCTTTGTGACGAAATGTGACAAATTTGTGACGAAAAACGCTATAAAAATTATAAAATTTATGCAAAATATAATCAATATAAAATTGCTTGATTATGTCTGGAATGGCTTATTTCCTGCGATTTTTGAATGGCTGGGGGAGAAGGATGACTCCCTTCGGTCGTGATCGGTTTAAATTACTGAATATTATAAACTACAGTTATTTTTTAACAGGTTTTTAACTGGCTGGGGGAGAAGGATTCGAACCTCCGTAATGGGAGTCAGAGTCCCAGGTCCTGCCGCTAGACGATCCCCCAATTGTTGTTTGGTGCGGATTTATTCGTTATGTATTGTAATTAATTTATTGCTTGCCTTTTTTGCGTACTGAATATTGCATATTACACATATGTTATGTAACATATTAGAGAACATTTAGAACATCTAATTAACTTTAACTCTATAACTCCTATGCTGCATTTTATGCATATTATATAATATACCGACGTAATTCGCAAGTTTTTATTAAACATAAACTGAACTCGTCGATTTTTTATTAAAATTTTATGCCTTATTTCTGACGAATATATTTATATTGCTGCAGTAATATGAACGAATTACCATTTATTGCTTATTTTGCTGTGTTTATTTTTAAATGTTTTTTAATGTTTATTTTCCGAAATATTTAAGAATCCCTTTTTTGCCCTTTTTTATAACAGGCTTATAGCTTTCAAGATCGGCAATATCTTCAGGCTGCTCAATCGAAACTACAATCCATGGCGGAGGTGTTATAATAGAACAGCTGCTTCCTCCTGACATCTTAGGATGATATATTTTAATTGTGTCAGGATTGTCGGAGGTATGGACATAAAACCATCCGCAAACCTCATCAAGAGCTCTGATTTCATCAGAACGTTCTTTTAAAAAAATGCCTGCTTCTTCTGCGCTGAGCTCCACCGTCGGTTCGTCAAGCTGCGTATAATTATAATACCAATTTTTATTAGAATTTTTTACCCTTTCTACCAGAAAATCTATTTGTTCCCATTTTAATAATCCCGAAAAAGACAGCGTGTCTATTTTCCATGTTTTATTATTTTTACTATTCTTGTTGTCCATATTATATTAAGGAGATTATATAAATAATAGATTATTTAAAAACACCAAATATTTTATATCCGCAAAATTTACAATTGCCTTCCGACGTTATATTATTTGCAATTATATTATAACCGCTCCTTTCAATCAATAGTTTTTTGCATGACGGACAATATGTATTCTCGAATTTTTCAGAAATTACATTGCCTATATAAATATAATTTAATCCGGCATTTTTGCCTATATTATAAGCGTTAGCCAAACTTTTTTCATTTGTGATATGACCGTCTTTCATTTTATATAACGGGAAAAATCTTGAAATATGCCATGGAATATCTTTATTAACAGAATTAATAAAATCGGCTATTGATTTAATTTCTTCATCGTTATTATTGTAGTCGTCAATTAATAATGTTGTTAATTCTAAATGAACACCCATTGAATAAAATTCTTTTATGGATTCCAAAACCGGCTTTAGCGTGCCGCCGCATACCCGCCTGTAATTCTCATCTTTAAAAAATTTAATATCAACATTTGCGGCATCGAGCAGACCTTTCGTTGCTTCTGCAGACTCATGCGTATAATATCCGTTAGTTACAAAAATATTTTTCAATCCGGCTTTATGAGCAAGACGCATAGTATCCAGACTGTAATCAAAAAACACCGCCGGGTCAGTATATGTATAAGAAATAGAAGAAGCACCCGAAGCTAAAGCTTTTTTAATAATTTCCTCAGGCAAAGTTCTTTTTATATTATTAAAATAATTTAAAAATTCCTCATAATTTTCATCCCGGTACGTTTGAGAAATATCCGCATTCTGACATCCAAGACATCTGAAGTTGCATCCCGGGGAAGCAATAGAATACGAAAAACTGCCGGGTAAAAAATGAAAAAGAGGTTTTTTTTCAATCGGGTCAACACTTTCTGCGACAATTATTCCATAATTTATTGAGTACAGGCTGCCATCTTTATTTGTTATAGTTTTACATACTCCAAGTTTATTTTCTTTGATTTTGCACCTGTGGGCACATATCAGGCACACGAGATAATCCGGTCCGCTTTTAAACAGGCTTATTTTTCTTAAATTGTCTTCCATAATTATTTTCCATAATAAGCAATCGTTTTCTATATTTATTTATATTTGTTTATATTTATTAATTTCTATTGTTCTAATATCACATTACGACAGTATTCCTTCCATTTTCTTTAGCTTTATATAAATTTGCATCGGCAGTTTTGAAAAGTTCCTCAATTATCGATATATTTTCATCAGCGTAATTTTCGCCATGCCAGCTCTGTTTGATGCTTACTTTATTTGACACATTTTTATTCTTATTTTCACCATCTTTTAACAATTGTACTTCCGTATTTATAGCAGGGCCGAGTGCATTTATTTTATATTTACCTTTTTTTATTTCTGCATCATCAATATCTGCTGCCTCAGGTAAAAAAGAAGAGCCTCCTATGGAAACGGTCAAATTAACCTTAATATTCTCAATACCGTTAGGCATATAAACTTTATGAGCAACAAAATTATTAAATCTATTTAGAAGAACAGCGGCGTTATCTTTGTCGGTTTCCGGTAAAATAACGATAAATTCGTCACCGCCGTACCGTGTAATCAGGTCCTGTTTTCTCATAAATAATTTCCGCAAATCATCTGCAAATTCTTTTAATATGCTATCCCCGATATAATGACCGTATGCATCGTTAATCTCTTTAAATTTATCTATGTCTATTATGCCAAAAGACAAAGGAGATTTATTTCTTATAGCCCTGCTTATTTCCATTTTGGCAAATTCGTACATAAATCTGCGGTTGTATATGCCGGTTAATGAGTCGGTAATCGCTAATTCTTTATTATATTCTATTAATATTAATTTAGCAAAAAAAGGAGCGGCTATATTAATTATTTCGGTAATTAGTCCTTGGATATTTTTTGAAAAAAAAGCATCGTAATCTGATTCCGCGTTTACCGACCCGCTAATGCATCCCGATATCTTGATAGGATAACAGTTATAACTTCCGTCAGTACCGTGAAATTCACAATTATCAATAAAAGAAACCTCTTTTTTATCGTTATCATTTAATACATTTTTTAATGCTGCATTTGCGGTACCGCAAACATTTTCTCCAGATATTGTAAATTGCTCATCGGTTTCGTCAACCGCGACAGATTCATCATATTTCAATCTGTTATAAACTTCAGCGCCGCTGATATTATTATTTTCTGTATATGTATGACGTTGACATTGTTTATTATTGACAATTATATTGTCACGGAACAGCTTACAATTTCCGACATACTCCGTATAATCTACAGGATGCGAAAATACAGGTTTTTTATCTCTTAAATATATCATAGAAGTCAGCGTTTTTTTATGCAGCGAATCAAATATATTGATATGTATTGATTTTATTTTCTCTATTTTATTAGCTTTTATAGAAAATAAAGCTTCTGCGAATATCTTTAACGCATATTCTATGCAATAAGCTAAAGACAAATTATATGCCAAATTATTTATCAGATTAAGTTTTTTATTTAATTTTTCTAACTTTAACGAACTATTTAATTTTTCAAATAATTGCTGCATCTCATATGTAGCCGCAAACAAAGTCATAGCGTTTTTATAAAAATCTGTATCATTTTTAAAAAAATCTTTATTTCTTCCGGCAACGCCGCTGACCGCCAGAAATCTATTGCCGTTTGCACCGTTAAAACTATATAATATTATATCCCTGACATCCATTTTTTTAAAAACTTCCGTTGCGTTTTCATCATCTAAATAATTAAAAATTCCCAGAATATTTTCAGATATTTTAATTTTAACAAATTTTGTAGGTTCAGGCGCGATAGAGCTGACTTTTATATTTTTATCCCAATTATCTGAAAAAACAGCGTTTTTAATTTTTTTACTTAAAATATCATAAATTATAAATTCAGTAAAATCTGTATCTAATAATTTATCTATTCCGTTCAGAATTTCTTTCCGTATAAATATTCCAAACCGGTTTTCTGTTTGACTGTTGACTTCTGCGCCGCTGTAATTGTCGCTGTTAATTATCATATTCAATGTTTTTTCCGCTGCGTTAGTCAGCCATATTAATCTTTCATTATTTATTTCTTTATTGTTTTTCATAATCTTATTGGTATATATAATAATATATAAGAATATTGAAATTAATTTTAAATTATATAACGTTAAACTTTTATTTTAATTATATTATATAATATTTATTAAACTTATTTTATACTTAAATTATACAGCTATTTTATTTTTTAGTTAAATTTTAATATAAATTATATTATACTTAACCTTATACAGCTTTTTTATTTTTTAGTTAAATTTTAATATAAATTATATTATAATTGAATGTATAAATTTATCTTTTATAATATAATGTACAAGGTGCCGGTCATGCAAAATTATAAAAATTTGTTTTATTTATAAATGACGGATGACAAACAGGGTCTGTTTATTTTTGGCAAACAGCATACTTAGCACTATAATTAAATAATAAACTTTTAAATCAGTTTGTACATAAACTTATGAATCAACTTATAAATAAATTAAAATTATGAATTACGAAGAGGACAAAATGGTTACGCCCGTAAAAGACATTAGAAAAACTAAGGAAACAATAAACACTAAAGAAACAAAAGAAACAATTCACAAGGGGAAAAAAGACAAAACTAACTATATTATAAAAACAGTTTTAAACGCATTTGAACTGCTTGAAGCTTTTAAAGGCGATAAATCTGAACTAGGTGTTAGTGAATTAAGCAAGATATTAAAACTGCACAAAAATAAAATATTCAGGCTTCTTGCAACACTAGAATACAAAGGATACATAGAACAGGACCCGTTCACGGAAAATTACAGACTCGGGCTGAAAAGTCTTGAACTTGGTCAATCTTTTATCCATCATCTCAGGCTGCTGAGCATCGCAGAACCTGTATTAAAAGTGCTTGTAAATAATGTTAAAGAATCCGCCTATGTAGGTGTCATAAGGGAAAAAAATGTCATATATTTAGACATAATCGAAGCAGACCAGGTTTTAAAAGTTGCTTCAAGGGTTGGAAATATGCTGCCTATATATGCCACTGCTATCGGTAAATGTCAGGTAGCATTTGAATCTAGGGATGCTATAGAAAAATTATTGCCTTCGGAATTAAAACCTTATACCAAAAATACTATAACAGATAAAAATAAATTATATGAAGAACTTGAAAAGGTTAAAAAGCAAGGTTATGCAGTAGATAACGAAGAATTAGACAGCGGTATCATATGCATAGGCGTTCCCTTAAGAGACTATACCGACCATATAATCGGCGGGATATCTATTTCGGCGCCGCTTATAAGAACGACAAAAGAACGGTTGGACAACATAATTATTCCAATGACTATTGCGGCAGCTAAAACAATATCGGCAAAACTCGGGTATGAAATCAAGAAAAAAATTGAAGAGAGTAAAAATGACGAATTATTGTGAAATTCATTAAATCATTAAACGTAATAAAATAAAAAATAACTATAAAATTACCATTGCTATAAAAAATAAAGACCGGAAATTTATTTTTTTATGCAATAATTCAATATCAATAATCTGCAACAATATTGTTTTTGTTATTGATTTGCGGTATAATCGTATATATGGAGTGTTAACCGTGATTCTACTATTATTGTCTCACTGCCTTAAAATAGCTTAAAATTAAATAAAAGTTAAAATATCATCTGTAAATATTTTTATTTAGGGCGGTTGATTTAAAAAGATTTATTATATTTATTAAAATTATGTAAATAGACGCTAAAATTTAAAATTAATTTGGAGGTATTTGATTATGTTGTTAAAAGATGAAAAATCATTCAGAGAAAAAAGATCTGATTTTAGACATAGAATAGTCGATGCGTTTTATGACAGGGTTCCTGCCGATGTAGTCGAACATGTCGGCAATGCCAACAAAGAAGTTATTTTTGCCGTTGAAGGGTTATTTAACGGTGTCATCAAGAGGATTGACAACAGGGTTGAAAAAACTAAAGTAAGACAGGCTAAAAAAAGTAAAGGTGAAGACCCTGACGACTTTGAAGATACGGATAGTGACGCAAAATAAATATGAAATAAATATGCAAGATGCGGAATTAAACATCAAAATTATTTAGATTAATATTTAATTTATACATTTAATTTTGTACATTTATATATAGTGTTGAGTTATGTTTAATACATATATATATTGATATATATATCGGCACATATCGTTAAAAAAATACCGCTTAGCTATTCAAATTCGATAACTAAGCGGTATTTTTGTTTCAAGAAAACCAAGTGCTTTAATAAAGCCAAGTAAATTTTTTTCACTTAAATCATTTAATGATTAAATAATTTAAGCCATTAAATTAAATCTTTAATAGCTGTCTTCGTCCAATTTAACCTTAAGCCCAAATTTCTTATAAGCATAAATTGAATATAATATAACTAAAGGCAGTCCGATTAACGTTGCTATAAGCATAACTACAAGCGTAAGTTCGTTAGATGAAGAATTAAACGGCGTAAGGCTGTAGCTGCTCTTAATAGTAGAAGGCACAATGTCCGGAAACAAACCGACTGCAGCGCTTGCAATAGTTCCGACTATGCTTAAAACTGAGAACATGAAAGGTCTTGTGTCGCTGTTTGATTTCATAGCCAATATGACGCCTATTGCTCCTATCAGCATTATTGCCGGTAAGATATCTCCTAAAATACCCAGACTGTTATTAAGAAGTCTCGGCGCAAATATAGGAGAAATCAAAAGAAAAATAATCGTAAATATTATATAGGCATAAGCAAATTTTGTTCCGTAATTTCTTGCCCTTTTCTGCAGTTCCCCTTCGGTCTTCATAACAAGATAAGCAGAACCGTGCATTAAGAACATTGATAACGATACAAGTCCGCCGGCAATTGCAAAAATGTTCAGCAAACCGAATAATGATTCAAAATCCACATGTTCTTTATTTAAAGGAATGCCTCTTAATAAATTAGCCAAAGCAACACCGAGCAAAAGCCCTATGCCGAGTCCCGTCACCGTTATAACAATTTCCCAGCGCTTTTTCCAGCTTTCATCTTCTACCCTGCTTCTGAATTCAAATGAAACCGCCCTGAATATTATCAACCATACAACAAGCATCATTGCAAGATAAAAACCGCTGAATACGGAAGCGTAAACCTGCGGAAAAGCAGCGAAAATCGCACCGCCGCCTAAAATAAGCCATACTTGATTTCCATCCCATACGGGACCTATAGAATTTATTACAATTCTTTTCTCTCTGTCGTCTTTAGCGATGAACGCCAGCAATGAACCTACCCCGTAATCAAACCCGTCCATCGTAGCCCACCCTAAAATTATAACGGCTATAAGTATAAACCAGAGTATTTGTAAAAATTGAAAACTCATAATTATGCCTCCTTCGGTTTAGTATTTGTTTCATCTTTGCCTTCCAGTCTTCCTTTGAGTTCTCTCTTAAACAGAAACAAGGCAAATGATAATAAAATTAGATAAATTGTTACGAACATCGTTATAGATATAATTAAATCAGGTACGGTCACATTCTTGGAAACTGAATTTTGTGTTTCTAACAGTCCATAAACAGTAAACGGCTGTCTGCCTATTTCCGTAGTGCACCACCCCATTTCAAGCGCCAGAAGCGGCAAAAAAGTCGAATACCATAGCACTTTCAAGAAAAACTTATTATCGTACAATCTATCTTTCCAGTAAAGTATTATAGCAATCAGCATAATGCCCGCCAGGTAAAAACCTATATACATCATAATATGGAACGTGGTATAAACCGCATCTACCGGAAACATGGAGGGTTTCAAATTTGTTATATGGTCTTTATGCGCAATATATTTTATTGCACCGTCAAGCCCCATCACCTTGCTATATGGATTCCCTGTCGCCAGCATACTTAAAAGATACGGAACTTTTACCGCAAAATAATTTTTTTGCTGCGCTTCGTCAGGTATCGTGAATAATACTTCGGGAGCGTCTTTCTGCGTATGCCATTGCGCCTCCATCATAGCAAGTTTTGTCGGCTGATATTTGACAACCTCTTTAGCGCTCACGTCACCTAAAATAATCTGCACTACGGAAATAAATATTCCTGCAATTATCGCAACTTTTAAAGCCTTCCGCATAACCATATCTTTATTATTTTTAATTAAAAACCATGAAGCGACCCCCGCCATAAAAAATGCGCCGTATTCCCACGCACCCATAATAGTATGGGTAAATTCCGCCGGAAAATAAGGATTAAACACGACATGTAAGAAATTAGTCATTATGGGCTTTCCGTTTACAATTTTATAACCGGCCGGCGTCTGCATCCATGAATTTGCTACTATAATCCAAACGCCTGAAAGGGCTGAACCAAATGCGGTAAGTATCGTGGAAACCCAGTGTGCTTTCGGAGACAGCCTGTTCCAGCCAAATAACATAACACCGACAAAAATAGATTCCATAAAAAAGGCAAAGAGCCCCTCTATTGCAAGCGGCGAGCCGAAAATAGTTCCTACAAAAGCGGAATATTGAGCCCAGTTCGTTCCGAATTGAAATTCCAAAACTATTCCTGTAGCCACCCCTACAACAAAGTTTATTGCAAATATCTTTACAAAAAATCTGGTAATTTTAAGGTAATCTTCGTTCTTGGAATAAACATAAATCCCTTCCGTTATAACGAGTAAAGCACCCAGCCCTATAGTTAAAGGGGGGTATAAAAAATGGAAAAAAGCCGTTAGCCCAAATTGAATCCGGGCAAGAATTAGTGCATCCATAAACAATCAACCTCCGTTAAAATTAATAATTAATTTTTTTAAATTAAATTAAAAACGACGTTTAATATTAAACATTAAATACCGGATATCAGACATCAAATATTAGATATTAGATATTAGATATTAGATATTAGATATTAGATATTAGATATCAAAATTTATTCATATCAGTAATTATTATCGGTTGACAATAATTATAAAACAATAGAAAACGATAATCAATAAAAAAAATTAATTAAAAGGTTTTATTTTAAAAATTATAAAAATATATCTGCATAGTTTCAGATATTACGGTAGGCATTAATCTTGCGGATTTATTATTCAAAAAAATTCAGCAAGGTTAATAAAAAAAGAAAAGGCGCACATATGTTCGCCTCATCTGCATATATTTAATTTTATATATACCATGTAATAATAAAAATAGACGACAGACGGCGTTAAAGCCAATATATGAAGATGATACTAAATTTATCACACCCCCTTTTATTTATTGTTAATAAACGGGAGTGTGATAAATACTGTCTTTATTTGCTTTTTGTTTTCGGCGGTTTTGTTTTTGTGCCTTCTCCTTTTTTTGAAGCGCATGCCATATGAATCACCTCCTTCATGTTAAACTAACTTAATATATTTAATATTTAAGTTAATTATTTTATCATATTAATATAATATATTGGGCTGCCGGCATAATAAACGGTTTTTTTTAATATATAAGTTAATATATTCTAATATCTCATTAATAATTACTATTCTGATATAAACACTTTTCATTAATTATATTATACCGCTATTTTTTTATTTTGGAGTCAATTAAAAAAATATGTTTCATAATCTCTTATTTTTATTTTTAAATTTCTATAATCATAGGGAAAATAAAAGGCTGTCTGTCGATTGTTTTATTCAAATATTTTTTCATAACCCTTCTGATTTCATCTTTTACTTTTACCCAGTCTATATTTTCGCCCTTTTCTTCCTGATTCAAACGTATAATATTTAAGACCTGACCGTTTAAATCTTTATATAGGCTTTTAAAATAGTCTTCAAAAACAAATCCTTTTGATGTTATCTCCGGTCCGGAAATAATATTGGCTGTTTTGGAGTCAACAACTAATACTATTATTATCATGCCGTTTTCAGATAAATGCGCCCGTTCTTTCAATGTTCCGGTTTCAACATCGCCTATGCCTTTTCCGTCGACAAATATTCTGCCTGAATAAACTTTATTTCCTTTTGTTAGACAATTGCAGGCATCCAAATTTAAAACATCGCCATTTTCGATAGTAAATATATTTGCAGAACTTATGCCCATGTCGATTGCCACTTTTTTATGCTGATAAAGATGCCGAAGCTCTCCATGTATAGGTATAAGATATTGCGGCTTTGTTATGTTCATCATGAGTTTCAGCTCTTCTTTGCTTGCATGACCGGACACGTGAATTGCGGATATTTTTTCGTATAGAACCTCAGCACCCTTTTTATATAAATTATTTATAATTTTCGTAATTGCTTTTTCATTGCCGGGTATAAACTTTGATGACAGAATAACAAGGTCATTATTTTTTATTTTTATAAACTTGTGGTCGCCGACGGAGATTCTGGATAAGGCGGACATTGGTTCACCCTGCGTTCCTGTCGTTAATATCAGCATTTCTTCCGGTTCAAAATACGGCAAGGCTTCTTCGTCTATTAAAATATCTTCATAATAATCTAAATAACCAAGTCTTTTCGCAATTCTTGTATATGTTATTAAACTTCTGCCGCTCATTAAAACTTTCTTATTAAATTCCCTTGCCAGTTCCAACAGCTGCGAAGTCCTGTGAATATTGGAAGCAAAAAGGGCTATGATTATCCTGCCTTTATGGTCCCTGAAGACATTTCTGAATGTTTTTTTAATATCTTTTTCAGAGATTGTAAAACCGTCTTTCTCAACATTTGTAGAATCTGAAAGAAGAGCTAAAACGCCTTCGTCTCCGTAATATGCCAGCCTGTTAATATTGGTAATTTGGGACTGCTCCAAAGACTGGTCTAATTTAAAATCTCCTGTATGAATAATAACCCCGAACGGGGTTCTGATAGCAAGGCATGCGCCGTCTATTATAGAATGTGCTACGCTTATAAATTCTACGCTAAAATCGCCAAGAGTGATTGTGCCGCCGGTTTTAACGGTAAACAAATAAAATTTAGTAGGTAAATCATGTTCTTTTAATTTTTCTTCAAGTATGCCGAGGGTAAAAGGGGTTCCAAATATAGGAATGTTAAATTCTCTTAAGAGATATGGAATCGCGCCTATATGGTCTTCATGTCCGTGCGTCAGCAGCAGCCCGCGTATTTTTTCTTTTTTACTGTACAAATAGTTAAAATCGGGGATTACCATATCAATCCCGAGCATATAGTCTTCAGGAAACATTAATCCGCAGTCGACTATGATAATATCGTTTTCAGTCTCATAAATCATCATATTAAGACCTATTTCGCCTAAACCTCCTAGCGGAATAATCTTTAAACTATTTTTAGTATCAGAATTATTTTTTAAATTATTTACGGTACCGTTTACCAAATTACTTACCGCGCTTACTGTGCTTACTGCATTACTTGCCGCGCTTGTCATAATATTCAATTACCTCGTCATTATTTATTTTAAAATAAAATTAATTTTGCTATTTTCTGAAATTTATCGCCTAAATTTTGAAATACAATTTGAGTTAATTCTTTTATTTAGCTAAAAAATTCTTTATTTATATTCTCAGCTACATTTTGAATTAAATCAGAAGTTGATTTTGCGTTATCTGCCTCGATTAAAACGGGTTTTAATACCTTAAACCGTACTGTTTTTCCTCCATAAATCCTTAACGAATTTTTTTTTAAAATATCAAATGTACCCATTATAACAACCGGCAAAATAGGCAAATTTAATATTTCAATAAATCTTTTCAATCCGGCTGTTTTAAAATCTTTTAATTTTCCGTCATCGGAACGCGTTCCTTCAGGGAAGATAAGAATTGATAGGGCAGCGTTTTTTTTATTTTTCTTTTCTGAACCTGAAATATTTTCAGGAGCTTTATTGCTGATGTTAATTTGATTAAATACCGATAAAGTTTTCTTCAAATTTTTTCTGTCAACTGAAATATAGCCTAATCTTTTCATGCTCCAGCCTAAAAATGGTATCTTGAATAAAGATGATTTTGCAACAAACTTGAAATCTACATTAAGCAGCGACAGCAGAATAAAAATATCAACATAGCTTTGATGATTGGAAACTATAAGATAGGAACATTTACTGTCAATATTTGACAAACCGTCAGCGATAACCTTAATATTTAGCAGGTATAAGATTGTTCTTGCCCATAGCCTTGCGACATTTTGAGCCTTCCTCCCTGATGAATCAAAGAAAGAAATTGCTATAGCGGCGGTTCCGAAAAATATAGTATTAATAATTATAATAAACCAGTAAAAAAAGCTGTATAATATATCTTTGAGCTTCATATACGCATCATCTTAGAAAATAAACTTTAATTTTAACCTTTTTAATAATTTAAATTTTGTTTTTTCATATTAAATTTATAAACTGCAATAAAAAGAAAGTAATTATAGCTAAATCAAATATATTATACAATATTATTAATACAATAATGAAAATTTAATATATTTGTAATATATTTTAAATAAAAAATTCAAACAACTGTAACTTGATTATTTATCGTTTCTATTTTATTATCAATAATAGACTTTATAAAGGCCGGAACAAATTCGCACTGTAATGATAAAATGATAATGATTTATTGCATGATATAATAAAAACATTTTTCAGACTGAATAAATAAAAAAATAATTACTTTAATTTTAATTATGTTAGAATTAATCAAGTTGACGGAGGTCTTATGGCAAGTTTGAACAAAGTACAATTAATAGGCAATTTAGGTAAAGACCCTGAACTGAGCTATACTCAGGACGGCTTAGGTATTCTAAAATTTACCATAGCTACAAGCGAAACGTATAACGATAAAAACGGTGAAAAGGTTGATAATACAACATGGCACAATGTCGTATTATTCGGAAAACTAGCTGAAACTTTGGCTAATTATCTCACTAAAGGCAAACAGGTTTACGTTGAAGGAAAGATTAGGAATAGTTCGTATGACGACAAAGAGGGCATAAAACGTTACCGTACCGATATCGTGGCAAGCAGCGTGATTATGCTTGGCACTAAAGGTTCCGCAAATGACTTTGAACAGTCACCCGACCAGCGCAGCGGCGGCGCTCCTTCTGCAAAATCTTATAGCGGCGGCGGATACGCTAAAGGCAAAGCTAGTAACCAGAATAATAATGCCGATTATGAACCTGCAGGACAATCGCTTGGTAATTCATCGGATGATGAGGATGTGCCGTTTTAAAAAATACCTACTACCTATCTGTAAATTATTTAATTATAACTCCCTGAATTTAGGGAGTTTTTTTATTTTATATTTATATTTTTTTGTAAATAATTTTAACAACACGACTTTCCGCTCTCCAATGAATAACACTCAAAATGTGAAATAAATAAATTCATCAAGTTATTACCGCGTGGGCTAGAAGCGTTTACATCGGTCAGCATTTAGACGGTTCATCCAGAATAAAAATTTCTATCGGCAATTTAAGAAAGGGAAACCTTAATTTATTAATTATAAAATTTAATTTTTTTATTTGACAAGGGATTTTTTTATGATATTATATTAGTAAACGTTAGCTAACTTAATAGAATTTAATTTAAATTTTATTTTTTTTAAGAGGCGTTATGGAAGAAAAAATTCTTGATTTTAGAGGGAGATGTAATTTCCCCGCGTTAATTATAGAAGCTAAAAAATTATTAATAAGCTTAGAATCCGGGGATAGAATTTGCATTTTAACGTTTGATCCGAATGCAATAAACGATATAAATGCTTTTTGTAGGCTTACAAAAAATGAGCTCGTTAAAACGGAGCATGAAAATGAAGAATATAAATTTATCATTCGTAAATTTTGATAATTAATCGGTATTTTTATACTTTATACTTTAAGGATATTAAGGATATTAATGATGAGGATACTTGATGAAACTAAAAGGTTCAGTTGATAAAAATAAAGTTAAAAAAAGACTCAAAGGGGAAGATAGAAAAAAAGAGATTATTTCTGTTGCGAAAAGGTTATTCGCTCAAAAAGGGTTTTATGGTGTTACCGTTGACCAGATTGTTGATGCTATAGGAGTAAGTCCCGCTGTTTTGTATCGTTATTTTTCCTCAAAAGAATCTCTTTATAATGCCATTTTAGATGAAATTTCGTGTAAAAGGGAAGATTATATCGCAGCAGTACTGGAAGAGTCCGATGATTACGGAAGTATCTTAAAAAGAATGAGTCTTTTATATGTAAAAAGCATTGAAAAGGAACAGGATTATCTAAGAATGGAATTATATAGCGGATTAGAAGGAAATAAAGCAATAGTAAATTTTTTTGAAAACAGATGGAAGCCTTTTATGGATTTAATAGAAGATTGGCTTAAAGAGGAAGTAACGACAGGTAAGTTAACCAAATCAGATATTAAATCTTTATGTCTGTTATTTCAAGGAATGATCAGGGAGGCGCTATACGCAAAATTTATATATAAATCTTCCTATTATGAAGATATTTCTATATACGATTTAATTCACAAACTTCTTGACCAATTTATAAATAACATTAACTGCATTAAAAAACATCTATAAAAATTATGGAGGAAACTATTATGGAAAAAATGCCTGAACAAAAAAAAATGTCTATTATTGCAATTCATGGAACGCTAGATATGGCTTATCCCCCGCTTATTCTTGCTTCTACTGCTGCAACGCTTGATATTCCGACAACTATATTTTTTACATTCTATGGATTAAACATTTTAAGAAAAGATGCTACTACTTCTTTAAAAGTTGCCCCATTAGGCAATCCTGCGATGCCGATGCCTGTCCCTAATATTATCGGAGCAATTCCGGGCATGACTAATATGGCTACTTATATGATGAAGTCAATGATTAAAAAACACGGGGTCGCCACAATTCCCGAATTAATTAGCTTATGCCAAGAAACAGGGGTCAAACTTATAGCATGTCAAATGACGGTTGATCTTTTTGGATTTAAAAAGGAAGACTTAATCGACGGTATTGACTACGGCGGAGCTGCTATGTATATGGAAGATGCTTCTACCTCTGATATTACGCTGGCTTTTTAATATTTTTATATTTATTGAATTAAAAATTTAATAAAGAGGAGGTGACAGATATGCCGTTAAATATTTCAAAAACTTTAGATGCTTCGGGATTAGGGTGTCCCTTACCAATCGTTAAAACAAAAAAGGAAATTGACAATTTAAGTTCTGGCCAGATCCTAGAAGTTATATCAACCGACCCGGGTTCAAAAAACGATATGACAGCATGGTGTAAAAGAACAGGCAATGAATTAATAGAATTTGCAGAACAAGGCGGAAAGTTTCAATTTTATGTAAAAAAAGGTTAGTATTATGTCCCGCAGACTTTAAATAAAGATGCGTAAAATTGATTTTGTCCGTTAAATGCTTTCTTACGGGTATATTTGAACGATATAGTCAGCCTGCAAGTATGCATTTATTTAATAATATTTTTAGCCCCGATTGATTAGATTTTCTTCTTCTTTTATTTTATTTCAATAAATCGGGGCTAATCCATAATTAAATAGGGTTTAAACCTATTTTTTTATTTTTTCCGCTCGTCTTTTTTAGTATCAGGCAAAGTAATATCGGCAGTTTTTTATTTGCCTTCAATATTGCAGTTGCCGTGTAAACATGCGTCTTCCGCCTCAGCGTCCGATGAAGCGGTTTCCGCAGGCTCTACATTTACTTTTATTTTTTTATCGCGAACTAATTTGCTCACAAAGTATAAGGCGCTGTCTTCCGTTATTTTTAATTTATCGGCGATAGCTGAAGGATTTATTTGGCCTTCCGCTTTAATGATATTCAATATCTCTTTTTCTACTTCCGATACCCAGTCTTCAAATAATGCCTGCACTTCAGGGGTGGCAAGACTTGCTATTTTTGCCGTGGCTGCAATAGACTCCCTCATTGTTTTGCACATTTCCATAGGATTGAAATTTTCATCTTTCATTTTGCCCATCATATTACTCATCATACCCATGCCCATTTTCATAGGATTGGCGTTGCTTCCCTGTTCTTTTTCATTATCAGCTTCATTTGTCTGATGGGAATCCAATGTCTTATTCATCATCGTTTTACCCATGTGATGCATTTTACCGCCCATGCCGTTATTGCCGCCGGACATTTTATCTTGCATCATATTTTCATTCATATCGCCTTTACAGCCGCATCCGTTATTTTTCATAATAATGTCTCCTGTTTTTATTTATATGTTTAGTTAGTTCATAAATTGTTAATTCATATTACATATGAACATTTATTTTATTTTTTAGATAATTAATTGCATTGACACCGGCATTTGGAAACCATGTTTTGTTTATTATTGCCTCCGTATTTTTCGAATTTGCTTATTAAATTAATTAATTCATCATCGCATAACTCATTGAAAACAAATGTAGATTTGCGTGAAGTCTTAATTAAACCCGCTTCTCGCAATACTCTAAGATGAAATGACACTAAAGGCTGCGACATCCCTGTAGTTTCAATAATCTGCGAAACGGTGCGAGAGCCGCTTTCTAATGAAAATAATATTTTTACCCTGTTGGTATCGCTCAATAATTTAAAAACCTGCGATATTTTTTCCGTAATATCAGCCATCCTAAGTCTCCGATTGCATTAATTATTATATTTCAAAATTGTTAGTATAAATATTAATTTATATAAGTAATTATTTATATGATATACCATTGTTTTATATTATGTCAAGTAAAATTTATATTTTTCAAAAATAGATTTAGGAAATTGTCTATTTATTTTATTTTTGCCAAATAATTTTATTAAATTCCAGTGGCGTTAAAACTTTTGGATAATAAGGTATAACGCGAAGGGTATAGTTATCAATAGGGCGATCATTCGGAACCGCTGTCTCATAAATAAATTCATTTATATATCCGGAAGCACTGCCGATATTCGTCATTTCAGCCTTGAACGGCTCATCGTTTTCATCTCCGGACGCAAAAACTTCTACTTTAATATCCAGCGGTTTAACGGCTCCGAGCCGTATAGCGCACTTGACATTATAATATTCCTCTTTTTTTTCAAAGATTGGTATTCCAATATGAATTTCGTTCCAATTTTGTTCAAGTCTTTTCTTCCATTCATTAATAGTCAGAGCAAGTTTTCCGCCTAATGCATTTCTTTCCTCATATAAGGATGATAATGGAAGGTAAGCTTTTTTAACATATTCTTTCATCATTCTGAATGTAGAATATTTCGGCGTAAGAAGAAACATGCTCTGCCTTATCTTTTCAATCCATTTCATCGGAAAGCCGTCTTTATTTCTATCAAAAAATTCAGGGACTATAGACTCCTCTAAAAGTTTATACAGTGATTCGGCATCCTCTTTGTCGTTATTATAATATTCATCGGAAGAAGAATGTTTACCGATAGCCCACCCCAGTTTTTCAGAATAGGCTTCTGCCCACCAGCCGTCAAGAATGGAACAGTTGAGTCCTCCATTGGCAATTATTTTCATTCCGCTGGTTCCACTGGCTTCAAGCGGACGTCTTGGATTATTAATCCATAAATCTATACCTCCCACTATTTTTTGTGCAATATCCATATCATAATCTGACAAGAAAAAAACCGTATTACTAATTTCAGGGTCTTGAGCAAACTGTATCCATTCTTTAATTAATAGTTTTCCCGTGAAATCGCCGGGATGAGCCTTTCCGCTAATTAAGATACGCACAGGTCTATTTTGACTTTTAAGAATATTTTTAAGCCTTGTTTTGTCGTACAGTAGAAGGGTCGGTCTTTTGTATCCTGTGAATCTGCGAGCTAAACCGATATATAAGGCATTAGGATCAAGAAACGAAGGCTCCTGATTAATACGGCAGCAGCCTTTCATTTTATTTATGTGATTTTTAATATCGTCAAGCATAGAAAGTTTATTATTCATTCTGAATTTCCAGATTTCCGCATCAGTCATTTTATTAATGAAATCAAACGATTCTTGGGAACATTTTTCTATTAAGGACTTTGTATCATTTTTAGTCAATAATTTTTCGGATATACTTGAAATCCATGTAGGCGTGTGAACCCCGTTAGTAATATAAGTAACCGGCACATCTTTTATCGGCCACCTCTCAAATAATCCGGAAAATAAATTCCTGCTTACTTCGCCGTGGATTTTACTTACCCCGTTAATAAAACCGCTTCCCCGTATGGCTAAATATGCCATATTAAAAGGTTCGGTAGAATTTTCCGATGAAACTTTACCCATATTAATAAATTCTTCATCCGTAATTTCGCATCTTTGTATATAATATGAAAGATAATTGCGGATAAGCGACGGTTCAAAGGTGTCAAAGCCTGCCTGCACAGGGGTATGAGTGGTAAAAATATTGCCTGCTCTTGTAACAGTCAGTGCTTGCCAGAAATCCGCGGAATTATTATCCTGCATCCAAGTATATGCGCGTTCAAGCACAACAAAAGCCGCATGTCCCTCATTCATATGGCAAATGTTTACGTCAATACCGAGTGCTCTGAAAACTTTAAAACCGCCGATTCCAAGAATAATTTCTTGAATTAATCTGATTTCTCTGCCTGCCTCGTATAAATCTCCGGTAATTCCTCTATCTATTGAAAGATTTACAGGATCATTAGAATCAAGTAAATATAAAAGCGTGTTTCCTATTTTTGCTATCCATACCCTTAGCATGACAGTTCTATCTGGCAACGTTACAGACACGCGCAGCCATTCGCCCGATTTGTTTCTGCACGGTATAACTGGAAGGGAGTGCGGGTCATTGTAAGGATAGACTTCAATTTGTTCGGAAGAGCCGTTGATTATTTGACGAAAATATCCTCTTTGATACATTAGACCGATACCTGCAAGAGGCACTCCTAAATCTTCTGCAGTTTTTAAATAGTCGCCTGCAAGTATTCCAAGACCGCCGGCATAAAGCGGAAGAGATTCATCTAATCCAAATTCCATGCTAAAATAAGCAACAGTTTTAAGATCATTTTCTTTATAATTTTCTTTAAACCAGCCCGCGGCGTTATCCGTTTTTACCCAGTCGTGTTTTATCTGATTAAAATTTTTCATAAAATCAGCATTTGAAGATAATTTTTTTAAATCATCTAAAGATACCGTTTGCAGAATCAACCATGGATTGTGCGTTAAATACCACAGAGTAGGGTCTATTGTTTTAAAAAGTTCATCGGCATCATGATTATACGTCCAGCGAAGGTCAAAGACAATATCGTTAAGAAATTCAAGTCCTGCAGGTAAATTGCGCATCAAATAATGTTCAAGCATAATCCCTCCGGGTTATATCTATCTTATACCATATAAATGTAAATGCTTCTCTATTTTTTATTTTTATGTGTTGCGGTTCAAATTTTCGGCCATTTCATAAAAATATGCCCTTTTAAGAAATATAAAAAGGTAAACATAACAATAGTGATACCTAAAGAGGAAAAAAACATAATCCTGTTACTTTTGTCAGCTTTAGAGCCTGGTTGTTCACATTCACATTCTATCTCATTACTTAAATTATCTTGATTGTTTTGGCTTGCTTTTAACGAAATTTTCTGTAATTTTTGTCTTTTAAGTTTTGGTCGTATAAAAACAAAATAGAAACTTATTGCCAGACTTAAAATATTTAATATAATAAAATAATTTGTAAAATGAGCAAGTCCTTTTAAGGCAGAAGAAAATCCGCCAAAAGAACCTGCGCCGGCGGCGCTTATGCCTAATGCGCTTAAAACTAACGGCGCCCAGCAGCATGTTCCGCCTAATATTGCAAAAATCGACGGGATAACAGCTGCAATTTTAGTTTTTTCTTTTATAGGATTATTTTCATTGCTATTCATAGATTGACCTCCGATTAGCTTTCCGGTTCCAGAAAATTTTTCATCTCTTTTACATCTCTAACAATCACTTTCCACCACCAGTTAAAAACTTCGACCTTGTCGCTTAATTCATTAACTTTATGTTCAATGAATGTTGTATTTTCATAGTTTGTAAAAAGTTTTTTTACATCCCCGTCATAATTATATATTTCTTCCAAATAGTCTTTAATATTATCTATTTCTATCAATAAACTTTGAATGGTATCTTGAAAATCTTCATTTTTATCCATTGTTCTATTCCACCTCTTATATTAACAAATCTAGTTTCTATGCGCAGCAGCTAAGTTTACTGACGTCTTTAGTAAAACTCTGAGCAGCTAATTTAAGCCCTTCCGCCATAGTCGGATAAACGCCGATTTCCTCGCCGATTTGCTGAATCGTATAACTATTTTGCAAATAGACGCTTGCCTGCTGGATTGTTTCCGACGAGTTGTGCGCCAGCATATGAATTCCTAAAACTTTATTGGTTTTCTTATCCGCTATCATCTTTATTAAACCCTCAGTTTTAAAAATAGCCTGAGCTTTAGGAACGTATTCGACAGGAAAAACTACTTTAACTACATCATAGCCCTCTTTGATAGCCGCTTCTTCCGTTAATCCGACCGAAGACACTTCCGGGTCGGTAAATGTAGTATGCGCAACGAAAGAATAGTCGGCTTTAATATGTCTGCCGTGAAGCATATTATCGGCGGCTATCTTGCCGTCATACGCAGCAGTCGTAACTAATCTCGTTATGCCAGTAACGTCTCCGCATGCGTAAATATTTTGATTGGCAGTTCTAAGTTCGCCGTCAACTTTAATATAGCCCTGTTTGTAAGTTTCTACTCCGACCGCTTCCAAATTTAAATTTTCTGTATTTCCTACAACGCCCGTAGCCATTAAAAATTCATTAAAATTAACCGTTTTTAAACCCTCTTCGGTTTCTATATCGGCATATTTTTTGCCGCCGTCTTTATAAAGGCGTTTTATTGAAGAATTAAGTAAAAATTCTATACCTTCTTTTTTTAAAATATTCAAAAGCGCTTCCGATATTTCCGGCTCTTCATTAAGTAAAATCCTGCCGGAACGGCCTACTACTATCACATTGGAGCCAAATCTTCTAAACATCTGCGCAAATTCAAGCGATACCGCCCTTGTGCCAAGTATTAAAAGAGTTTCAGGCAGATAATCCAGATTTAATATTTCTTCGTTTGTAAGATAGCCGACATCTCCCAATCCGTTAATGTCTATTATCAGATTTGTAGAACCGGTTGCAATAATGAATTTATCCGATGTAATTTTATAAGAGTCAACCCTTTTATCGTTTGGGATAACTTCAACTGAATTTTTTGATGCGAACCTTCCTTCGGCTTCTATAAACGTAATATTGTTATAACCCCTTAATACGTTATAATATTTCATTTCCCGCAAGCTGTTAAGAAGTTCGGTTTTTCTTTTTATGAGTTCTTTTATGTCAATATGCGTCTGCTTAGTTTCTATACCTTTAAATTTATTGCTTAAAGGTTCATAATATATTCTTGCGGCTTCCAGAAGATGCTTCGAAGGGACGCAGCCTCTGTTTAAACAGGTTCCGCCGATAACCCAGTTTTCAATAACGCACACTTTTTTGCCTTCATCTGCAAATTTTATAGCCGATGAAAAAGCGGCGGAGCCTCCGCCTACGACTATTAAATCATAATCATAATTATGTCCGCTGCCTGTTTGACCGCCTTCAGATTTTGCCGTTTTTTTAACTTCTGTTTCGGAAACATCCGCCGTTTCATAAGCTAAAGGCGTATACCCAGCTTCTTCTATGTTTTTCTTTATATCTTCTACATTTATATCGTCAAGTGCTAAAATAGTACTTTCGCCTTTTGATAAAGAGGTATCTGCATCCATTACGCCTTTTACTTTATTAATTGCTTTATTGACCGAAACAACACAGTGTTCGCAAGTCATACCCTTAACATTCATTTTTATTTTCTTCATTGTTTTCTCCCAATATAATATTCATAATAAGTATTATGAATATATGTTTTTAATCAGTTAAGATGTTATTAATATTAAATATTTACCCAAAAAACAAGAAAGACGGCTCGTCTTCCTAAAATTTAATTTAAAAAATGGTTTATTGCCTTTAATAAGTTTTAATAATTTTTTAATTTTTTTAACAGCATACTCCTGTATTTTCTTCCAATAATTCAACATATTCTTTCGGTTTATAACCTGCAATCGTCAAATTATTTTTTATCTCATCAATATTTGCACTCTCAGATAGAGATATAACCGCCGTATTATCTTTTAAAGAAACCTTCACTTCTTTTACCCCTTCAACCTTTTTTATTGCTTTATTTACGGAAACGATGCAGCCCCCGCAGGTCATACCTGTTATCCCAATCTTAATCTTTTTCATAATAAAACCTCCTTTTTAATTATTTTATTTATTCCTTATTAAAGATAAAGCATCCATATATTTTAATTATAAACCTTATAGTATACTATAAGGTCAAGTTAAATTTGCAGAATATTAAAATATAATTTAGCGAAGATATTACCGGTTAAATTATTATTCGTCATAAAAATCGGTTGCGTCCTTAAACTTTCCATATTATGTAATTTTATTGTAAAAAAATGCCATATTATTATCTAAAATATAATTATTTTTATATATTTAAGACAATAAAAAGTTTACTTTATTAATTTAACTAAGTTAGGTTATAAAAATAAAATCTTAGGAGGGTGGTCTATATTGAAAGAAAATATTGATGAAAAATTTTCATTATAAAGCTTAAATTTGCTGGTTAAGATATTATAGTCTGAATTAAGGTTAGTTCTTTTAAGAAGAGTATATGATGCAAGGGTATAAGTAGGACATAATTGTAATTCCGATGAATATTTATTTATAGTGGACAATTTTTCTTTATAAAATAATCCTTGATGGATAATATATTTATTAAATTTTGCTGATTTTAAATAACCATGAGATTTATGCGGAGATTCATGCGCCAATTCATGCGATTCGCCGGAAAAGCAATTTGAATGGCTATAACACGGAGGAACAACGAAAATGCCTAAAACTTGCGCAATAAATAAATAAATTTTATATGGTATATTTATTATGATATTTATAATTGCTTTTACTGTTTCTATTTCTACGTTTATCAGTTGTTTTATTTAAATAAATCTTTTTAGATTATCGATTTAAACCGCTCACATAATTAGTTTATTATATCTTTTTTCATCCGTTCAAATTCTTCTTTTGTTATTTCTCCTTTGGCATATCTTTTATTTAAAATGTCTAATGCGGATTCTGAATTATTATGCATATTATGATGAGTGTAATGCCTGTCGTCGTCATGCCCGTATCTCCAGCATCCGCCGTTAAAACCTCCCCTGCCAAATACCATAAATACTACAAACAGCATTACTATTATTCCGACGATAGGAAATATCCACATCCCGCTGCCCCAAAAAAAATATGGTCCCATATTGTAATTCTCCTTATGTTTATTTGTTTAAAATATTAAAACATAGCTATTTAACTCGTTTTTAAATTTGCTATTATCTATATATAAATACATAGATAATCTATACTATATTCCGTTTCTCTGTCTAACTGCTTTTAATTTTATAGTCTTAATTTTGTAGTTAAATTTTTTAAATTTATTAATATCTATTATACAATACAATATATGCCATATACCATAGTTTCAGTTTTTATTTTTAATGCTCATATTTATATAATATCATATGTCCACATTTTATCAATATTTATTTATATAAATAAATATTGATATTTATGATAAATTAAACTTCCACATTGAAATAATTATAAAAATCTGTTAAAATTTATTAATAAGGAGAATAAAAATATGGGACAGTATCATTTCTTTGGTATTCTATATAAAATAAATAGATTATACTAACATTAACAATTTTTAATTTATAGGATTTAAAGATTAAAGATAGAGATATGGATACGCAGAGTATTATAGAAATAGATGAAACATATAATAAAATCAGGAGTGAACTTTTTAGGGCTATAAAATTAAAAAAATGTAAAAAGTGCGGGTGCATGATTTATGGTTTGAACGATATTATTGAAAACCTTAAAGTAATAGGAGATGATGCCTCAAACGATTTAATAAATGAAGTAGAAAAATTAAAATTAGAGCTAAAACAGATCGAGTATTCATGTCTTGGCTGTAAACACTGTTATCCTGCAGCGGCTATTAATTATCTGACCGATGCGCTCATATTGCAAATTCAGAATTCTGTTAATCAGACGGGTTCCGTAAATTCTTTAGAATTTTTAAATTCATGGCCTGTTTCCCCAGGCGAGTATAATAATTTTTGTGACGGAACAGGATGCCCAATCGCAGTATCCACTCTTGCCAGTTTAGATTTATACGACAATTTATCAAAGTTAAAACCAAAAGGACTTTGCATTATAGGAAAAACTGAAACTGAAAATATCGGAATAGATAAAATTATAAAAAATACTGTAACTAATCCAACACTGCACTATTTAATAGTATCGGGAAAAGAATCGCAAGGCCATTACAGCGGTCAATCGCTTATATCTTTATATGAAAACGGCGTTGATAAAAACATGAGGATTATCGGTTCAAACGGCAAAAAACCGATTCTTAAAAATATAAGTTATGAGGAAGTAGAAAATTTTAGAAAACAGGTTAAGGTTATAAACATGGTCGGCTGCGAAGATGCAGGTGAGATTGCGGTTAAAATAAGCGAACTTTTGAAAGACTTTGAAATTATAAAACCCTCTGAAATTGTTAATAAGACTTTTGTCTTGCCTTCTGTAAAAAAAATAATTGCAAAAAAACCGAAAAAGATAAAATTAGACAAAAAAGGATATTTCGTGATAATACCTTCATTTGCGAACAAACTGATAACAGTTGAGTTTTATAATTATCGCAACGAATTATTAAATGTCATTGAAGGGGATAACGTTTATTCAATTTATTCAACAATAATAGAAAAAGAATTAATTTCCGAGCTGACACACGCCGCCTATATCGGGAAAGAATTAGAAAAAGCAAAATGGTGCATTAATTACGGTGTCAAATATATTCAGGGCGAAGCGTGATTTTAGACATGCGTTAAGTTCTTAATTCTAAACCTGCTTCTGCGATTAATCCTTTATCATTTATATAGTACGGAAATTACAAAAAAATTTAAAAATTTGTTTGATTTATTTTTTTATACATAATATAATCTGATTATATACTAACCGTTTAGTATATTGTTAAACTTTAACTTATATATACAATACAAAAAAATATTAAAATGTAAATGGGGAGGGCAATTTACCATGGAACTGTTTGAAGCAATACTCACTCGTTCATCTAAAAGAGATTTTGAAGACAGACCGGTACCTAAAGAAACAATAGATAAGATTTTATCGGCATCCTTGAGAGCTCCGTCATGGGCAAATTCTCAGCCGTGGGAGATTGCGGTTTCTACCGGCAAAACCAGCGATATAATTAAAAAAGAAATATATGAACGGGCGTCGAAGGACGACCCCGGATGTCCGGACTTCCCATTTCCCGAATGCTGGCCTGAACCTCAGGCAAAAAATATGTTTGAATCAGGTAAACACCGGTATGAAGCACTCTGTATAGGCAGGGATGATACCGCTAAAAGGTTGGAAACGGTACTGTCAAATTATTTATTTTTCGGTTCTCAAACCGCAATTTTTATATATATCGATGAAAAGCTGACGAACTGGTCAATTCTTGATTGCGGAATATTCATACAAAATATTCTTTTATGCGCTCACGCTGCCGGACTTGGCGCCTGCCCCCAGGCTTATCTCGTAAGGTATCCGGATGTTTTAAGAAAAACGCTTGAACTGCCTGAAAGCAAAAAATTTCTTCTTGGAATTTCTATCGGCTTTTATAAAAAAGATAGTATAATTAATAATATTGAAACGTCAAGGGTAAAATTAAATGATGCCGTCAGATATTATGATTAAATTGTTTTCAGCTTGGAAGATATAAGCTCATTTCTTGCTGCCGGTTAATTTATATGGATGATAATGATGCATAAAACGGAAATTAAACGAAAGGAAATTATAGATGCCGCTTTTGAACTTATGCTGTCTAAAGGTTATGAAGGTACGTCTATTCAGGATATAACCGACAGCATACAGGCAACTAAAGGTTTGTTTTATCATTATTTTGATTCTAAAAAAGAAGCCGCAGCAGCCGTGATAGAAGAAGCTATAAAACCGGCTTATTACGAATTTTGGCGTCACACGTGGGATGAAATGTACGGCGGCGGAGAAAATCCCTTAGAAAATATTATAGCCGTTATTGAAAAACTTT
Organism: bacterium; assembly: GCA_021825865.1. Classification (GTDB taxonomy): domain Bacteria; phylum SZUA-79; class SZUA-79; order Acidulodesulfobacterales; family Acidulodesulfobacteraceae; genus Acididesulfobacter. The sequence continues at coordinate 33,636 of JAKAFU010000001.1, forward strand.
ATAAAAGAAAAGCCGAAGAATTTTCGCAAACCGGCTGTCCATTAGGTAATCTTATACTTGAATTGTCGGCAAAAGATTTATCTCTTGCTAAGTTAACCGACGAGGTTATTTTTTTATGGCATGCGCAGCTTGAAAAAACATTGATCAAAGCTAAAGAATCTAAAATCATAAGTCTTGATGCCGATACGGCCAATATCAGCAATTTCATAATAGCCGGTATCGAAGGGTGTATAATGCTTTCTAAATCAAAACACGATAAAGAAATATTAAAAGGCTGCTTCGAGATATTAAAAAATTATATAAGGTCTTTGCAGTTATAGAAAATAAGAAGAATGGAACTAAATTTTATTTTATAACGGAGGTAACTGCTATGCAATATTCTAATCTCGGCAAAACAGGTCTTAAGGTATCACGGCTTTGCTTCGGCGCTATGACATTCGGGTTTAATTTCAGAAATATCGGAGCAGTCGGACAGGAAGATGCCAATAAAATGGTTAGATACGCTTATGAAAACGGAATAAATTTTTTTGATACAGCTGATGTTTATTCTTATGGGCAATCTGAAGAAATAACCGGAAACGCCCTGAAACAGCTTGATATTCCGCGGGAAAAATACGTCATTGCAACAAAAGTAAGGTCGCCTTTGAGCGAAGAAGCTATGAGCGGAAAAGGGGATGTTAACAATGTCGGGCTTTCAAGAAAACATATTATAGAAGCATGTAATAACAGTTTAAAACGGTTAAAGGTTGATTATATCGACCTTTATCAGGTTCACGGCTGGGATTTATCCTCGCCAATAGAAGAAGCATTGGACGCCTTAGACTCTCTAGTAAAACAGGGTAAAGTATTATATCTCGGGGTTTCAAACTGGACTGCCCGCCATATTATGAAAGCTCTTTATCTCGCCAAAGCTAATAATTATCATACTTTCGTATCTCTTCAGGCATATTATTCGCTTGCCGGACGAGATTTAGAGCATGAGCTTTTACCGTTATGCAACGAAGAAGGGCTCGGCGTGCTTCCGTGGTCGCCGCTTTCCGGAGGATTTTTAACCGGAAAGTACACAAAAGATAATACAAAACCCAAAGGCGCAAGAAGAAGCGAATTCAACTTTCCTCCTATAGATGAAAGAGGTTATGACACAATTGAAGTATTGAAAAAAATTTCTGCACAGAAAAATGTTTCAATACCGCAAATAGCTCTAAGCTGGCTTTTGCATCAAAAAGGCGTAACATCGGTGATTATAGGTGCAAATAAAATGCCTCAGCTTGAAGACAATATTAAATCAATAAATGTAGAGCTTACAAATGAAGAAATAGAGGAACTGTCAAAAACAACTGCGCCAAACAAGTTATATCCTCAATGGATGGTAGAATGGCAAAATAACAGAGCAAGTTTTAATTTCAGCAGTTAAACTTAACGGCAACAGTGCGCAAAATTTGTAGTAAAATTTATAAGATATGCGGATTAATTGATTTTTTTTAAAACTATATTCTAAACTTTTTGCGTTATTAAATTTATAAATGAAATATAACGTTCTAAAAATATTAAGCAATATTAATATTTAATATTAAAAATCGTTGCGCTGGAGGGATATAACATCATTATGGAATTAACAGAAGCTATTAAAACACGGCAAAGTATAAGAAAATTCACTGATGAAGACGTAAATACAGACAAAATCTTAGATATTATAGATATTGCATCAAATGCCCCAAGCGGCGGGAATGCTCAAAATTGGTTTTGCATAATAATAAAAAATAAGAATATTCTTAAACAAATGTGCGATAAAACTGAAACCGTATATAAAAAAGCTGCGGGAAAGGCAGCTCCAGGTTATTACACTTTTTTTACGGAATCACCGGTTGTTCTTGCTATCGTCGAGAAACCGTATGAAGGTTCTTTAGATGCCATATTAGAAAAAACCGACAAAGAAAGAAATTATATAAGAAAATTTATAGTAAACCCGGGTTTACAGAATGTTTCCAGCTTTATAACCCATATTCTGCTCCTTATCCATGATGCCGGTCTCGGTGCATGCTGGATGACGGGACCGCTAATCGCCAAAGAGGAAATTGAAACAATTTTAGGAATTAACAAACCTGACAATCTTGTTGCATTAATACCTGTCGGAAATAGAACAGAAAGGCATTCAAAAACAAAGAGGAAAGATATTTCTGAGATTATAAGAATAGTGGATTAAAAATAAATTGATAATTAATTGGGGACACAACCTTTCAGCGTTCGGAAATTTCATAATTTAAAGGCGTATAGCCGGCATTTTCTATTCCTTTTTTGATGTCGTCGATATTTATGTCATCAAGAGCAGTAATTGTGCTGTTTTTTTGTGATAACGACGTATTGACTTCAACTACGCCTTTTACCTTAGTAATTGCCTTGTCGACGTTAGCTGCGCAATGTTGGCATGTCATGCCGTCTATTTCTATCTTAATTGTTTTCATGATAAAAAAACCCTCCTGTTTAGTTTTTTTAGCTATAATAATCAGGGACATGCGTCATTTTTTAAACGGCATCTGTCCCTGATTTTAGTCCCTAATTTTATATTAGATATCGTAATACAGATGAAATTCGTACGGAACCGGCGTCATACGAACAGGATTTACATCATGCTCCATTTTATAATCAATCCATGTCTGAACAAAATCTTCCGTAAATACGTCTCCTTGAAGTAAGAACTTATGGTCTTTTTCAAGATTTTCAAGCGCTTCTTCAAGCGAACCCGGGGCTACAGGAATAGACCTCAATTCTTTTTTAGTTAATGTAAATAAGTCTTTGTCGACAGGTTTTCCCGGGTCTATCTTATTTATAATTCCGTCAAGACCTGCTAAAAGCAATGCCGAAAATGCAAGATAACCGTTTGCGGAAGGGTCCGGCGTTCTGTATTCTATTCTTTTTGCGTTCGGATTGTTTGAATACATAGGTATTCTGACAGATGCGCTTCTGTTTCTGGAGGAATAAACAAAATTAACAGGCGCTTCAAAACCGGGAACTAATCTTTTATATGAATTTGTGGTTGCATTGGTAATCGCGCAAAGGGCTTTTGCATGTTTTAAAATGCCGCCGATATAATGAAGAGCCATTTCGGATAAACCGGCATAACCTGTGCCGGCAAATAGCGGTTTGCCGTTTTTCCAGAGGCTTTGATGAATATGCATACCGGAACCGTTATCGCCATAAAGAGGCTTCGGCATAAATGTTACCGTTTTATCGTATCTTTTAGCAACATTTTTTACTATATACTTATACATCATGAAATAATCGCCCATCAAAGTAAGCGGGGAAAATCTCATGTCTATTTCAGCCTGCCCTCCGGTTGCAACTTCGTGATGCGCCGCTTCAATTCTTATGCCTGCATTCTGAAGTTCCAGAACCATTTCGTTTCTGATATCGCTCTGGGTATCAATCGGAGAAACCGGAAAATATCCTTCTTTATGGCGCGGTTTATGCCCAAGATTAGGCATTTCGTCTTTACCGCTGTTCCATATGCCTTCCTCTGAATCAATAAAATAATATCCTGAATTTGAGGTCTGGTCATATCTTATATCGTCAAATATAAAAAATTCGGCTTCCGGACCAAAATATGCGGTATCTGCGATACCGGTAGATTTCAGATATTTTTCTGCTTTTTGAGCTATATAGCGCGGGTCTTTATCATAAAATTTTCCGGTCATCGGGTCTTTAATATTGCATGCAATAGACAGTGTTTTCGCTTCCATAAAAGGGTCTAAAAATGCTGTTTTAGGGTCAGGAATAACAAGCATATCCGATGCTTCAATAGACTGCCATCCTCTTATGCTTGAGCCGTCAAAACCAAATCCTTCCTGAAAAGAATCTTCGGATACTTCGCTGATAGGCACGACAAAATGCTGCCATGTGCCAAATAAATCGCAAAACTTCACATCAACCATCTGAACTTCGTTTTCTTTAATAAATTGCATTACTTCATTTTCATTCATGTTACCTCCGAAAATAATTATTGTTATTAATTTTTAAATTAGATAACGCTGCTTCATTTATACTTATATTTGCATTTATATATTATTTCTTTACATTTTTTTATATTTCTTTATTTTTTATTATTCTTTATATAGCTTCTTCGCCCTTTTCGCCTGTCCTTATCCTTATAATCTCTTCAACAGGCAATATAAATATTTTCCCGTCGCCGATTCTTCCCGTTTTGGCTGCCGACATTATAGCTTCTACAATTGAAGATATCATATCGTCGCCTGCGACTATTTCAATTTTTATTTTCGGTAAAAAATCTACGACATATTCTGCTCCTCGATAAAGTTCGGTATGCCCTTTCTGCCGCCCGTAGCCTTTGACTTCGCTTACGGTCATTCCTTTTATGCCTAATTTATTCAGTGCGTCCTTCACATCGTCTAATTTAAAAGGCTTAAAAATAGCTTCTATTTTTTTCATATTGTCTCCTTTAAGATTAAAGCAAAAAATATGCCAGTTATATATGCATAAAATTGTATAAAACATCCGCTAATTATGTAATTTTTGCTCAACATTTAATCAATTTACAAAATTATGATTAAAACTTAAGCTATTCTCTAAAATTTACAAAAGATAATTCTATATTTATTTCAAAATTTTTCAAGTCTGAAATGATTTTCTGCAGCTCGTCTTTTGATTTTGAGCTAACTCTTAAATGGTCTTTTAAATTTTCAATAGTAGTTTTTGGCGATATTTTTTTGATTTCTTGAATTATAAGTTTAGAGGGCTCTTTATCTATGCCTTCTTTAATTTCTACCTCCTGTCTGACCATTCCCTTGGAAGCGTCTTCTTTCTTTTTAAAGTCCAAATATTTAATTGACAACCCTCTTTTAATAAGCCGTCCTTTAAATATATCTATAACCGCTTCAAGTTTGAAATCGTCATCTGCCAATATTTTAACAATATTCTCTTCTCTTTTTATTTCGCTTTTTGAACCTTTGAAATCGTAACGGCTTAATATTTCCTTTGAAGTTTGATTTATGGCATTATCAACCTCTTGAAGATCCGCTTTTGAAACAATATCGAAAGAAGACATGGTTTACTCCTTTTCATAAATTATTTTATAAGACGCAGGAAATTGAGCGCTGAATAGACTATTTTTTATGTTTTTATTAAATTTTTCATTTAAATAATAAGTTTCTATCCTGCCCTGCATTGTGATAATTAAAATAGAATTGATTTTATAGCTGTTTTTTGCAAAATTTATATAAATTAATCTGGCACGCTGAAATTTTAAAGGCCGCAGTTCGACTTTCCATGAATTAGTTTTATGATTGTCGATTATATTGACTATTTTAAAATATTTTCTCATATTTCCGAGCAATGAGATGACATTAGGCGGAAAGCCCCCAATATTGCTATTTATATTATAAACAAGCACCTGCTTTAGTCTGCCGTTAACCGCATATAATTTTTTATTAAAATACAGTTCTTTTTGCTTGTAAGGCGATGTATATATCCATGCCAATTTATCCGGTTTTTTGTAGAAAAACATACCTTTTGAATTAATCGACTGCGAATATCCTCTTAAAATTTCTTTCTGTATAAAGTCTGCTGTGATAGAATTTATATTTGAATATTTTAGTTCTATTTTTTTTATTACGATATTATTTCCTATTGCATAAGTCTTTTTAATATTTGACATTATTAAAACAACAACCGAAACCGATAAAATGAGCAAACACAAATTAAAATACGGCGATAATCTCTTCACGTAATTATTCTCCCTTTATTATTTAAAATTCCTTCGCTCTGCAGTCTTTCAATAAGCCTTGCAGCCCTGTTAAACCCGATTCTGAAGTTTCTCTGAACAAACGAAATCGAAACGTATTCCATATTTCGCTCATTAATCAGCTCAATTAATTCTTCATGTAAATTTTCATCCTGTGCATTTTCTGTAATTCTATCAAAATTATTAGATTTTTCAAACTCATTTATTAGGAGCTCTTTTTTTTGTGACGGTAAATGCCTGCCTACAATTGAATTGATGACATTCTGGATTTCGTCTTCGCTTATATATGCCCCGTGAATCCTTAACAGTTTCCCCTGCCCTGGCGGCAGGAAAAGCATATCTCCGTTACCTAACAATTCTTCTGCTCCGTTTGAATCTAAAATAGTTCTTGAATCTATCTTGGATGACACCAAAAACGCCAGTCTTGAAGGCATATTTGCTTTTATAACGCCTGTAATGACATTAACAGACGGGCGCTGCGTCGCTATAACTAAATGTATCCCGCAGGCTCTTGCCATCTGAGACAATCTCATAATAGAAGTCTCAACGTCTTTAGGGCTGACAAGCATAAGGTCGCTTAATTCATCTATTATAATCACTAAGAATGGCAGTATCTGTTTATGATTTTGTTTTAAATATACATTATACTGTTCAATATTTCTGACTTTTGCCTCCTGCATCATTTTATATCTGTCTTCCATTTCTTTTACAGCCCAGCTTAACGCCGCCGCGGCTTTTTTAGGGTCGCATACTACATCGGTAACAAGATGCGGCAGTCCTTCGTAAAAAGTTAATTCCAATCTTTTAGGGTCTATCATCAAAAAATTAACTTCTTCGTACGTCGCCTTAAACAATATACTGGTAATCAGCGTATTTAAAAAAACGCTTTTGCCGGAGCCTGTTGAACCTGCGACGAGCAAATGCGGACACTTTGCAAGATCGAATACTGCGTTATTTCCTTTCGGTCCTTTACCTAGAACTATAGTTAAAAGCGACTTTGAATTTTTAAATTCTGCAGAATTAATCAATTCAGAAAAATAAACCGTTTCCCTCTTTCTATTAGGCACTTCAATGCCAACTGCCGATTTACCCTGGATAACACCGGTGATTCTTACGGATTTTGATTTTAAAGCCATGGTTAAATCTTCGGAAACTGTCTGGATTTTACCTACTTTTACACCGCTTTCCGGCTCAAATTCATACATTGTAATAATCGGACCCGGTTCAATACCTGTGATGCGTCCTTTAATCCCAAGGTCGGATAATTTTTTTTCTATTATTTTTGCGTTTTGCGTCAACTCAATTTTATCTATTTTCTGTTTTGCGTCTAAAACTCTAATCGGCAAAATAGACGGCAGGGGAATTTCATACTCTTTATCTGCGGCGGCATCAGGCAAATTGCCGTCAGCATTTTCGGATTTTGTTTCATTAGATTTTGTTTCATTTATTCTTTCGTCAGTCCGGCCGTCTTTATTTTTATTATTCTCATTTTTGTCATTTAGGCTGTGTTTCTCAGCATCAGCGGCCTCAGTATTATTTTCACGTTTTAATATATTCTGTTTATCGGCGGTATCGTCTTTATCTTGAACTTTGCAGTCTCTATCGGCGCAATTTAAAAATTCTTCTTTTTTTATTTTATTATCATTGTTGAAGTTATTTTCAAATTTATCCTTCGCATACATACCTGAATCATGTATTTTAAATATAGGCATTTCTGCATCAGTTTCTAAGTTTTTTATGTTATCCGCGTCTCCGTTTAAAATTTTATGGGAATAATTATTATCTGCAGTTTTATTAGTATCCGGCAATTGTCCTAATTTGTTATTGCCGGTCTGCCCGTTTTTTTCTTTACCGTCGTTTTCGCCTATTAAATTGGAACCGTATAATAAATCATAAGCCTCACTATTTTTGGCGTTATATTCATACTCTTTGCTATATTTTAGATCTCCGCCGTCATCATTATTATTATTATAATAATCAAATCCTTTATTCTTGTTATTCGTTCTTTTTTTGACTTTTAATTTTATTCTTAAGTTCTCCGATATGTTATAAAATTTTTCTTTCAACTTATTTAAAAAAGATTTTTTGGCTGTATTCGGCGGCATGTAGCCGTTTACTGCAATATCTGCTGTTTTAAGCCCCGGAGATTTAATTTTTAATATTGTGTATATCTTTGTTTGCAATTTATTTTTATAATCTATAGCAGCAGTAAATAATTGTTTTAAATCATAATTATCAAATAGCAATAAAAAAACTATCACATAACAAAACAAAATAACTAATATTACGCCTATTTCTCCAAGCAATCTTTCTCCTGAATTTAATAATTCTTCACCGATTAATCCGCCTCCGGATATACTGAATTTATGGTATAATGAATTTTTGTTTATCAGACTGAGCAATATTAAAGAATCGAGATAAAATAATATCAAACTTAAATAAAATTTATAGTCCTTTTTGCTTATTAATAAAATAATCCCGATAATAAAACAGATTAATATCAGCAAAAAATAGCCGTAACCGAAAATTTGAAGCATCCACATTGAAATAAAAGAGCCGAATTCACCCCCTAAATTTACGCTGCGTTTTACGGCTATCGAATATGAATTTGAAGATATCTGATATACATTGTATGAAAGGAGGGAAATAAAACAATATACAGACGATAATATCAAAACAACTGAACTTAAAAATCTTTTATAATGTGGCATAATATATTTAACTAATAAATTAATAATTTTATAATATTATTTTTTATTAAACCGGCTATATCTTTTTATATTATAGCCGTACAAATTATTATATTATATTTTGATTTAAATGAAAGAATTAATTGCTTCGTCGGATACTGCATAGTTTAATTACCTTGGAGGTTTTTGCAAGGGGTTCTTTATCACTGCGTATGTCTTTTAGTACAAATATCTCACAATTTAAATATTTTGAAATACAAAAGCGGCGTGTGTTTAAATAATTTCTTCGGAACCGAAATATGATTTTAAAGCCTCAGGAATTCTTACGTTTCCGTCTATTGTCTGATAATTTTCTATTATCGCTATCATAACCCTTGGCAGAGCAAGTCCTGAACCGTTTAACGTAGCTGCAAATTCCGGTTTAGAATCGTTTTCGCGTTTAAATTTAATATTAGCCCGCCTTGCCTGAAAAGTATTGAAATTGGAGCAGGAACTTACTTCCAGCCATTCGTTAATACCCGGAGCATAAACTTCAATGTCGTATTTTTCTGCAGCGGAAAAACTTAAATCTCCGGTGCATATTTTAACTAATCTGTGCGGTAAATCCAATCGGTTTAAAATATCCTGAGCATCTGCTATAAGTTTAAACAGCTCTTCTTTCGCATCTTCCGGTTTTATTATTTTAACAAGTTCAACTTTATCAAACTGATGCCCCCTTTTAATACCTCGGGAATCTTTGCCTGCCGACATTTTCTCTTTTCTGAAACAGGCGGTATAAGCAGCATGGTATATAGGCAAGTCGCAGGCGTTCAGTACCTCGTTTCGGTACATATTGGTGACCGGAACTTCCGCTGTGGGCACAAACCACATATCGGAATCGGTGTCCATATACAGATTATCGGCAAACTTAGGCAATTGTCCCGTACCGATTAAACATTCCTTATTAACCATAAACGGGGAATATATTTCTTCATATCCGTGTTCAAAGATATGCGTATCAAGCATAAAATTAATAACTGCTCTTTGCAATTTAGCGAAAGAATTCTTTAGAATATAAAATCTTGTGCCGGATATTTTTACGCCACGGTTAAAATCTATATACCCCTTAGCCTCTCCAATTTCATAGTGAGTTTTTACTGTAAAATCAAATGTCTTTTTCTCATTGAAATACGATACCGGTATATTTTCAGAGTCATCTTTGCCGACCGGAACTTCCGGGTCAGGAAGGTTTGGAACCTCAAGCATGAGATTATCAAACTTTTGCTCTATGTCTCTTAGTAAATCTTCTTCTTCTTTTATTTGTAAATTGATTTTTTTGACATCTTCTTTTTTTGATTGAATAATAGATGCATCTTTTTCTTTTGCAATTTCTGACGATAGTGTTTTTCTTTTATTCCTTAAATTTTCAACAATAAATAATTTATTTCTTTTTATTTCGTCAAGTTCGTAAATCTCATCTATCGGAGCATCAATAAAAAGCTTCTCAATCTCTTGTTTTACGAAATCTCTTTGTTCCCTTATCAATTTTATATCAAGCATATTAATTACCCTTTTAATAATATGCTTATCGTATTATCGCTAAATTCAACAAAGCCTTCTTTAGCGTCTATTTCATTATGCTCATCTTTTATTTTATATTTTATTTTACCTTCATTTAAAAATGAAATAAAATTAATATGCCCCGGTAAAATACCCTCTATACCGCATTTAGCAGGAATTTCACAGTAATCTACATCATTACTTTCAATTAAAATCTTTTTCGTGGTTACAACTTTTAATTTTAACGGCATATTATTTTTTTACGAATTAATTTTAATTATTTTTAAATTTTATTTTGTTTAGCTATTTCCTAAATTCTTGCAAGATTAATTAGTATCATTTTTGCTTTGCTTAATAACTTAGTCTATTGTGACATTATCTTGCATAACAATATTCGGACATTAAAACTATTATTACAGAATCTCTATTTTTTCAAATTTTTAGCCTTTTCCATAGCTTCATCCATTGTACCGACCATATAGAATGCCTGTTCGGGCACATCGTCATATTTACCTTCTACTAATTCTTTAAAACCTCTTATTGTTTCTTTAAGAGGTACATATCTTCCGGGAGCTCCGGTAAAAACTTCGGCAACAAAAAATGGCTGAGATAAAAATCTTTGAATTTTCCTTGCCCTTGCCACTACTATTTTGTCGTCTTCCGACAATTCGTCAATACCTAATATCGCTATAATATCCTGAAGTTCTTTATATTTTTGCAGTACCGCTTGTACTTTTCTTGCCACGCCGTAATGTTCTTCGCCGATAATATTTTTATCTAACGCTCTCGATGTTGAATCCAAAGGGTCAACGGCAGGATATATCCCTAAATCGGCTATCTGCCTCGATAGAACGGTTGTTGCGTCAAGATGCGCAAATGTTGTAGCCGGAGCCGGGTCGGTTAAATCATCCGCAGGAACATAGACCGCTTGAACAGAAGTTATGGAACCTTTTTTCGTACTTGTTATTCTTTCTTCAAGCTCTCCCATATCCGTAGCAAGTGTCGGCTGGTATCCGACTGCCGAAGGAATTCTGCCTAAAATAGAGCTGACTTCCGAATTTGCCTGAGCAAATCTGAAAATATTATCTATAAACAGCAGAACATCCTGTTTTTCTTCATCCCTGAAGTACTCTGCCATAGTTAGAGCTGAAAGCGCTACCCTGGCTCTTGCTCCTGGAGGTTCGTTCATCTGACCGTAAACTAATATCGCTTTGTCCAAAACCTTAGACTCTTTCATTTCAGTCCACAAGTCGGTCCCTTCTCTTGTTCTTTCGCCTACACCTGCGAATACCGAGTAACCGCCGTGTTCAATCGCAATATTATGAATCAGTTCCATTACCAAAACTGTTTTTCCTACGCCTGCACCGCCAAATAAACCGGCTTTGCCGCCTTTTATATACGGCTCAAGAAGGTCAAGGACTTTTATGCCTGTTTCATAAATTTCGAATGATGTCGCCTGCTCCTCAAATACCGGTGCAGGTCTGTGAATCGGGAGTCTGGCTGAGGTTTGAACCGGACCCAGCTTATCTACGGGCTCTCCTATTACATTGAAAATTCTTCCTAATACCGGTTTGCCCACCGGTACGGTAATATTAGTACCGGTATCCACGACTTTCATACCTCTGACCAGACCGTCGGTAGAATCTAGCGCTATACATCTTACGGTATCTTCGCCTAAATGCTGAGACACTTCAAGCACAAGGTTATATTCGGAATCATTTATATGCGGATTGGTAAGTTTTAACGCATTATAAATAGCAGGTAATTTTTTATTTTCAAATTTTACATCTACTACAGGTCCTTTTACCTGTATGAGTATGCCTTCATTCATCTACAATCCTCCAAGGAATTATTTAAGCGCGTTAGCTCCGTTCACTAAATCTAATATTTCAAGCGTAACAGCAGTCTGTCTGGCTTTATTGTATGAAAGAGTTAATTTATTTATCAATTTTCCGGCATTTCTAGTAGCATTATCCATAGCGTTCATTCTGGATGCCTGTTCGCCGGCATTAGATTCAAACAATCTTATATCTATTTCAACTTTTATATAATCATTAAATATTTTGCTTAAAACTTCCTCATCGTTTGAATCGGGTTCAATTACGTAATCTTCGGCATTTGCATTCTCTCTCGTCTTCTCAAAAGGAAAGAGCTTTCTACAGTCAGGTTTCTGATTTATAGGAGAAAAATATCTGCTTGAAATAATATGTAATTCATCTATTTCTCCGTTTATAAAATCTTCAGTAACAATTTTAGATAACTCTTCCGCTATACTGCTTTCTTCTTTTTTAACGGAGGTACCGGAATTAAAATTAATTTGATAACCGTGTCTTTTAAAAAAATCAGCCCCTTTTTTACCGGCAATATATAAATTTATATTATTATTTTGAAGATTTCTTTTTTTTATATTGTCCAATACTTCTTTAAATATATTGACGTTAAATGCGCCGCAAAGCCCTCTGTCCGAAGTTATAACAATAAAACCTATATTATTAATTTTTTCTCTGATTTGAAAAAGCGAACTATTTCTAAGCAATATATTATTTGTCATATTAACGACAACCTGTTCGTAAGCTGTCGCATACGGCTTAAATTCATTCATAGCAAGCTGGGCTTTTTTCAATTTTGCGCCTGCAACCATCTTCATGGCTTTTGTTATCTGCCTGGTATTTTTAACGCTTCCTATTTTTCTTTTTATAGATTTTAAATTTGCCATATATTTTTATTTTTATATAATTAATTAATCTTCAGCAAAAAGCGGCTTAAATTTATCTAACGCAGAAATCAACTTTTGCTTTATATCGTCGTCAATCTGCTTCTTTTCTCTAATTCCTTCTAATATATCAGAATTATTATTTTCTATATACGATAACAGTTCCTGTTCGTATTTCCGCAGTGAAGAGGTTTTATAGCCCTTACAGTATCCGTTGTTTGCAGCGAATAATATAATAACTTCCTTTTCAACAGGCATAGGTTTATACTGCTCCTGTTTTAATAGCTCAGACATCATAATGCCGTTTGCTATCATTTCTTGCGTGATTTTATCAAGGTCGGCGCCAAATTGCACAAATGCGGCCAGTTCCCTATACTGAGCCAACGATAACCTTAAACCGCCGGCAACTTGTTTCATTGCCTTAATTTGCGCATCGCCTCCGACTCTTGATACTGACATACCTGCATTAACAGCCGGTCTAATACCTGCATAAAACAGATCTGTTTCTAAGAATATCTGACCGTCGGTAATAGAAATAACGTTAGTCGGAATATAAGCCGATACGTCCCCTGCCTGTGTTTCGATAATAGGCAGTGCGGTTAATGAACCGCCGCCCAATTCGTCGTTTAATTTTGCCGCCCTTTCTAATAATCTGGAATGCAGATAAAAAACATCCCCCGGATACGCTTCTCTACCAGGCGGTCTTCTTAGAAGCAGAGAAAGCTGCCTGTAAGCTACTGCATGTTTTGAGAGGTCATCATAGACAATAAGACAATGCATCTTGTTGTCTCTAAAATATTCTCCCATAGTCGCTCCGGTGTATGGAGCAAAATATTGAAGGGTTGCAGGATCGCTTGCATTAGCCGCAATTATTGTCGTGTACTCCATTGCTCCTTCCTGGAACAATTTGTCGTAAATAACGGACACGCTGGACTGTTTTTGTCCTATGGCAACATATATGCAATAAATCCCTGAATTTTTCTGGTTTATAATTGTATCTATGGCAATTGCAGTTTTACCTGTCTGTCTGTCTCCGATAATAAGTTCTCTTTGACCGCGACCTATAGGAATAAGAGCATCTATAACCTTGAGCCCCGTATACATAGGTTCATTAACTTTTTTTCTTTCTACTATACCGACGGCTTTTCTCTCAATCGGTGAATATGCCTTGGCATTAAGGGGACCTTTCCCGTCGATGGGTCTGCCTAAACCGTCAAGCACCCTGCCTATAATTTCTTTTCCTACCGGAGCCTGAGCGATATTGCCGGTTCTTTTGACTACGTCTCCCTCTTTAACTCTGTAATCTTCTCCGAGAATTGCAACACCGACGTTATCTTCTTCGAGGTCCAAAACGTATCCGAAGATGTCCGGAGTAAATTCCAGCATTTCGCCGGACATAACATTGTTTAAACCGTATATTTTTGCAACTCCGTCACCGACCGATAAAACAATTCCTACTTCACTCGTATCTATGCTTTTCTTATATGTTTCTATTCTTTTTTTAATAATTTCCGTTATTTCCGAGGCTTTAATTCCCATATACAAAAGCTCCTTGTTTTAAAAATGCCGCTATGTTTTTAATTTGTGTCATTATGCTTCCGTCAAATATTTTTCCGTTAATTTTTATTAAAAATCCGCCTATTGCACCGGGTTCTGTAATCTCTTCCAAGACAACTTTCTTGTTTAATTTACTTTCAATTTTTTCCTGCACCATTTTTAATTCATTGCTGCTAAGTTTTTTGCCGGAAATAACAGTCATCTTGACTAAACCGTTTTTTTCATCTTTAATTTTTACAAATTCTTCAAAGATATTATTCATGGAATTAATTCTTTCATTTTCAACTAATAAAGAAAGAAACTCCGTCAAAATATTATTTATTGATAAATACTCGCTTAAAATATTTATCGTATTAATTCTTTCTTTTTTGTCGATAAACGGCAATCCGATATATTCTTTAAAATCAGAATTGTTTTTATCGTTATAGTAGTCTGCTATTTTCCTGAAATCGGAATAGGTACCCTCAATATCATTTTTTTCAAAAGACACCCCTATAAGAGCATTCGCATATCTTTTTATTAAAACCGTGTTGTTATCAGACAATTGCTTCACCTATATTTTCAATCAATTTTTTATTTATTTTCTCTTGCAGTTCAGGAGTCAGCTCGTCAAGTATAATTTTTTGGGCTAATTCCATAGACATGCTTATCGCTTCTTCGTACAATTCCCGTTTTTGCCTGTCTAATTCAGTCTGCGCTAAAACTTCATATCTTTCGTATATTTTAGCGGCAGTCTTCTTTGTCTCTTCAATGATCCTCTCTTTTTCTATTGCAGCTTCGGATTTAGCTTTTTCTTTAAGTAAATCCATTTCTTTTTTAACCTCTTCAAGCTGTTTTTTTGCATCCGACAAAAGCGTCTGCGCACGTTTTTCCGATTCCTCGGCTCTATTAAGCGCTTCTATAATATCTGCTTTTCTTTTATCAAAAAAAGGAGCTATGTATTTAATAAGTATATAAGCCAAACCTGCGATAAGGATAAGAGTATCAAATATACGCCAGAATATTTCCATTATTGTATTGTTGTATTATTAAATCAATCTATTATTTTATTAACTATTAATTTTGATATTGCAGGCGATTCTGCTTTAATTGAATCATAAATTGAACCTCTGGATTTTTTCATTTCTTCTATTTTTTTGTCAAAGCTTTCTATCGCTTCTTTCCTGCTTGTTTCAAGCATTTCATTTGCCTCATCCGTTGCCGACTTATGAAAATCTTCCCTAATCTTATTAAGAAATAATTTATATTCTTTTTTTTCGTCTTCAATATTTTTCAGGATATTTTCAACCGATGTCTCGTAATCTTTCTGTTTGCCTATATTTGAATCAAGCATGTCTCGTCTTTTTTTAATTATATCTCTTACCGGCTTAAACAAAAAAATATTTATCAGATAAGTAAAAATTAAAAAAGCCGCCGCTTCAAACAGCAACCCCTGCCATGTAATGACTAATTCTTTCATTAGTAAATAGAGTTATTAAGAGTTAATTTCGAATTAAAGTTTAGTTAGGACTTTACACCGATATAATCGTATCATTTTTTATTTTTAAATATTTTTCAATATCTATTAGATACGATTAAGTTATCTTAAATATCATAATTTCCTTACTAAAGTCAAGTAAAATTTATTTCCGTAAATATTTATATATGATTTTTAATTTGCTAATAAATTAAGCAAGCAGCGATTCAATAATTTTTTCCAGCTGACTATCGGAATTAAACTTTATTTCTATATTACCTTGAACTTTATTCTTGTAATTATTAATTTTATAGTTAATTTTTATCTGAGCCTGCAATTTTTCGAAAATTTTATTTTCATAATCTTTTATCTGAGCCTGCAAAGCTGAAAACTTTTTATCCGATGAACTGTCCGCATCTTTATTTTTAGTTCTGTTTTTTGCGTTTATAACCGGAACATTGACTGTCTTCAAATTTTTTACATATTCTTCCACTTCTCTTACGGTCAGTTTTTCCTTGTCTATTTTATCGGTAAGGGATAATGCTTCGGTTTCGGATAAACCTATTAAATTTCTTGCGTGCGACGGCGATATGACCCCGTTAATGATATTTTCTTTCATCTCGGGGCTTAATGACAATAATCGCAGCATATTAGTTATAGTTGCTCTGTCTTTTCCAATTTTTGCAGACAGTTCTTCATGGGTCAGGTTAAATTCGTCTATCAGTCTTTTATAGCATTGAGCCTCTTCTATGACGTTCAGGTCCTGACGCTGAATATTTTCTATCAGCGCTATCTCAATAGCTTTAGAACCTGTAAAATCTTTTATTATTGCCGGAACAGTTTTAAAATTGAGCTGCTTTGCAGCCCTATATCTTCTTTCGCCTGCAATAAGGTCATATATTACGCCGCCGGTGCCGGCTTCCGTATTTTCTGCGGATTTTGTTATGAGCAGAGGCTGAATGATTCCGTTTTCTTTTATTGAATTTTTTAATTCTTCAAGTTTTTTATCATCAAAATATATTCTCGGCTGATAAATTCCGGTTTTTATTTTATTTATATCTATCTCAAATATTTTATAATCGGAAGTTTCGGCGTTTTCGCCGTTATCGGACAGCAAAGCACCAAGTCCTCTTCCAAGAACATTCCGCTTGATTTTCAAAGTTTTATCCTGCTTATGCTCAAACATTTTTTAATATAAAAAAGTTATCTACAATTATCGGTTATCTATAATTTTATTGCTTTTTATTTTATTTATTTTCTTGATATTTTATTATATGATATCTATTTTCCGCCATAACGAAAATACAACAGCTATAAATTATGCAGCTGCGTATTTACGCTGCTCTGTTCAAAATTTCCTTGGTCAATTCTAAATAGCTGCTCGCTCCTTTGGAATTAATTTCATATAAAATAATGGGTTTGCCGAAACTTGAACTTTCCGGCAATTTAATATTTCTCGGTATAACATTTTCATAAATTTTATCACCGAAATATTTCTTAACTTCATTTATTATCTGATGGGTCAAATTCATTCTCGGGTCGTACATTGTAAACAAAACGCCTTCAATCGTCAATTTTTTGTTCAGCTTCTGATTTACTATTTTTATTGTATTCATAAGTCTTGATATTCCTTCCAGCGAATAATATTCGCACTGCATAGGTATAATGGCGCTATCGGAAGCAACTAAAGCGTTAATGGTAATAAGTCCTAGCGATGGAGGTGTGTCGATAAAAATAAAATCAAAATCTGCCGAAATTTTTTCTATTATATTTTTCTTCAGCAGATACTCTCTGTCTTCAATATCTACAATTTCAACCTCTATGCCCGCTAAATCTGAAGAAGAGGGAATCACGAACAAATTTTTCATTTCAGTAGGCAAAATAGCTTTTTTTGTATTGGCAGAATCAAGTAAGCAGTTGTAAACCGTAAGCGTATTTTTATCGCTTCTGCTTATCTGGATATTTAATCCGCTGGTCGCATTTGCCTGAGGGTCTGCATCGATAAGCAAAACTTTTTTTTCAAAAGCGGCAAGACATGCAGCGACATTGACGGCTGTAGTGGTTTTGCCGACTCCTCCTTTCTGATTGGAAATACAGATAGTTTTAGCCATATATATTGAAATCTTAAGTTAAATCTTACTTATTCGTTATCTTAAAATTCACGATTTGTTTAAATTTTTTATCTTTGTCATTATTATTTTTATACATTAAAATTTTATCAATGTAAAGACTTTTATCGTCATATTTTCCGTTTGCTACTGCATTAGCATCTTTCGGATTCGTTAAAAATAATATTAAATTTAACGGCGGTTCAAAATTTTTCATCTTTAAAGAGTCTATCAAATGAAATAATTCGTTTACATTGAACGCCGCCCTTGTAATTATTGCGTTAACTTTTGGCAATTCATATATTTTATATATATTTTCATTGATGCAGTAAAAATTTTCAAAACCCAGCTTTCTTGCCGCATATCTCTGAAAAGCGCATTTTTTCAATACCGATTCAATCGAATATAACGCCGCTTCCGGATTAAAAATTTTTAATATTATTCCCGGCAAACCGGCTCCGGAACCTATATCTAATAATTTCAGGTTATTTTCTCCATAAAAACCGCCGTCCAGTATTTTAAATACCATTAATGAATCTATTATATTTCTTTCTATAAATTCAAACGGCTCCGTGATAGCAGTAAGATTGATTTTTTTATTCCATTCTATCAATTCTTTATAAAAAATATAGGTTTTTCTCAGCGGTTCTCTTATTTTGCCCGATGCCGCAGTTCTGCTGAAAATTATTTTATTTAAATCTTTTTTATATAATGATTCTTTTAAATATGCGATAAATTCATTTTCATGCATTTTATATTCGGTTATATTCTGCAGTCAAAATTAATTAATTTAATTTACTAAAAGATATTTGTTTCATTTGTTTCACATGAAACATTAATAATTAATGATTTAAACTTAATCGGCTATTTATCCCATAACTAAAACAAGAGGCTTGCATAACTATTTTTTTGGTCAAATGAAACATTTTTGCTGCTGCTATACATAGTATAGCTTACAAATGTATAATACAAAAAAATATTTTTATTGTTTAACAAAACGTAATGTGATATTATAACGCGAAGAATTGAGAGAACAGTTTTAATTTTAAATTGCTCAATTATTTTGACTATTTTAATATTAATAACAGTACATAACGCCACAATGCTTCAAGTTTCCATAAAATTGTAATATATTTATGAGAGTTCTGCAACATTATTTATACTATAATAAAACAAAATTAATTAAATTTATTGTAAGGAGAAAGTTTAAAATGAAAAACAAAAAGTTTATCGGATTTTTTATTTTTATTGCTTTAGTCGCATTTATTGCGCTTAAGCCTGGCAAAGCCAATGCATACGGTTTAAACTACAGCAAGTTTTATGTTGCCGTTAACGGCGGTTTGAGTTCAACATCCCTCGGCGGCGGTCTTTCGTCAAAATCCGGCGGAACCTATAATTTTACACTTGGCGATAATTATCATATCAATAATATAGTCATCGGCGGAGGTGCTCTGCTGGGTTATGCCGACAACGGCAGCTACAGCGGATTCAATGTTAATTCCGTATATTACGGAGCTTTCGTAAAGGGCGGATACGATTATGAAAATTTTACTCCTTTTGTAAAAGTAGGATACATTGGATATTCTTATTCTACTTCCAATAATACCGTTAGTTACAGCATAAGTTCCGAGGGCGGCGTTTTATACGGAATAGGGGTAAAATATTCTTTTACAAGAAATTGGGGTGTAACGGCTCAATACATGGGCGCGTCGCTATCAAGCAGCTATAGGGAAAACAACTATTTAATAGGCGTTGATTACAGTTTCTAATAAATTATTAATACTGGACAAATATTATATTACGTTATCATAATATATTTATAAATCAGATTACCGGTCTATAATGGCCTGCTGTAATTACGGTCAAAATGACCGGTGATTTGATTTTAATAATTTTAATATATTTAATATAAAATACTGCGGCATTTTATGCAGTATTTTATCCCTCACATACTTATTCCTTTCCTATAATTTCATGTATCTGACATCTTTAGTTTTTTAGCGGAAACCAATTTTCATTTTAAATTACTTATAAAAATTTTTGTATTCTTTTTAACTGTATTAAATATACTGCATTAATATTATATTGTAGCCCTTCCTTAACAAATTTTTAATATTTAATTAATAAAATTTTAATAAAATTTAATATTTGATTAATAAAATTTTTAATATACTGAGATTAAGTTGCATTTGAATATACTAAATTTATAAAAAAATAAAAAAATGAGGCGGTATAAATTATGAAAATAAAATTTATATTTAATCAAAACGGTTTTAGCGGATTATTCGGTTTAATATCAGGTATTATTATAATAAGTATACTGAGTGCCGCATCATTATCTATCAATAGCGGAATAATCAATACAAATGAAATGAATAAGGTAATTAATATCGTCAATTCGCTCATTAAGGCGGAAAATTCAGCAATAAACAATTATTTTATTAAAAACGATTCATCGCAAACAGGCTCAAATTCTGATAGCAGCGCCTATCAGAACGGTGATAAATTTTATACGCCGCTAAGCAAATTAATTTCTTATAATTATTTTGCTTCCGGAATTTTAGCAGAATATGGAGGGTTAAGATCTGGAATAATAGGCAAAAACGGGAATCTCGAAATAAACGGTATTCCAATTGCAATAAGACTATTTAAACTGTACGTTAGCGGTATATATTATTTTGAGATTATGATTTATCCCGTTAATGGAAATTTAGCAGGATTTACAAATTATGTTAAAGGCATTGCAGAAGGTATTGACGACAGATTCGGGGGCGATAATACCGTAACGATATATTCCAGCAATAACAAAATATGGCATCATGGTTTACTTGCTTCAAAAATAGTTTACATTTCTAACATAACAGGTTTATTTTTTAACGACCTACCGCCTAATTCGTCTCAAACCGGAACAGAAAATACAGACGGATATACAGGT
Organism: bacterium; assembly: GCA_021825865.1. GTDB lineage: Bacteria > SZUA-79 > SZUA-79 > Acidulodesulfobacterales > Acidulodesulfobacteraceae > Acididesulfobacter. The sequence goes on from JAKAFU010000001.1 coordinate 54,389, forward strand.
AAGACATTTTATATAAATTTTGCGCAGGTTTATGCAAATTTTAATCCATACGCAGGTCTTTACAATGACGGTCCTTCATCTAGTGCCGGATATACAGAGTGCGGGAACAATATAGTAATTACAAATATAACCGACAACCTTGTTTATTCCAATGCCGAACTGACTGCTTCAACGGAAAATTATTTTGGCACTACTTATACATGGTATAACTACTGCAGCGGCGGAATACCTTATAATTACAATGCATCATTGCTATCAAGCTGGGAAAAAATTTACAATAATGAAAACAACGGTTCAAGCTATGTATATCTTTCGCCGTTTCCGGCAAATTTACTGCCGGAAATACAATATTGACAGTAAAGAGTTTTTGGTATAACCCTGTCCATCTGGATGAATATTGACTTTAATAATTTCTTATGACTAATATAATAAAAGCATATTTAACAAATTTACTTCATTTGAAATATTGAAATATTTATTATTGAAAATTATATTGAAATTTGTAGCGTCTGTTCCTCCGTAACATATTGCCCATGGAAATGCTGCATATTCCGGTACTACGGGCAAAATCATATTTCCTTTAGAAAATGCCTGCCTCAAATTTTCTAACTATAAATCTACATATCTCAGCGGCTCAGAAATATCATTATGATTATATGCATTTGATAAATAATTTTTGCATTGTTCAGGCTCTTCTCTTGCCGTCCATTAGTGAATTGCAGATATTATGCCGGCAGCGCAACCCATATTTTATCAGAATTTATTTTTGCCTAATTTGTTTAAAACATTATCTTTGCCATTATTTAAAAAAGAATTTTGCCAAAAAATAATTTGCAGATGCAAAACGTTTATTAAGACCAGAACAAATTAAGCTTTTTAGCATTATTAAACAATACTTTTTTATTTTTCATGACTTTACTATAATTAATCCAATTCTTTACCGTTTTGTCATTCATACTATGTCCTGATATTTAAGTGCATAATGAACATTTTTTGATTTAATTATATGTCAAAACTATAAATGTATTTTATAATGTTTCATGTGAAACATTATAAATATTTTAATTTTAAAATAATTTTATATAAATGGAGACAGAAAAATATTTTTGAGATTTATTTTTTTAATTGAATTATAATTTGTCTTACTCATTAATTAAAGATTATTTTTACAAATATTTTCAACGCTTTTTTTAATATCGTCTTCAAGCCCTTGTTTTCTTAAATCCCGATTATAATCGCTATGATTTATCGCCCTGGACCCGGCTGAATAAAATTTTTTATTATTATCGGCGTCATCATTAATAAATTTATCTATTTGATGTTTAATATTTTTTATCATTGATTCTATCAATTGCAAAATATCTTTTTTTGAAATAATTTTATTTTTAATGTCTATATATATTTTTTCAAATTCGATATATACATCATTGTTTTTAACAAAAAAATCAATTTTGCCTGAGCTTAAATAATTCTGAGCCAGAAATATAATTCTTAAGGCATTTATTGCTTCTTTAATGTCGTACCCGTATATATCTTTATATACTATCGTATTTGAAGTATAGTTGTCTTTAGCGATATTTAATCTTTTATTATTTGCAAGACCTATAAATGAATTAAAATTTTTTTCATAATTCAACAAAATAAATTGTTTAATCTCTTCTAATAAATTTGATAATAAACAATCATAACTCCGGAAAATAGTCTGAATATTTTTTTCATGAAAGGCAGCGTTATTTTCAAAAATTAAGTTCAGTTCATCCGGAAAATAAATACTCCCGCAAATTAACGGCTCGATAAACTTTACGTTCCCGTTCATTGCATGATGTATAAATTCGTGAAACGGCGTTATAAAAAAATCATAATTTGCTTCAATTACAGAATATCTTATAAATTTATTATGGAAAAAATTGTGAAAATTAGGATAGTAAACTATAAAAAAATCATAATCGCTCTCACAGCTTTGCAGCCCATAATTTCTTGAACCGTAAAACGCGATAAAAGCGATATTAAGTTTTTGAGCGTCGTCTTCACCAACTCTATTTTTATTCTTTTTCTTGTCTGAATGAGGTGAAGCAGCATAACTAAGAGCAGCGGCAGGCATATTGCAATAGCTTGCTGCAGCTATATTATTAGAAAGGCTTTTTATAATATTGTGAAAAACGTATGACTTTACGAAACCGCCATAAATTTTATCTTTATCATCAGATGACATACCGCTATTTTATCACTATGCGTTAAAATATTGCAACAGTTGAAATTACATAAATCATTTACGGTATATATCGCTTAGCATACGGTTTCTTATCACTTTAGGGATTCTAAATAAGCCGAAATGTTATAAATCTGTTTGCCCGTCAGGTATCCGTACTTAGGCATTACGGCATAAAACTTTTTTCCGTCTATTTCAACTTTTGAACCTGTCTTAAAGTATCTGTCGGGATTTAATATAACCTTCATAGTCCAGCTGAATCTTTTACCTAATTTTCCATAAGAGCTGAGATTGGGCCCGAGAGTACCGCCGTTTCCGTTAACAGTATGACAAGTTATGCAGCTGTAATAATTAAAAAGATATTTGCCTGAGCTAACGTCGGGATTTGCGAAACATGTTTTTGGAAACATTAGATTGAAGCCAGCGATAATAGAAAAAATGAAAAATAAAAACATAAAAATAAATTTAAACTTGAAATAATTTTGTTTGTTTTCTTTATTTCGAAAAATTAACAAATTATTAAGGAGTTGCATAATATTGCCACTAAATCCTACCATACCTCTTATTTTACCTTCTATCATTTTTGTGCCTCTATGTTTCTATTTATTAAATTTTAAACGATTATATGTTTAATTTAATTATTTGTTTTTTATATCAGCCAGTTTTAAAATTAATTTAATAATGCTGCACTATTTTTAATTATTATTTACTTGTTTTAATTGAAACTTCGACCATCATACCCGGTTTCAGAATATGATTTTTATCATTTAAAATCCTTATTCTTACCGGAAGCCTATGAGTAACCTTTGTATATGTACCGCTAGGATTATTTGTGGGTATCAGCGCAAACTTAGACGTGGTGACAGAGCCTACAAATTCGACGACTCCTTTAAATATTTTCCCCGGAAAGGAATCGACGGTAACGACGACGGGGTCCCCTTTTTTGACGTGCGCAATCAACGTCTCTTTTGCATTGGCGGTTACCCAAACTTTTTTAAGATTATTTATCATAAGTATAGGCGTACCCGGCGTAATATACTCGCCTAAATACGACTCTTTCTCGCTTATTACGCCGCTCACCGGCGACTTTATAAACGTATTCAGATAATTTGCACGCGCTAATTTATAAGCGGCGTCTGCAACCTTAATCGCAGCCTCCAAAGGTTTAATAGTTGTATACTTTTTTGCGGTTATAATGCTTTTTGTATATTGCGCATTTACAAAACTTCTTCTTGCGGAAAAATATGCTGTTAAAGCTGTATTATAATTCTGACGCGCAACCAGATAAGATGTTTTTAGAGTATCAAACTGTTCACGCGTTATAAATTCTTTGCCTAAAAGTTTAAGACCTCTCAAATAATCTCTTTTATCTAATTTAAAGGTCAACTTTGCCGCGGATAAAGCAGAAGAAGACTTTTTTAAATTTAATTTATCTAAATAATAATTATTAAAAGCCGTCCCTGCAAAATCACCGATTGCTCCGCCTGCGTTAAAAAGATTTTGTTTAGCCAGATCATAATTAGCTTTAGCCTGAAGCATTTCAGGATAATAAGTAGATTGGTTAATAACTGCTAAGAGTTCGCCTTTTTTAACAGATTCGTTTTTATGAACATATATAGAGCGTATATTGCCTGGAACCATTGAGCTAACGGCGTAAATGTGCCCGTCAACCTCGGCGTCCTCAGTATAAACATGATTTAAAGAGTATAAATACCATTTTAGAACGAATACTCCGCCTATTATTGCTATCAAAACAATGATTGAAGCAAATATTATATTTTTTTTTGTAAATTTGGAGGCACTGTCGTCCGTCCTGCCAGCATTTATGTTTACATCTGCGCTTCCGCCGTTTTTGTTTTTTCCGCTATCTTCATTCATAATACGAAAAAGCCTCCAAATTCTTACAATAATATTGCATACTTAAATTGTTTATAAAATATAAAATTAAAATATAGAAAAATATATATAGTATAGATATAATATATAAGTTATCACGATTAATCGACGCACAAATTAATACTTAAACCTGTCTATGCTTAAACGGATAAGTTTCCTCTTGAATGAACCGGTTAAAGTTTTAAAATTTAATATAGAACTGTAATAATCCAATTTTTCTGCAAGCAGATTATGGCGCGCAGAGGCAAGTTCAGCCAGAGCGGTAATTACGTCAACGCTGGTTGCCACGCCCGCTTTATATTCTTCTTCGACAAGTTTATAGTTTTTATGGGCATATGATTCTTCATGTCTTAAAGCTATTATCTGATATTTAAGATTTTGTATATTATAAAAACCGGATACTACGTCTGCCCTTAAATCCCTTTTTGCCTGAACAAGTTCGTACATATCGGCATTATTTTGAGACCTTGCCTTTTCAATAGAAATAATCCTGGTGCCTCCCTGAAATAGAGGAAATGTTAAAACTCCCGCTGCAGTCCAGTAATGTTCGTTTCCTTGAGGAATGAAATGATTATCGGATATGCCGTTATATGTAGCTTCAAAATTTATTTTAGGTATATATTGAGTTTCATAATAGTAAACCTCATCTTTGGACTCTTTTTTTAAAAATTTGAGAGACTTAAGCCCAGGATTATATTTATATGCTAATTTTATATATTGTTTCAGGCTGTTATTTAACAGTACCGGATTTTTCGGTTTAACTACTTTAAAATTAAAACTCACTCCTATAATTGCCCGCAAATTTGCTTCAGCGGATTTTAATTTATTTTTTGCGGCGATATACTGCTGCTTAGCCTGATAATATTCCGATTTTGCCTGTAAAACATCCGTTATAATGGCAAGGCCGGCTTTCAGTTTTGCTTTAGCGAGCTGCATATGCGATAAAGCTTCCTCCATCGTTTTCCTGTCCGCTTTAACCAGATTTGCATCGCTTAAAACATCGTAGTAATCGCTTGCCGTTTCAAAGAGTTTATTTTGCGAAACATTATTTAAAGACATCTTGGATGATTTTATAGAATTTTCCGCTGCGTAATAAGCCGGTATAGCCGGTATATTGAGCAGAGGCTGGGTCAATGCAAATGTATAGCCGTAAGTAGGGTAGAAAAAAGAAAAAATATTGCTTCCGCCGGAAGATGACTGCGAAGAAGATGATGAAGACGGAGAATTCTGATGAAACCTCTGGTCTTTATATGTAAGCGAAATATTCGGAAGCAGCATACTTATAGCCGTCCATTTAAGCAAAGTCGATTGATAATAGGACTCCCGCTGAGACTTGATAGTTCCGTTTAATTTTGCCGCATACAAATATGCCTGATTTAAAGTAATAATTTTTTCGCCGTATGATTTTACGGGATGCAGCATAAATAAGACGAAACAAAAAAACAAAAAATATATTAAAACAAAAGTCGAGGTTTTAAATATCATATTTTCTATGGAACTATTTTGCTCAAAACTTCTAAAACCGTTTTTACAGAAAATCTTCATAATAATTTATCCTATAATTTATAATACGATTACAAACATACAAATAGTTTTACTTATCTCATTATATCTTTATCGTGTACATTATTTTATTATAATGACTAATTAGTCATTATGCAACATTTTTTTTATACCGCCCTATCATAAAAAAATTAAAAGATTATAAAGAGTGGATTATTAATCCTATAGCCGCAAATGATAAAACAACCATCACGATAATATAAAAAAATTTCTGATTGATTCTAAAATGAAGTTTATTTCCAAAAAATAAACCCAATAAGAGAAAAGGCGCTAAAAACAAGGACATTTTAAAAACTGCAAAGGTCAACAGACCCAGATATATATATAAAAAAGCTCTTGTAATACTGTCAGTTATTGCCACAATCTGAAATGTTGCCCTAAAAGCTCTTTTATTTAAATGCTTCATTTGCAGATATGCAACAATAGGCGGTCCGCCTCCTCCATATAAACTTCCTATAAATCCGCCGAAGAAACCTAGCGGTGCTCCCGCACAATTATTTGCAAAAGGTAATTTTTCCTGCTTGACTAAAAATCCGTAAATTACGTACAACAATATAAACAAACCCAAGAATATGGTAAGTTTTTGAGGATTTGCATATTTCAGCAAAATGCCGCCGAAGAGCAGTCCGGCAATGGTAAAAGGCAGCAGATAATTCAGAGCATGCCACTTAACTTCTTTAAAATCATATGCTCCAAGAATAATGCTTCCTGCAAAATCGAGAATAAAGACGACCGGAACCGTAAACCTTATAGGAAACAGCATGGTCAAAACGGATACTGAAATTAATCCTGAGCCGAATCCTATAGTTGCCCGCACAAAAAAAGCGATTAATATGACAAAAACCGCTATAATAATTTTATAAGTAAAGTAGTTAAAAATTAGAGTCATAAATTCTATTCAACCAAATATTTTTTTAAAAATCATTATTAATTTATTAAAAATATTGAAATTTTAGCGCAATTGCCAATGGGAAGGGGTTTAGCTGTATAATGTTTTACTGCAGTGCATTAAAAGAATACTTATCGCTGCCGGCGTAATTCCGGATATACGGCTTGCATCGTAAATGGTTTCCGGTTTTATTTTATTTAATTTTTCTACAACCTCAATAGATAAACCGGATAAACTCTTATAATCCAAATTTTTATCTAAACGGTAATCTTCAAATTTTTTCATTCTTTTTACTTCTTCTTTTTGTCTGTTTATATAGCCTTCATATTTTATATAAAGTTCAACCCGTTTTAAAATCTCATCGCCGTAATCTTTTATATTTATATACGGCTTATTACTATTGAGCAGATTATCGTCACCGCACAATCTGCCTTCTGCATTAAATAGCTGCAATATATCGACTTCCGGTCTTTTAAGAATATTATATAATCGTCCGCCCTCGGATGTTTTTATAAAATTTAATACTTCATTAAATCCGGCAATTCTCTGCCTGTATATATTGTATCTTTCATCGTCTAATAACCCGATTTTTCTGCCGTATTCGCATAACCGGAAATCGGCATTATCTTCTCTGAGCAGCAGACGGTATTCTGCCCTTGAAGTAAACATCCTGTAAGGCTCTGTAGTGCCAAGAGTGATAAGGTCGTCAATCATAACTCCGATGTACGCTTCGTCCCTTCCTAAAATTAGCTGATTTTCGCCTTTAAGTTTTAATGCTGCGTTTATTCCTGCAATTAGTCCCTGAGCTGCCGCCTCTTCATAGCCGGAAGTGCCGTTTATCTGTCCAGCAAGAAAAAGATTACCGATTTTTCTTGTTTCAAGCGAATGATAAAGCTCTGTAGGCAATACATAGTCATATTCAATTGCATAGCCGGGGCGCAGAATCTTGACATTTTCAAGCCCTTCTATCGTCCTTAAAAAATTCAGTTGCGTTTCTAACGGCAGACTCGTAGAAAGCCCGTTCGGATAATATTCATTTGAATTGAGCGATTCTTTTTCCAGAAAAATCTGGTGCCTCTCTTTGTCTTTAAATCTGACGACTTTATCTTCTATGGAAGGACAGTATCTTGGTCCGGTACCTTTAATAACTCCGCAATATAATGGAGATTTATCCAAATTTCCTTTTATAATATCGTGCGTCTTTTCATTGGTATATGTAATGAAACAGCTTATCTTGTTTTCAATTTTTCTGCTGGATAACGAAAAAGGGGTGAAACCATCATCGCCACGCTGTTCTTCAAGCTTGGAAAATGAAATAGTTCTGCCGTCCAATCTCGGCGTTGTTCCCGTTTTCAGTCTGCCCAATTCCAAATTATTCCTACCCAAACTTAAGGATAATTTATTTGAGGCAAAATCCCCTGCCCTTCCGGCTTTATAATTAAAAAGACCGATATGAACAAGTCCCCTTAAAAAAGTTCCGGTGGTTAATATCACTGCGCCGGAAAAAAGTTTATCCCCTGTCCATAATTCCACGCCTTTAACCACATTATTTTCAACTATTAAAGAATCTGCCATAGATTGTATTAATGTTAAATTTTCAGTATTTTCCAATACAATTTTCATATATTGCTTATATAAAAACATATCCGCCTGAGCACGTGACGACCTGACTGCAGGACCCTTTTTTGTATTTAAGGTTCTGAATTGAATGCCTGTTGTATCGGTTGCCCGCCCCATTTCTCCTCCAAGGCTGTCAATTTCTCTTACTAAATGACCCTTGGCAAGTCCGCCTATTGCAGGATTACACGACATTTGACCGATATTGTCCAGATTAATAGTTACAACCGCCGTATTTAGACCCATCCTCGCAGACGCAAGACATGCTTCTATGCCTGCATGTCCGCTTCCTACTACGATAATATCAAAATCATTCTTTTTCATTATTGTTTAATTTTTCTATTGTTATTTATATTTATATTGTAATTTAAACCTATATATAGGTTATTTGCCTATACAGAATTCTTTGAATAATGTATCCAGCACATCCTCGTTTGTTACGTTCCCTATGATATTTTCAAGACAATTAATCCCGTCCCTCAGCTCTATCGATATAATTTCGTACGGCTGGGCATTATTAAAAGCGTTTATAGCATTGTTGAGGCATAGCAAAGATTTTTCAAGAAGGTTCTTCTGTCTTATTGTTGTAATGGCGATATTTTCAGGCAAAGCCGATTCCATTTTAAGCATTAAATCGTATAGATATTTTTTTAAAACGTTTATATCTAAATCATTTTCGGTAGTTATAAAAAAAATGCCTGAAATATTTTCATTCGTATTTGTATTATTCTTGCTGCATATATTTTGAACAAAATATTCGCCGCCGTCTTGCGCATCGGCTGAAATAAAATTTATGCCGAATTTGCTCTTAAATTGTTCTGTAATATAAGCTTTTTTTTCTATGAGCTCAGCTTTGGACAGTTTATCGGTTTTATTGAAAACTAATATCAATTTTTTATTTTTATCGCAATTTTTAACAAATTCCAAATCTTCATCGTTTATATAATTTAAATCAGGTCCTTCTGCAATATCTATCAGATACAGAATAATATCTGATTGTTTAATAATTTCGTATGTAAAATCAATCCCCGCTTTTTCGATATTATCGCTTGATATTCTAAGTCCTGCTGTATCGATTATTTTTAAAGTTTTATTAAATAAAAAAAGGCTTTCCTCAATATAATCGCGGGTTGTGCCAGGACTATCACTTACAATTGCCCTCTGTTTTTTTAATAATTTATTTAAAAGGCTGGATTTTCCGGCATTCGGCTTTCCGGCTATAACAACATTTAATCCCTTCTTGCCGGCGGCATATTCATTATAGGAATTTATCATGTATTGCATAACCTCTTTAAGCTCATTGCCTTTTTGCAGGAACATTTTATTAATGTCTTCAAACTCTTCTTCCGGAAAATCTATCAGCGCCTCAATTGACGCTAAAATATATAAAAAATTATCTTTAATGATATTAAGCTTGGCTTCAAGCTTCCCGTTTAATTCATTATTAGCAATTAACAGTGATTTGACGGATGTTGCTTTAATGAGCTCTAAAATTGATTCTGCCTGAATTAAATTTATTTTTTTATTTATGTAGGCTCTCTTTGTAAATTCCCCGTTATAAGCAAGCCTTGCGCCTGATTTTATTATTAATTCTAAAATATATCTCGTATTAAAAACTCCGCCGTGCGGATAAATTTCGGCAATATCTTCCCCCGTGTATGAATGCGGAGACTTCATAAAAACAAAACCGGCTTCATCTATTACGGCATTTATAAAATAATCATAAATGTTGCATACGTAAAATTTTTTAGGTTTGCAATCTGAAGCGGTAAAATTTGTTTGAGCCGTCGTTTTAAATTTAAGAATTTTATTGCAAATATCTATTGAAAGACCGCCTGATATGCGGATTATGCTGACGGCTCCTTCGCCTTCAGGGGTTGATATAGCGCATATAGTATCTAATTCACTGTTTAATATCGAATACATAATGGCAAGATTTGTTTAATATTTATATTTCTTTACTGCATATTTATACTGCACATTAAGTCTATATCATATTATTGTTTAGGGTTAAATAGAGATAGACAAATATTTTAATACGTAATAAAGCACAGTGACAATTATATCATTAAACCGTAAACATGAAAATAAGAATCGGTTCTATATAATTATCAAACTCAGGCAAACTTTTTATTTATTATATACTGCTGAACAATTGTCAGGATATTATTGACAGTCCAATATAAAAGAAGTCCGGCGGGAAAATTAATAAAAATAAACGTGAAAACAATGGGAAGAATCAGCATGATTTTAGCCTGCGTAGGGTCACCGACCATAGGATTCATTTTTTGGGAAATTAACATGGTCACACCCATAAGTATTGGCAAAATATAGTAAGGATCAGGTGCTGCAAGATTATGAATCCATAATATAAGCGGAGCGTTTCTCAGCTGGATTGAAGTGCCTAAGGTTGTATATAAACCGTAAAAAACCGGTATTTGCAATAACATAGGCAAACATCCGCCTAAAGGATTAACCTTACTTTCTTTATACATTTCCATAATACGCTTGTTTAATTCAGCTTTATTGTCTTTATATTTTTCTCTTAATTCATTAATTTTAGGGGTTAATTTTTGCATCTGCTTCATAGATTTAAATCCTGTATATGTAAGCGGATAAAACACGATTCTTATACAGAGTACCAATAAAATAATAGCGAGTCCGTAATTATGAACAAATTTATAAAAAAATTCCAGAATATGAAGCAGCGGTATGGCAAGAAAACTGAAAAATCCGAAATTTAATGTAGAAGAAACATTGTGTCCGACAGGATCCAGTAAAGATAGTTTTTTAGGACCTGCAAAAATATTATATATAAATTGTTTGGATTTACCTGGAGCAATTAATAATTTTTTATGAAATTTATATGCGGCAATATTGTTGTGCTGATAATAAACAGCGCTGCTGCCGGGATTTATAACCGATAATAAAAAATATTTTGAGCTGAAACCGGCGAAAGAAATATTGCCCGTATATTTGAACGGTTTTACGCTGTTTGGAGTAATTGTTTTATTGTTTATATATATTACGGAGGAATAATTTAAATAATTATTTTTCCCTTTTATATCGGGATTCAGACCGGCCGACAAATCTAAATTGCCTCTGAACAGCACCGGCAATTTAGATATATTTTTGGCATATATTATTAATTTAATTAAATATCTTTCATTATGCTTTTTTGAAAATTCATATTTTTTTATCAGCAGAATTTTTTTATTGATTTCATAACTAAATTTTAAAGAATCTTTTTTAATCTTCTTGCCTATAAATTTTATTGAAGAAGATTGTTGGGATGGGATAAAATTAATGACCTGATTTATTTTTGAGGCATTTTGGAGATTAACCTTATTTTTGATATTGTTTGGACTGTAGTAATACTTTTTTAAACTTAAAGAATATATAGAACCGGCAGGAATATAAAAACCCGCTCTTAAAAGTTTATTCCGGAAAACTAATTTTTTTTCGGGGATTATTGAAATATTTAAATTTTTTTTATTTTTAAAATTTACGGCTGATTTTTTTAAATTTATTTTTATACCGGTAGAACTGCTGCTGATTAACTTTTTGTTATTTTTTATCGGTGCCTTGACGTTGTTTTTTGCAGGCTGCGGCATAAAATACCCCCACCCTACAATTAAAGCAATAGATAAAATAACCGCAATTATAACTCTTTTTTCCAAAAAATAGCCGCCTATTAAATTATAATATTATAAATTATATTTTGTTATATTAATGTTTATGAATAACAGGGTCATAACCGCCTTTAGAAAGGGGATTGCATCTTAGAACTCTGTAAAGTGAAAGATACAGCGCTTTAAAAACATTAAAAGACTTAAAACACTCTTCGGCATATTCGGAACAAGTCGGATAAAATCTGCAGTTATTACCTAAATATGGCGATACGAACTTTCTATATATTTTAATTAAAAAAATAAAAAATAAATTAACGGTGTCTTTGCCGATTGAAATTTTTTTTATTTTTTTTTGTAGATTATTAAACATTTATTAATTAATTAAGAAATTTAGACTATCATACAACGGTTGAAAAGATAGAGGATATTTTAAAATAACAATCACACAGCTAAAATTTTTTAAAGAAAATTTATTAAATCTTAAATACTCTTTTATTTTTCTTTTTATGTAATTTTTTTCTGTTGCCTTAAATTTATGTTTTTTAAAACCTACGGCATATTTAAAAGCTGCGGAATGATTAAAAAAAATTATAACATCGTTCATTATTCTTTTTTTGCCGTTTTTAAAAACTCTGTCAATTTCCTTTTTATTTTTTAAATGATAATTTTTACCGAATTTATAGCTGATTTCTAAAGACATTATACGTTATTATTCAGAACTTATAAATTATTTAGAACTTATAATAGGAACAAGAATTTTTCTTCCTTTTCTTCTTCTTCTGGCAATTACCAGTCTTCCTGCTTTCGTTGCCATACGGCCTAAAAATCCATGTGTTCTTTTTCTTTTTAAATTACTTGGCTGAAAGGTTCTTTTCATAAATATCTCCGTTTTTTTATTAATAAGTTTTACAATGCTTAACTTATAGATTTAATCAAATCATTAGGTTAATGTCAATAAATTTTTAACTATAAATTTAAATATATTTAAATTTATAGAATATATGCTAATTTATATTATATAATTATCGCATATTATAATCGTTTAATTTTAATCTGTATTGCTAAATTTTAGCAATACATTATATTATATTTATATATTTATAATATATGCGGCTTAAAATATATTACATTTTACAATTGGAAATTTTTTAATTATAATTAAAATTCGTTGTTTATAAAAATTATTACAGAATTGTTAAATAATTAAATAATTATTTTATTTTATATATATAACTTATTAATTCTATTGAGTTAATTGACTTATCAACAGCTGTTAACAAAGATGTTTAATTCTAACTAAAAACTTATTATTACCTTACCTAATATGACAAATGATTTTTTTGAACAATTCTTAAATAATTTGAAAGAAGAAATAGGCGCTCAAAATTTTAATTTATGGTTTTCTCCTTCAAATATTAACATTAAAGATAACACGATAATATTTTCGGTGCCTAATAAATTTTACAAGGATATTATTATTGAATCATATAAGGAAATTATTTTAAATTTATGGAAAAAATACAGTAATGATGAATTAAATATTTCATTTAATGTAAATGAAGAAATTAAAAATAGCCTTGTCGAAACTAAAATTTCAGGTTTAGACGATTTTTTCCCATCCGATATATCTAAAAAAAATAAAGAAAATAATGAAAATGTAAATAATTTCAATAAGAATAATACGGCAGATGAATATAAAAAAGATAATTATTCCAATAACGATTTTAATTTTGCCGATAAAACGGACAACAACAATACTGACGAAAATAAAGATAAAAAAACAGATATTTCTCAGTCAAACCAGTTAAAAAATATAAAAAAGCATTACTTAAATCTTAATACTAAATATACATTTGAAAATTTTGTTATAGGTTCGGGAAATCAATTTGCGCATGCAGCATGTTTTGCCGTTGCAAATCTTCCGGGACACACTTATAATCCTATGTTTATTTATAGCGATGTCGGTCTTGGCAAGACGCATCTTCTTAATGCAATCGGCAATAAAATAATTAAAGAAAAACAATTAAATGTATTTTTAGTTTCATCGGAACAATTTACTAATGAAATGATATCGTCTATCAGGGATGATAAAATGGTAGATTTTAGAAATAAATACAGAAACGTTGACGTGCTGTTAATTGACGATATCCAGTTTATTGCCGGAAAAGAAAGAACCCAGGAAGAATTTTTTTACACATTTAATGCTTTATATGAAAATCAAAAACAGATCGTTGTTTCAAGCGATAAGATACCTAGAAATATAGTCAGTTTAGAAGAAAGACTGAGGTCAAGGTTTGAATGGGGTTTAATAGCTGATATTCAGCCTCCGGACTTTGAAACAAGGGTAGCAATCTTAAAAAAGAAGGCGTTTCTTAATGAAATTGATATCAGCGATGAAATAATTTATTTTATTGCAAGTAAAATTTCAAATAATATAAGGGAATTAGAGGGCGCTTTGATAAAAGTCGCGGCATTTTCATCTTTTACAGGAAAAAAAATAACACTTGATTTATCAAGAGAGGCCTTGTCTAATCTTATAAAAGAAGAAGAAAAGCCTATGACCGCGGAAATTATTATTAAAACAGTATGTAATTTTTTTAATATTAAAATACCTGAAATAAAATCTAATAAAAAATTAAAAGAATTTGTACTTCCCAGACAGATAGCTATGTATATAATAAGAACAAATACTGATTTATCTTTCCCTGAAATAGGCGATAAATTTGGCGGAAAAGACCATTCATCCGTCATTTATGCAGTTGACAAAATTAAAAAAAACTTAAACAAAGATAAAGAATTAGAAAAAACCATTCAAAATATAATTAAAATAATACAAAAATAATATATATAATTCAATTACAATTAATTAAATTAATTATATATATTTTATATTTTTTTATAATCATTAAATATTAAACTATTTTAATTTATACAATTATATCTAAATAATTATATCTCTATAATAAACAGAAAACTGTTTAAAAATATGTTGAATTTAAAATTAATTTACTAAAAATTAAAAAATTTTTAAAAATTAAACAAAACAGCTTAAATAACATTAATTATTTATACATATATTTAGACAGGCAGAATTAAATAAATTTAAATACTTATTTTATTTATTAACTTTTTAGTGTATATTACTACTATTATTATCTTTTAATTATTAATATATAAGTAGTAATAAGGAAACGGTAAAATGTTCAATTTTAAAATCAAAAAAAATGTTTTTTTAAAAAGTATCCTTGTAGTGCAGGGAGCTACAGAAAAAAAAATCTCATTACCGGTATTATCTAATCTGTTAATAGAATCGGTTGTTTCTGATGAAAGAATATTACCTGATATAGATAACAGCAATGTAATGTCAGATAATAAAAATAACGGATTAATTAAGATAAGCGCTACCGACTTAGAAATCACAATTAAAGATTTTTGCAGCGCCGAAATAATAAGCGAAGGTAAAATTACATTAAATGCCAGAACGCTATATAATATAATTAAAGAGTTTCCTGATGAAAAAAATAACAAGGACGGTAAAAACAATAAAAACGAAGAGATATATATTGAAATAAAAGAAACCGAAACAGGACTTGTCATAATAAGCTATAAAAAAATTATTTTTAAACTTACAACTATTCCTGCAATAGATTATCCTACGCTTCTTGATGTTATAACTGACGATAATTTTAACGTTAATTTTAAGTTTTTAAAATTTATAATAAATAAAGTGATATTTGCAGTATCGCTGTTGGAAGATACTAAAAAAAGTTTGTCGGGGATTTATTTTATTTTATTAGAAATAGAAGGAAAAAATTATCTGCGGGTCGTGGCTACGGACGGGCATAGATTATCATTAGCTCAAATACCTTTATTTAATAATGCCGATAATAAAATCAATGAAATTAATGAAAAATCTTCAGATAATTTAGATTCTATATATAATAAATTTAAAGAAGGTGTAATAATACCAAAAAAAATTCTTAGCGAATTAATTAAAATAAACTTAGAAGATAAAGATGTTTTCGTCAATATTTCAATTAATTTAAATAATATTATTTTTAAATTAAACGATGGAATTAATAATAAAAATAATATAAATTCTATATACGGAACGACTTTTATTTCGCGATTAATAGACGGCAAGTATCCTAATTACGAAGCTATATTACCTAAAGACAATTATAAAACGGCAATTATAAAAACAGTAGAATTAATAAACTCTATAAAAAGAGTTTATGTATTAGCAGAAGAAAAATCTCATTCTGTCGAGCTTAGTTTTACTAAAAATTTATTAATTATAAAAACTATTCAAACAAATCAGGGAGAAGCCGTAGATGAAATAGAAATAGAATATGATGGAGAACCTATAAATATAAAATTAAATTCTAAATATATTCTTGATTTTATCGGTAATATATACGATGAAAAAATTATATTAAAATTTAATACTATATCGACGCCTTTAGTTATTGAACCTTTAATTGAAAATAAAGATAATAATAAACTAAAGAATCAGACGGATTTAAACGTATTTGATTATAAATTAACAGGCGTGTTTATGCCTATGAGGTATTAAGAAAAATATATGGAAAATTTAAACGACAGTTATAATGCTTCTAATATTAAAGTATTAGAGGGCTTAGAGGCGGTCAGAAAAAGACCTTCTATGTATATCGGCTCAACTGGTATCGACGGACTGCATCATCTTGTTTATGAAGTCGTAGATAACAGTATAGATGAAGCGTTAGCAGGATATTGTAAAAATATTTATGTTAAAATAAATATTGACGGAAGCGTCACGGTTGCTGACGACGGCAGGGGAATCCCCGTAGATTTGCATGAGACTGAAGGAATATCGGCAGCGCAGGTAGTATTGACGGTACTTCATGCAGGCGGAAAATTTGACAATAAAACATATAAGGTATCAGGAGGGTTGCACGGTGTAGGAATTTCGGTAGTCAATGCATTATCTAAACAGCTTGACCTTGAAATTTATAAAGACGGATATGTTTACAGGCAAAATTACAGTAAAGGTATCCCTTTAAACGACTTAACTAAATATGAAAAAACAAATAAAAAAGGTACTGTTATTACATTTTTCCCTGACGAAACTATCATGGAAAGTGTAAAATTTGATTTTGATATTTTATCTAACAGACTTAGAGAACTTGCTTTTTTAAATGCCGGTCTGCATATAAATATTATTGATGAAATAAATTCTAAATCCCATGATTTTAAATATGACGGCGGTATAAAATCTTTTATAGAATATATAGACCAGAATAAAAATGTTATTTTTAAAGAACCGGTCGTAATATCTGCCCAGAAAAATGATGTTATAGTAGATATAGGTCTTCAATATAACGACGGGTATGCCGAACAAATATATTCATATGTCAATAATATTAATACAAAAGAGGGCGGGACACATCTTATAGGTTTTAAATCCGCACTCACAAGGGTTATTAATAATTATTACACTTCTAACGTTATAAATGCGAAAGATAAAAAACAGCAAATACAAATAAGCGGCGATGACGCAAGAGAAGGTTTAGTTGCGGTAATAAGCGTTAAAATGCCGAATCCTCAATTTGAAGGACAGACTAAGACTAAATTAGGAAACAGCGATATTAAAGGTATTATTGAATCCTTAGTTAATGAAAGACTGACAGAATTTTTAGATGAAAACCCGTCAGTCGGTAAAAAAATTGTAGAAAAATCGCTAGAAGCGGCAAGGGCAAGGGAAGCCGCGAAAAAAGCAAGAGACCTTGTCAGGCGTAAAAATCTTCTTGATTATTCATCGTTACCCGGAAAATTAGCAGACTGTCAGGAAAAAGACCCGCAGCATTGTGAAATATATATAGTTGAAGGCGATTCCGCCGGAGGCAGTGCAAAACAAGGGAGAGACAGAAAATATCAGGCAATCTTACCGTTAAAAGGTAAAATTTTAAACGTTGAAAAGGCAAGATTAGATAAAATCCTCAACAGCGATGAAATTAAAATATTAATTACCGCTCTTGGAGGAGGAATTACTACGGCGTCATCAAATCAAAAATCATCTAATAATTCAGACAATCCTAAAAATAACGATAGGGTTTTCGATATAAATAAGTTAAGGTATCATAAAATAATAATTATGACGGATGCCGATGTTGACGGTTCGCATATTAGAGCATTATTACTGACATTTTTTTACAGATATATGAAGGAAATTATAGAAAACGGTTATCTTTATATTGCCTTACCGCCGCTATACGGTGTAAAAAAAGGGAATTCAGAAATATATCTTAGAGATGACGATTCGTTAGAAGCATATCTTAACGAAGAATCGCTCAATTATATCAATGTTTATTATAAAAATAATGAAAATGAAAAAGATATTAAAATATTAAGTAAGGATGAAATTAAAAATATAATTTTAAATATAAAAAAATATAAAAACATAATAAATAAAATAAATAAATTAAATTATAGTAAAGAAATTATAAGTTATTTAGCAGAAAATAACTTTAATGTTTCAGATTTATCGAAGTCGGCTATTTTCGGGAACGGTGATTTTAACAAAAACGAAAACGATATAGAAATAGAAGCTGATAATGATTTAATCAATGAAGATGCTATAAAAAATAATATCGTTTTAAGTAAACTTAAAAATTTTGCAAATGAGTTTTTATATAGTATAAAATTAGTAACTGACGGTAATTATGAAGATTTTATAAAAATTTTATTTGTTTCTAAAAATTCTCAACAGCCGAATTTTTATATAGATAAGGATTTTTTAAATTCAGCAGATTACAAAACCGTGTTTAAACTAAAAAATGAGATTAACAGTATTGATTTTTCAAATATCTCATGTATAGCAGAAAGCAAATCCGATTTAAAAGAAACAATCACGGTAAAAAATTATAATGAATTCTATAATTTAATTAAATCAAAAACACCGAATAATATACATATTCAAAGATATAAAGGTCTTGGCGAAATGAATCCTGACCAGCTTTGGCAAACTACAATGAACAAAGAATCAAGGATGCTGAAACAAATCAATATCAACGACCTTATCGAAGCGGATGGGATGTTTGATATACTTATGGGAGATAAAGTAGAACCGAGAAGAAAATTTATTGAAGACAATGCCTTGAACGTCTCTAATCTGGATATTTAAAATAGTTACTGTTTAATCATAAATATTTAATAAGTATATTGATATGGCTGTGCCATTCTTTTATAGTCGTTTTATCATCGATAAGCAATAGTTAATTTACTATACAACACGCTAAAGCTAAATTACTCTATTATTTTATTTATTGGACGGCACAGCCTCTGTATCTTTTTTAACCTTTTTGCTAGCTGCCGACTTGGTTTTGGCAGGCTGGCGTTTTTTTACTTTTGCATCCGAAGGACTGGATGAAACAGCCTTTTTTGATTTAACAGTTTTTAACTCTGCAGGTTGTTTTCTTTTTACAGAAGAAGTTTTTTTTGCTGTTACGCGGCTATATTTATTTTTTGCGGATGCTAAAGGATTTTCCAAGGGACTAATATTTTGTTTATTAGTTAATTGATTATTATCATGCACTTCCGCAGCGTCATTTTTACCGTCCGTTTTGTCATCCATCGGATTATTCATCTGGTCTTTAAACTCTGAAGTAGCCTTTTTAAATTCCCTTAAACCTTTTCCCAGAGACTTTCCGATATCCGGCAATCGCTTAGGTCCGAATACCAGCAAAGCAACTACAATAATAATTATGATTTCGGGAGTTCCTATTCCAAACATTTTACCTCCTATTTCTCTTATATCTTTAAATTATAACACATTAAAATAAAAAAACAATAAAGCGGTTTAATTATATTTTTATATTTTATTTTCAATTTTAAAATAATAAAATAAAATAATTGTCCATTTTGGGACACTATATATTGCGCCTAATCGTACTATTTAGTTTAATTAAAGCAATTTAATCCGAGAAATTATTTTTAAATTAAATCATTATAGATACTTATAAAAACAGTGCATTATTTTTATATTTGGCATTATATTTGCTAATATATAAAAAAGCAATACATTATTAGATATTGTTAGAAAATTAAGATAAAATCTAATTTTTAATAAAGGACAAAATGAAAATTTTAATATTATTGATTATGACTTTTAACTTTTTAGTTATGCAAAATGCATATGCTCAAAATATACCAAAATTTCAAAAAATTAAATGGATAGGTTTTAAAAAGGCTATTTTTTTAAATAATAAAATTAAAAAACCATTTTTTTTAGAATTTTATGCGCCTTATTGCGATTATTGTATTCAAATGGACAAAAGAGTATTTTATAAAAAAAAAGTGATAAAAATTATTAATAAATATTTTTATCCGGTCAAAATTAACATTGAAGGAAATAAAACGGTAAAATTTTTTAATGGAAAAATTTATAGTAAAAAGCTATTATCTATAAAACTCAATGTTATGGGGACACCGACGGCAATTTTTTACAGTTCAGGGTTAAAAAAAATTTTTACTCTGCCGGGTTATTGGAATGAAGATGATTTTGTTTTAGTTACCAGATGGATAGCAAAGAAAAAATATAAAATAGAGTCATTGCGTAAATACTACAAGGAGACAAAGTAAATGGGGAAAATAATAAATTATTGTAAAATTAAGAATTTGTTCTTACTATATGTATTAATATCTATGGCGGTTATCTTATGCTCCGTTAAAATTTCTTTTGCTCTTAAATCTCCAAAAACTCTTAGCGAAGCAATAAAAACAGGCAGAGCGTATTTTTTTAAACCTTACGGTGTAAACGGCAAATCTTGTGCGACATGCCATTTATTAGATAAGAATGTAAAAAAAGGTAAAATAACTATAAAAGCTATAAAAGGTATCGCTAGATTTTTTCCTAAATGGAAAAACAATAAAATTTATACACTAAAGGAGCAATTGGTGCACTGTATTGTTTATGGAGAAAACGGTTTTAGACCTAAAAAAGATTCTAATATCATAAAATATCTAGATTTTTACCTATATTACTTGTCTAATGGTTATAGAATAAAAGTTATCCCATCTAAAAACACGCATTAATAACGTTAGTATTTTATAATATAATTAAAATATACAATTATAATTAGAGGTTTTTGTATGTATATATTTTTAAAATTTATATTGTTGTTACTAATTTCTTTTTCTGTTGTATCAATTTACAGCAGAAATGCTTTTTCTTCAACTAATCAAAAAATAAACACGGTTTCTTATTTTCAGCATAAGACACTAAAAGAATTATATGTGGTGTCGCAGAATCCTAAAAAATGGCCGTTGCTTTTATCCGATATAAGCAACGCAATTATTTATTCTAACAGATATTTTTTTAGATATAAGATTATTGTAGTTGGTTACGGCCCCGGAGGAATTAAATTTTTTATGAATAAGTATGATAAAAAAAATTATCCCACCATTCAGAGTTTTCACACTTACGGCGTTAAATTTGTTACATGCCATTTGACCATGAAAACATTAGGTATAAAAAAATCGCATCTGTTCAAATTTGTAAAAATCGCTTATCCCGGTGCCGTTTTTTATATATTTAAATTGAAAAGCCAAGGATATGTTAATATTAATTATTAGTTCGAAACTGTTAAAAGCATTAAAGTCAAATTGCTGCATTTGCAGTTCCTGAATATCTATTAAAATTTTAATTAATGAATAATAATAATTCATTTTATTTATAAGGAGACGAATGCTTATTACCTTGAAATCCCGTTTATATTTTGGCTCGGTTATTATTTTTTTAATTATTTCAATTATTTTTTTTTTCATTCTACGGTATGTTTATTTTTTAAGAAGCGCTTCTTATAATCAAGAAGCAATAAGTCTTACCTCAATTTCGTTAGTAAAAATCCAAAGGAATGTTCTAAATATAATAAGCTTAGAACATATAGAGAAATATAAAAAAGAAATAGCAAAATTGAGGAATAAACCGTTTGATAGTAATGTAATCAGCTTGCAGATAGAAAAAATTATAAGAAATACAAAAGAAATTCAAAAAGAGAACATGCTTTCTCTTAACGGGTACGTTGACGGATTTAAAAAAGAAAAATTCATTTCTATTTTTGGAATAAAAAAATCATTACTGAGAAGGTATAAAAATAAAAAAATAAATTTAAAACTAAAAATGTTAAGGAAAGAATTGCTGTCTCATAGAAAAGTCCTTTTTAAAATTACAAGCAATCCGTCCCGTTACGGTTTAATTTATTCTCCATCATATATAAAAAAAATGATGAATCCGACTATTAAAAGCGTAGAAGATATAGGTGCGGTGATAACTAAAAAAGTTGCGGATAAAATAAAAGTTTTGTATTTCAGTTTTATAATAATTCCATTTTTTCTGTTGATAATTCTATTTTTAACCAGTGTATATTTTAAGAAATCTTTCGTTGATAAACTTGAAATAGTAATAAAAAAAATAAAAGATATAGCGCAAGGAGATTTAATGCAGAAAATAAATATTGTCATGAATCCAAAAAATGAGATTGGAGCCTTAGTAATGCATGTAAATACATTAATAGAATCTTTAATAGCAAATGTCAAAAGTATTAAAAAAACTTCATCAAATCTTTCCACCCATGGTGAAGAATTATCAGATTCGTCCAGAGAACTTGATAATAATATAAATATTATGAAAACAAAAACTATCGCAATTATTGATTCTATAAAACAGATAAGTTCAGCGGTGGTTGAGATTGCAAAAAATATTTCATCGGCTAATACTATTGTTAAAAATACTCAGGAAGAAACGGGAAAAGGAACTGATTTAGTTAAAAATGTTATTTCTGAAATGAAGTATATAGATAATGAAGTAATAATTGTAAACGATGCAATAAAAGATCTCGGAGTGTCATCTGAAAAGATTGGAGAAATAACGGTTGTTATTGATGAAATTGCCGACCAAACTAATCTTCTTGCTCTTAATGCAGCAATTGAAGCGGCTAGAGCCGGAGAACAAGGAAGAGGATTTGCAGTTGTGGCAGATGAGGTAAGAAAATTAGCCGAAAGAACAACAAAAGCAACAAAAGAAATTACTAACATGATAGTTACGTTGCAGAATGATGTTGCAAAAGCCGTTAAATCAATAGAAGCCGGACGAAATAAAGTATTAAAAGGGGTGGATGCAGCAAATCTTGCAGGAAACTCAATAGATGAAATAAAATCTTTGGTCGATATGGTTACCGATATGATTACAAGAATTGCGGCGGCAACAGAAGAACAATCAAATATTTTGGAAGAAATATCCGCCTCGTCTGAATCTATTATGCTTGAGCAAGAGAAAAGCTTAAATACGGGAAAATTGGTTGATATATCTTCATCGGAGCTGTCTCAGTTATCAATGGCATTAAATAAACAAATCGGAATTTATAAAATATGATAATGAAATATTTATATAATTATTAATTAATAGTTATGCATATATATACATAACATAAAATATGCTGAAATTTATAAACGATATTAGCTTAAGAACTAAACTCCTTTTTTCATCTTTTGTTGTCTTATTTTTTATAATGATTACCGTTAACTCTATTGCTTTGTACACAATTTATGCTACGCTTGTTTATAGAAATACTTTAAGGAATAATGCACGGAAAAAAATGTGCGTATCGCAACTAAAATTTTCATTATTGCATAAAGATATTACATCTATAAAAAATATTTTTTATGAAACCCATAAGAATAGGTATATTAACTATCTATATATCAGCATATTAAAAAATAATAAGATAGGCATAAAACATCGGCTTTATTTTGGCTTATATAATGAAAAATTAATAAAAAATATTCCTCCGAATTTAATAAAGCACGATAATAAAATCATAGGAAAAGTTTATGTACAATTTAATATTAAAAAAGAATTGCAGTTAATAAGACTAAGGGTTTTTTGGGTTGCGATGAGGTTTTATCTTATAAGTTTTATTTTTATATGCATAGGTCTTGTCATATTTTATTTTATAATATCTAAAATTACAGAGCCTCTTTTATTACTTAAAAGCAACATGACGAAAGTATCCAATGGAGATTATTCAGTTCATATACAACCTAGTTCTAAAGATGAAATTGGAAGTTTAGCTGATATTTTTAATTCTATGATTAAAAATATAAAAGGATATATTAATAAAATAGATTTAATTAGTAAAGAAAGGGAGCAATTAAATTGCATGGCACAGATGGGAGAAATGTCTAGTATGGTAGCGCATGAGATTAAAAATGCAGCTTATGTTATTAACTCTAGTAATAAATATATAAAAAATAATCTTCATGCTAAAGATAAAAATTTGATAGAATTTATTAATATTATAGAAGAGGAACTAAAAAGACTTAATAATATGACTGTAGGTTTTATGAATTTTGCAAAACAAAGAGAACCAAAATTAGCCGACATTAACTTGAATTATATAATAAATGAATCACTCCAGATATTAAATTATGAAATAAAAAATGTCAATATAAAAATTATAAAACAGTTAGATAATTCTATCGGATTAATAAAAGGCGATAAGGAATTATTAAAGCAGGTTATTATTAATTTGCTTATTAACGCAATGGATGCAGTTAGCAACGTAAACGACCCTGTGATAAAAATAATAAGTTCTACAGTACATAAAAAAGATGAAATATCAATAAGCATATCGGATAATGGAGAAGGTATAAAAATTTTGAATATAAATAACGTATTTAAACCCTTTTTTACAACTAAGAAAAGCGGAACCGGTTTAGGGCTTGCTATATCTTCAAGAATTGTACTTTTGCATAAAGGATTAATTAAAACTGAAAGAATAGATGGATTTACTGTTTTTACAGTTATACTCCCAAGGCGGATAATTTTATAATATTTTACTTTATTATACTTTAAGTTAATTTTATATCATGAGCAGAATACTTTTAATTGACGACGAGAAAAATATTTTAAAAACTGTCGGTTCAAATCTTGAACAAAACGGTTTTAATGTTGATGCAGCCATTAGCGCAGAGGTTGCCCTTGCAAAGTTGGACAGCAATAACTATGATGTGATACTTTGCGATTTAATATTAACAGGGATGAACGGATTAGATTTCTTGAGTCTTGTAAGAAATACTAATAAAGATATTATATTTATAATGATTACGGCAAACGGTTTTATTGACGATGCTGTTAAGGCAATCAAAATAGGAGCCGATGATTTCATAAGCAAACCGATAGATATGGACGGCTTAATTAGTAATATAAACATTTTGCTAAGCAAAAAGGCAAACTATTACAATGAAAATAAACCGCAATTTGACACTAAGTTGATTTACAAATCTAAAATTATGGAAGATTTGATTAAAGAAATAGGAATGATTGCTAAGGCTCCTTCAAATATTCTAATAACGGGCGAAACAGGTACCGGCAAGGAATTAATAGCAAAAATTATTCATGAAATATCAGGAAGAAAAGGACCTTTTGTCGGAATTAATATTAACGCATACCCTGATAGTTTAATAGAAAATGAACTTTTCGGTCATGCAAAAGGGTCATTTACAAACGCCATAAACACACAAAAAGGAAAATTCGAACTTGCGTCCAACGGAACATTGTTTTTAGATGAAATTGGAGAAATGCCGTTGTTTGTTCAGTCAAAATTGTTAAGAATATTGCAGGAGCGTGAATTTTCAATGATAGGTTCTAATGCTGTCATAAAACTGACTGCAAGAATTGTAAGTGCAACAAATATTAACATAGAAAGTGCCGTATTGCAGAATCAATTTAGAGAAGACTTGTTTTATAGGATAAATGTATTTCATGTAAAGGTCCCTCCGCTCAGGGAACGGAAAGACGATATCATGCCGCTTGTGTATTATTTTATAAAAAGATTTAATGCGGAAAACAAAAAGAATATAGTTAGTATATCAAAAGATGTTGAAGAAAAATTAATGCAATATAATTTTCCGGGCAATATAAGGGAACTTGAAAATATAATTGAGAGAGCTATTATCATTACTCCTTTTGATACCATTGAAGTAGATAATTTACCAAATTATTTAAAAAAAACAAGAGAAGTCCAGTCTATTTTTATGTCTTCCAATAATAATACAGATTATGATTTAAATTTGGATTCGGTAGAAAAAGAACTTATAATTAAGGCACTTGAAAAATATAATTATAATCAGACAAAAACAGCTGCTTCTATCGGTATATCCAGAAAACAACTACGAACTAAAATGAAAAAATACGACCTTTTTAATAAACGATAGATTATTTTAAATCTAAAATTTAACGGTTGTCGCAAATTAAACTTGATTTTAATTTTTAATAAATAAGGTCGAGCCGATTGGTATCTGGAAAAGTCCTTTTGTGCACTATATTGTTCTTGTATGGACAATTAATTCTCCTAAAAACAATTGATAGTCGATATAAATCTGGAACTATGCATAATCTTATTATGGCACGGTATTTGCTATATATATTCTGCAGTATATAACTATAACTGTGATAAATTTTATTTATTATTAAAAATAAATTTATTATTGTATATTTGTTTAATTATTTTCGCATAAAATTCACAGGAGGAGAGGATGCGATTGAAATCAATCTGTATTGGTGCGGTAATATTTTATTTTTTGGTATACTTATGCAATCCTGTTACCGTGTTTGCAATTAAGCTTAAAAAACAGCAAATTAAACCGCCGCATAGCGGTCTTAGTTTTATGCTTGGAGGCAGGTATATAGGCGCGGCTCTTTATGCCGAGAATCAAGGGCAAGGATTTCAAAATGTTTCAGGATATCCGAATAATAATTCATTTCAAGAATTTGCCCAAATGTTAAGGGTTAATACATTAATTAAATATAAAAAACTTATAAGTTTATATACCCAGTTTGCACTTTCAAGCGATTATAACGGCATTGCAAACTATTATGGCGGAATTCCCCCTGGATTCCAAACGCTGGCTCAAAATCCTGTGCCGGTCGGTTTTAATAATGATTTTGATACATTTGGCATTAGAGAAGTTTATATTAATTTAAGATTGCCAAATCAATATTTCAGACATATTATATTTGGCAGAACATTTTTGCATTTTGGTCTCGGAGTAGCTATAAGAACAGATGTTGATGGTATATTTGATAATTTTAATGTCGGCAATTTTAATATAACCGCAGGTACCATGATAACATCGATGGCAGCTGCCGGGACATATTGTTATTCTTCAAACAAACTCAATCCTTGTAACACATTGCAAGGACTTGCCGGAACAACCGAAGGGTTTTATCCGACCTCTGCCATGGGCTATACCCATGTGCAAATGGGAACAATCCCTGTGATTCAATTCATAACAAAAAAACCCGTAAGGCATACGATTTTTAGCGCATGGTTTTCAGAGGCGCATCTTAATCAATTTCAGGCTCCGTTATATAATGTGCCAAATTCTGTTTATTTTCAAACATTTGGTTCATATACTAACGACAATAATTTTTGGCCTACCCTTAACATTACTTTGGCGGGCGGTTCGTTATGGTATGAAAACGGCAAAAATAAGCTTGCGATTGAATTTGATTATCTCAGAGGTAAAGCTATGCCGACGTCGGCTGCTTTGTCTGATGGACTGCTTAATAGTCGCTCCGCTAATCATTATTTATGGACCCAGTGGGGAGGAGCTAACCCGAATTCTCCGCTGACTGCTCCTTTGCTGGTTGAACCGGCAGGCAACAATGCTTACGACACTATTAATTCATACGATATTTATGCCAAAGGCTCAACATTAACGAGCATTAAAAAGATGCCTCTTATGATAGGATTTAAATTTGGGCTTGGTGCTCCGGTAGAGGCAGGTTCATATGACATGTCCGATTATTCAAGGGTTCAAAATCAACCTACTTTATTTGGCAATCTTATAACTTCTAACTGGCAGATGATACAGATACTCGCCCCCGGAAATAGTTATATGTATGGTGCACCGTTGTCTTCCAATCTGGAAAACAAAAGAATTGAAGAGATTTTATTCAGAGAGTTTTTACCTGATAAAAATAATTTAACTGAAGCTGTGATACAGGCTAACTGGGTAAAATCAAATATACATGTAAACGGCAAATATGTTCCTCTTTTTGGCGGAAGCAACATAGGAACAGAATTTGACCTCGATTTTGTGCATGTTATTAAAAAAGGTTTTTTCTGGAAAGCTTGGGCGTCTTATATGTTCACAGGAAGAGGACTTGAGACATTTTATGGTCCGGGTAATTATTCGTCCGGCTGCGTAACTAGTGCTTCAACCGCATGCTTAGATACTGCGACGCATAAAAATATAGCTGCAGTAGGCACTGCTATTGTATGGAATTTTTAATTTATTTAATATATTATTGAAAGTTTTAAATCAAGTGTAAAAGAATGACAATATCTTATACGAAACATATGTGATTTAATCAAGTTTTCTATGTATACGATTTTAATTAATAAAAAATAATTTTAACATTAAGGAGATTACGATATCATGAACAAAAATATTAGGCAGTTTGCCGATGACGGCGAGAAGATAGTATTAAATACAAATAAAATAACAAGAAGGGATTTTATAAAAAAAACAATTTTAACGACTGCTTTGACGATAGGAGCAAGTTCAATATTGAATGTTCCGAGAGATTCTTTTGCCAAAAGCATTTCACTTAAGCCGGTTAAGATGAAAACAAATTATGTTAAAACCATTAATGGGAAAGAAGTAAAGTGGATTGCTAATCCGACTGCCGAAGAAAAATTGCTGATTCCAAAAATAAGTCTCCCATTAATTGCGCAGGACGGGGCTATGGTGCCGATAAAAATGGAAGCCAAAAAGCCGCAAACCGACAATTTATATTTAAAAACTTTTTATATATGCGATTTAAATAATCCGCACCTATTGTTGGGTTCATTTGACTTGACGCCATTTAACGGTAAAGCGTATATTTCTACCAGAATAAAATTGATGCAAGAGTCATATGTTCAGGTTCTGGCAGAATATTCCAATAATGAAGTTTATGGTGCAAGGAAACTTGTTAAAGTGACCGTAGGAGGATGCTGATTTTATTTTAAAAAATGTAAAATAATCAAAAAATTTTAACTTAGTTAATTAAAATCATGTATTTTTAATAAAATGAGGGATCAAAAATGAAAATTGGAACGATAATGGTAAGGGTGCCGAGAAAAGTAAAAAAAGGAAAAAATTTTAAAGTTTTAACTTTAACAGAACATCCTATGAATACAGGGCTTGTGAAAAATTCTAAAACAGGTAAAATTATACCCGAATGGATAATTAATAAAGTTAATATATTCTATGATAAAAAATTGATAACAACATGTAATTACGGCATAGGAATTGCGGCAAATCCTTTTTTAGCGTTTTATGTAAAGGCTGAAAAAAGTGCACCGTTAGATTTTGTAATGCATGACAACAAAGGCAATGTATATAAAAAATCTGTTCTGATAAATGTTTATTAACTATATTACAATTACGGAGATTCAATGAAAAAATTTATTGTTTTATTTTTATTTGTAATTATTTATTGCGGAGGTTCGGTCAACAATGTTTTTGCTTTAAGTAAAAATAATAATAAAGCATTTTATATATTAAAAATAAAAAAGAGGTTTAAAGATGTTGTCTTCAATTTAAAGCAATCCATAATAAATGATAATTATGTTATAGTTTCAGTAAATCCTATTTCTCAAGGTATACAAGGCATAGGAAAAAAAATATCAAAATTAGATGTCATTGAATTTTGTAATTTATCTTACGCATACGATATTCTAAACGGCAATAAAAATTATGCGGCTTTTATGCCATGCAGAGTCGCTGTATATAAACAAGGAAAATATGTAGTTATTATAGGATTTTTACCATCCTTTGCACTTAAATTTTTTAAAAATAATACTCCTATGATGAAAAAAACAGCATTGAAAGTAAGTCGTCAGATGGTGAGCATTATAAATTCAGTAAAAGATGGTTTTTAAAAAATTTATTAACATTAGGTTAGGCAATATATATTTTATGAATGTTAGCAGATTGATGCATAGACTATAAACAATTAAGTTCTTAATCATGGTTGCTATGAAATTTTTAAGATAAAATAATAAAATTTTCTGTTTTATTTCATTTTAATTCAATTTATTAATGGAGATATAAAAAGCCATGGAAAATACTGTTACAAGAAGAGATTTTTTAAAAAAAACTGCACTCCTTACAGGCTATTTAGCGATTAATCCTGTAAATTTGCTTAAGTATAAGCCTGTAGGGAATCTCACTATCATTTGGAATTCAGATTCCCATGCGCATTTAAAACCGGTATTGTATAGGGAACCGTCAGTAAATATAGGTCCTAAAATCATGAACGGCAGACCCGGTCATTTAGTCGGAGATTCTTTCTGTCTGTATTATGATATAAACCCAAAGTCGGCTATGGGATATTTTTGTTCTTACAAAAATTTTAATAACCTATCTAAGGAATATGGACCTATGGGCGGATATGCTCATATGAGCACGGTAATAAATAAAATTAGGGATGAAAGATATGGCAAAACTATATTACTTGATACCGGCGATTCATGGCAAGGAACCGGCATTGCTCTTTTGACGAAAGGAAAGGCTGTCTATACTGTTCAAAATGCGATGGGTTATGACGCAATGACCGGGCATTGGGAATTTACTTACGGAAAGGAACAATTGCTGGAAAATATAAAAAATCTAAATTTCCCTTTTATTGCCCAGAATGTAAAAAATGCAACATGGGGAAATTTAATTTTTAAACCATATATTATAAAGGAAGTTAATGGGCTAAGAGTGGGTATAATCGGACAGGCATTCCCGTATGTTCCGCTTGCGCACCCGGCTCATTTTGTCGAAGGGTGGTCATTTGGCATAGATACCCACCATGCCCAAAAAATGGTAGATCAATTAAAAAATACTGAAAAAGTTGATATCGTAGTTGTACTTTCACATAACGGACTTGAAGTTGATAGAAAATTTGCAGCTTTAATTAAGGGCATAGATGTAATTGTGGGAGGTCATACCCATGATATTCTTCCAGCACCTGAAATTATAAACAATACCATAATAGTTCAGGCAGGAACCCATGGAAAATTTATCGGAAGATTAGATTTAAATGTTTCAAATAAAAAAATTACGGCTTATGACCATAAGCTTATACCTATTGTCTCAAATTGGATTAAACCGGATCCTAAAATTACGCAGGTCATAGAAGACGAATTTAAACCCTATAATAATATATTAAATGAGAAATTAGGGACGACGGAAAGTCTATTATACAGGCGGGCCACATTTATCAGTACGGTTGATAACGTTGCAGAGCAGGCTTTTATAGAAAAATTTGATGCTCCATTGTTTTTTGCCCCCGGTTGGCGTTGGGGGGAAACTTTGCTTCCAGGTTCCGATATTACTATGGAAAATGTTTATGGCGAATATGGAACAACTTATCCTGAGGTTTACAAAACCCTTCTTACGGGAAAACAGTTATTATTATCGCAATTAAGTGTTCTGAGCGATGTTTTTGCGAAAGATGCTTATTTACAGATGGGCGGAGACGCCACCCGTGTCTCCAATTCAAAATTTCATATACATATAAATGAATCATTTAATAAGAGAATCAAAAGCTGGGAAATTAACGGAAAACCATTAAATTTGAATAAAAAATACTGGGCTGTATCAACAGGCGGAAAAATGCAAAACATGAACTCAGATGATAAAGGGTTAACAAAATTTAAAGCATGCGATGTTATTGCAGAATACATCAGAAATCATAAAATTATTCAATCAATCCAAACGGAAAAAGTTATATATCGCAAATCGCCAACCGCCGGTTAATACAATGCATCAAATATATTTATTAATAATGCCATCTTCCATCGAAGCGGTTTATTGCTGAATAAAATTGGCTAACTTGCGATTATTATTTACATACCGTAATTAGACTGATAGTAAAATTAAATCAAATAAATAAAAATTATTTATAAATGTTGCATGCTGCTATATCATTCAATATTGGCTTTTATAACTAAATGATACCAGGAGAAAATTATGAAAAATATATTAAATATAGTTGTTTGTGTGTTCTTCACCATTTTTTTAACTTTTGTATTTATACAAAATTCATATGCAAGAGTTAAAGACATAAATGCGTTGAAATATTTTAAACATCATAAATTGAAAGAACTTTATCAGGTACCTCAAAATCCAAAATATTGGAGTTTATTATTGAATAATATTTCAAACAACGTTAGAATTTCAGACACGCATTTTATTAATTATAAAATTCTTGTGGTAGCTTACGGTCCTGCTCTTAAACTTTTTATGAAATCTGACAAAAAATATTATCCATTACTTCAGAGTATTGCCAGCTATGGCGTGAAATTAGTAGCATGCCATCAAACAATGTTAGGTATGCATGTAAAAAAATCGCAAATTTTTAAATTTGTGCATATTGTTTATCCGGGTGCAATATTTTACATTGTACAAAAAGAAAATGAAGGCTATGCGTATCTGCAGCCGTAAAAATAATTAAAATTAATTAATTTTAATTATTTTTACTATATTTCATTAATTTATATTTTTATGGTTATAAGCTGAGTTGAAATATTGATAATAAGTTTTTTATCTAAAATATAAATCAATATTGATTTATATAATATTTTATTTATGCAGTATAAAATGGCATTGCAATATATTATCTAAATAGATATTATATTTAGTTAATGAGCAAAATAAAAAATAATGACGAATTTATTTTAAAAGTAAACGATATTTTTTACAGTATTCAGGGAGAATCTTCATTTGCGGGCTCCCCCTGTTTTTTTGTAAGACTGGCAGGATGCAATATAAGATGTCCGTATTGCGACACAAAAGAAGCGCTGACGGATACAAACGCAAAATCAATGCATATCGGCGATATTATGACAGAAATAATAAAATGCGGCGAAAATGTAAAATTAGTGGAAATAACGGGCGGAGAACCTTTAATACAGAAAGGCGTTTATGAATTAATGAAAAGATTTTTAAATTTAAAATATACCGTGCTTGTTGAAACAAACGGCACGCTCAGTCTTAAAAGTATCCCGGATAAAGTCGTTAAAATAATGGATATAAAATGCCCGTCAAGCGGATATGCAAATTATAACAATTTTGAAAATCTAAATTATATCAATAAAAACGATGAATTAAAATTTATTATAGGAAACACCGCAGATTATGAATTTGCTAAGAATTTTATAAACGTAAACAGAAAAATCATCAAAACGGAAAAAATAATATTCGGCGCTGTAGATGTCGCCGAAAATCAATTTTCACCGCATATTTTAGCCGAAAAGATTTTATCTGACAGGCTAAATGTTAAAATAGGATTACAGCTGCATAAATTCCTCGATTTGAAGTAGTTTTTGGCTTTTTTTATATATAGTTCTAAATCCTGTGATATAATTAACAAATTATGATTAGCGGACTATTTCTTTTTATTATTGTTATAGCTGTTTTAACGATTATTATCTCAATCATTATTGTTAAAAACAATATATATATTCCTACCTTTTCAGGCGCTATAGCCGTCGCTTTCGGTATCATGATAAACGGGGCATTTCAGCAGGAGCATTTTTTAAAACGGTTAATAGGACCGTATGCGGTTTATTTATTGATTTCTGTATTAATTATTATTGTTTTAAGCAATTTAAACGAACTTCGTTCAAAAAAATATTATTTAAGCCATCATTTCTCAGATGAAATACATACATTTGCAACCGGAACTTATGTGATTGCTTTTTTTACCGTTACCCTGTCAATTGTTAAAGAACTCGGCAATATATTAATATTAGCTTACATTTTATTTATTGCAGGCTGTGTTATTTATTTGCTGTATTTGTTCATTTCCGTAAAGAATTATAAGGCAATATGGCAGGAAAATTATTCTAAAAAAATTCTTATGTATAATTTAAACGGGGTTATTCTTTTAATATCAGTAGCTACAAGCTATGTAGTTATAGACGGGAGTCTGCTTCTGGGAAAATTTTTCAGAGGAAGTGCGGATAACATACTCCTGATTTTATCTGCATTATTTTATTTTGCAGGGTTATACATGATAATAAGAAATTATATAAAATATAAATATAAAATCATGGATAATTGGAAAATCGGTAATGTCATAGTACACGGCGCAATATCTACATTTGGTCTTGCCTGTGTTATTGCCGGATTCAGCAGTAATATTAATGGTCTGGTCTGGATAGCGGCCCTGCTCCTGTTTATTATAGTAGAAATTTATGAGATAATATTTATGATTAAAAGAATTAAATATTACGGCGTCGATAAAGGTGTCTTGACTTATTCAACAAATCAGTGGGCAAGAAATTTTACTTTCGGGATGTTCCTTGCATTTTCAATAATGTTTAAAATTAAAGATTCAGTATATTATAAAATTAACTTATTGGATTTTATTTATAATTTAATTTTTTCGTATGGCAAATATTTTGTAATAGGCTTTTTTATCGTTGAATTAATTGTATTTGCATATAATATCAACAGGTTAAATAAACCAAAAATATACGAGGGTGATGCTTGACTTCGTTTTTTTATAATTATATAATAAAAAATATATTATTAAATATTGGTAATATTTATTTTTATTTAAAATATGTTTATTATTATGTTTCCTGCCTTGCCTTATGATTATAAAACTGTAAAACTAAAACATTTATTTAAAAAAAAATAGAATATTAAATTTTTGTATTTTTTATTATGCAGTCCTGATATATTTATTGTAATTTTTTTATAGTTATTTTGTTTATTAATTTAATGTTAATTTTAAGAGGAATTATGATGGGAAAATCACGTAAATTTACCGGTAATACGAAAAAAAGTTTGTTATCCGGAAATAAATATTTACTCGCTTCGCTGCGCGGTAAAACGTTCAGGATAATCGCTCTATTATTATTTTTAGCAGTACCTGTTTTGGCTTTTTCCGGTTGCGCGTCAATGAGCGGCACTACCAGTTCAACCACGTCAACAAGCGGTATGAGCGCAGGCAATATGAACTTGCAGACAAAAATGAGTTCATCTATTTTTCTTCAGCCTGTTCCGCCGAGCGAAAAGGTAGTTTATGTAAGAGCCACAAATACAAGTTCCGCATCGGGACTGAATTTTAAAACTGCTTTAGAACAGGCGTTAATTGCCAGAGGATACAGGATTACAAATAATCCTCAGGATGCTTATTTTATGCTTTTGTCAAATGTATTATACCTCGGCAAAGAAACCCACGCTTACACTGCGGCAGGCGCATTGGCAGGAGGTTTCGGAGGAGCGTTGGTAGGTTCAAGATACGGTTCGGTCGGCAGCACTATCGGCGGCGGATTGGTAGGCGGACTTATAGGCGCTGCAATAGGTGCGGCATTTCAGCATAAAAAATACATGATGGTTGTTGATATCCAGCTGGAACAAAGACAGAAGGGCTCATATACGACTAACGGAACGGCGACATCTGAAGGATTAGGAAATACGACTACTACTTACAATGCAGGCGTTAAAAACTGGGCAATTTACAGAGACAGGGTTGTTGCTACGGCCAGCGCAATTAATCTAAGATTCAGCTCTGCAGAGCCGGCGTTAAAGACGGTTGTCGGAAGAGAAATTTCAAACTTATTATAATTATATAGAATAATAATAATATTAAGATTGTTGTTAATGATATACGACTTATATAAATTATTTATGCCGTATAATTTTATAGTACAAAAATATAAAATTATACGGCATTTTTTTAGCTATAAGATTTAAAATTCCATATTTTAAGCGTACTCTCCCTTACCTTATTTGTTCAAAACATATTAATAGAAATAGAACATTAAAAATATAAAATCTACATTATCCTGCCCGCTTTTCCCGATAATGTCATAATATTATTAAATACAAAAATGCATACGGCTGTAAATTCAAGAAATGCAAAAATAGAGAAACACAACTGTGTTATTAAGCTATAGCCGGGATTATCGCCTGATATTATCCAAATTAGCGCCATGCCCAAAAGTCCGATATTAGCTAAGTAAAATTGTATAATTATTAATCTGTCGCTGTAAAGTTTAAATCCGCTGAATCTGGGCAGCACGTGATAACCAACGGAATATATCATCATTGCTATAAAACCTAATAAAAGAAAATGCACATGCGTTAAAAGAAGATAGCTTATAGAAGGCGGATAAATTGCCATTATAAAACCTAGTAGCGCCCCAAAAACAAAATACAGCAAAGACGCAACGGTAAAATATCGTATTGCAGGACTCATAGATTATTACACCTCGCATAAAGTTAATACATTAGTTAACAATTAAATTATTTAATCATAGATTAAATAAAATTAAATATGGTTTTTTATATTTTTGTTAGCCGTTATCAAATTATAGAACAAAGCCATTATATATAATATTAAAGCAGTTAAAAATGATAAAAATCACATAGCAGTCCGCAAAAGAATTATATAGCAGATAGTCAGTATGCGGAAGCACCGGCTGTTAATTTTTATTGTTTTGATAATATTGACAATATTGGTTTATAAAACATTGCGGGCATTTTGGATTTCTGGCAATGCAGTAAATCCGGCCGTGATTTACGAGCCACCTGTGCATTTTCATCCAAAGCTCGGGTTTAATAAGATTTGTTAAATCCGTTTCTGTATTTTCAACATTTGTAGAATTGGCAAGACCTATGCGATTTGCTACCCTGAAAACATGAGTATCGACCGGAAATCTGTTCTGTCCGTAAAATGTACCAAGGATAACATTTGCAGATTTTCTGCCGATGCCCGGCAAATCCACTAATGCATCAAAATCGGAAGGAACATCGTCATTAAACTTATTTTTTAATATTTCTGAAGTTTTAATTATATTTTTGGCTTTAGTATGGTACATGCCGCATGTTTTAATCTGCTCTTCAAATATTTCAAGGGGAACATCGGCGAGGTCGGAAGGTTTTTTGTATAATTTAAATAATTCTCCGGTTATTATATTAACCCGTTTATCGGTGCATTGCGCAGATAGAATCACTGCTATAAGAAGCTGAAAGGCATTGCCGAAATTTAAAAAAGGTTTAAGCTCGCCGTAATTTTTTTCAAACAGATTAATGATATTATTTAATTTAATTTTATCCATTATTTATTACAATTTTATAGTTGTTTCCTTATAAAATAAATTAAATAATTAATAGAGCATAATTTTTAGTAAGAGTTTAAAATATTCAGCTGTATTTCCGTCAACTGCGAAATAGCTTTTTTGGCGATAGCGCCAAATTTATTAATGAGTTCAAAATCTATAGGAGTTTTTTCCGCGCACCCCTGAATTTCGATTAAGTTTCCGCTTCCCGTCATTATAAAATTAAAGTCAAGTTCGGCGTTGGAATCTTCAGAATAATCAAGGTCAAGTAAAATTTCGCTATTCACAATTCCAAGGCTTATAGCGGCGACGGAATCGTAAAACGGCATCTTTTCAATTCTGTTCTGTTTTAATAATTTTAGAAAAGCCAAATGCGCTGCTACATATGCGCCGGTAATAGAGGCTGTTCTTGTTCCGCCGTCGGCGCTTATGACATCGCAGTCGAGCAGCAGCGTAATATCCGGAAAATCTGAAAAATTAACCGCCGCTCTTAGAGCTCTTCCGATAAGTCTTTGAATTTCTTGGGCTCTTCCGTTGATTTTACCTTTTGAAGAATCCCGCTGCATTCTGGTCTGGGTTGAACGCGGTAGCATAGAGTATTCTGCCGTAATCCAGCCTTGCCCTTTATCTTTTAAAAAAGGAGGAACCTTATTTTCAACGCTTGCCGTGCATATTACATGGGTATCGCCGCATTTTATCATGCATGAACCTTCGGCATACTTCATATAGTCCGGAATGATTGTTATTTCTCTCATTTCATCAAAAGCGCGATTTTTTTTTCTCATTTTATTTTAAACATTCTATTTCTATTGTATAATTTAACTTATAAATTAGTTTAGCTTAAATTAAATATCAAACTATGTCGATCTATGCCGATGTCCATTTTTTGTTCTGAATAACAAACATATAAAGGCCGTTAAACTTCATTGTATTCAAAAGCTTAGTGCCTACTAACGAACATACGGACGGTATGTCGTTAAGCATAGATTCTTTATCAGAGATTACCATAAGCGTTGATTCAGGTTTTAATGCTTTTAGTTTTCCGACGACCGCCAGAACAGGGGGTCCTCAGCATAAACCTCTTATGTCTAAAGTATTTATCGAGTCTGTATCCATTTTAATTTTACTCCTGTAATTTAAATTTAAATAATTTGGACTTATTATTTGTTATGGTACTTTGTAAAAATTTTTAATTTTTAGTATAACTAATGAGAAATTATATTTATAAATTTATATTTTGAACCGCCGCATCGAGAACACCGTTTATAAAAAACGGAGAATCTGCATTGCCGAATTTTTTTGCTATTTCAATAGCCTCATTAATAGTGACATTTTTTGGAATTTCGGAATGAAACAATATTTCAAACATAGACTGCCTTAAAATGTTTCTGTCTATTCTTGACATTCTGTCAATAGACCAATTTTTTGATACTTTTTGAATAAGCAAATCAATTTTATCAAGATTATTTAAAGTTCCGGCTGCAATGTCTTTAAAAAAATCAAATATTTCCAAAGATTCTTTCTTTGTGTATAATTCGCCCGCAGAACTTATAAAACCATTATAAATGAGACTTTCAGAGGCAAAATTCATAAAAAAAGCATTAAGTCTAAATTCGGTAGAATCAATCCCGCCGTCTGCTTCATATAAAAATTGCACTGCAAGTTCTCTTGCCATTCTTCTTTTTGTCATTATTAAGATATTATTTATATTGAAAGATTTTAAATTAAACTAAATATATCATTTTTTAAGTTTTGCAAATAATGTAACCATCTCAACAATGGACATCGCCGCATCGAAGCCTTTATTGCCCATTTTAGTGCCCGCTCTCGATATTGCCTGTTCTATCGATTCGGAAGTAATAATACCGTAACTGACCGGAGTATTAGAGTTTACGGCCAGCTCCGAAACCATTTTGGCAACCTGTTGCGACAATAGGTCAAAATGATTTGTTTCTCCCCTTATCAAAGTACCTAAGCATACAATTCCGTCGTATTTTTTTGTTTCCGCCATTATTTTAATGGCCATAGGCAGCTCAAATGCGCCCGGAACTTTAACCACTGTTATATCCGATTCGTTGGCTCCGGAACGCGTCAGATAATCTATCGCTCCGTCCAAAAGTTTAGAATTTATAAATTCATTAAATCTGGATACGGCAATGCCGAATTTGAATCCTGCGGCGCTTAAATTTCCTTCTATTACATTATACATTTTAAAAGACCCCGTTTACTTATTATTTTTTTATTGTTTTTTTATTATCTATATGCAGTATATGACCCATTTTTTCTTTTTTAGTTGTTAAATAATGCAAATTTTTGTGCGTAGGACAAATTTCAATAGGTACTCTTTCGACTACACTGAGGCCGTAGCCTTCAAGACCTATGATTTTTTTTGGATTATTTGTCATCAATCTCATTTTTCCGACGCCTAAGTCGACTAAAATTTGAGCTCCTACGCCGTATTCCCTCAAATCTGCTTTGAATCCTAATTTTTCGTTGGCTTCAACCGTATCATAGCCTTTGTCTTGCAGATTATACGCCTTAAGTTTGTTTACAAGTCCTATCCCCCTGCCTTCCTGACTGAGATAAAGTATAACGCCCTTTCCTTCTTTTTCTATCATCTCCATAGCGTTCTTTAACTGGTCTCCGCAGTCGCATCTTTCGGAACCGAAGACGTCGCCTGTCAAACATTGCGAATGCACCCTGACTAAAATCGGTTCGTCTTTTTTTATATCCCCTTTAACCAAAGCAACATGTTCTTTAAAATCGATATCGTTTGAATATGCTATTATTTTAAATTCGCCGCCGAATCTTGTAGGGATATTAGATTCAACCAATCTTTTTACATGTTTTTCATGTTTTACCCTATAGTTTATAATATCCTGTATCGTCAATATTTTTAAATCATGCTGTTTGGCAAATTCTATTAAATCCGGCATTCTTGCCATAGTTCCGTCATCTTTCATAATTTCGCATATTACGCCGGCAGGTTTAAGTCCCGCAATAGCTGCAATATCGGTAGAACCTTCGGTTTGCCCTGTCCTGACCAGAACGCCTCCGTTTTTGGCGGTAATCGGAAAAATGTGTCCCGGTCTTACGAGGTCTGTCGGTTTTGCGTCATCTTTTACGGCAGTGAGAATAGTCTGCGCCCTGTCAAAAGCAGAAATACCTGTCGTAACCCCTTCCGCCGCTTCTATTGAAACCGTAAAGGCGGTAGAAAATTTAGATTGATTATTCGCAGCCTGAGGAGGCAGATTCAGCTGGTCTGCTTTTTCCTGAGTCAGGGTAAGGCATATTAATCCGCGTGCGTATTTTGTCATAAAGTTTATTGCTTCCGGTGTTACCATCTCGGCTGCCATGGTAAGGTCGCCCTCATTCTCTCTGTCTTCATCGTCAACCAAGATAATCATTTTCCCTTTTTTAATTTCTTCGGCTGCTTCTTCAACCGTTGTCATCGGCATAATAAAACCTCTTATTTTTTTAAATTTAATTTAATTTAATTGTTCAAGTAATTTATTTGAGAAAGCCGTTTTCATAAAGAAATTCGCGGGTTATATCAGTTTTTTTTATGTTTTTAAAGCTGCCGGTCTGTTCCGCCCCATATTTCTTTAATGAATACGAGTTTTTATTATAAGTACCGTGTCCTGCGTCATTTCTAAGGTTATTGCCGCCGGAGCCAGCTGCAGAGCCTGAATTTTCAAACAATTTTTCAGCATTATTTATGACGGCTTTTTCTATTATATCAAATTCGATATTGACAAACCCGCCTATTTTTATATCGCCTAAATTTGTAAATTTGTAAGTCAAAGGTATGATGCTCACATAAAAATCGTTATTTTTAATTTCATTAATTGTCAGACTGATGCCGTCAACCGCAATTGAACCTTTGTTGATTAAATATTTAGAGGATTCGGGAGCGTTATTTGTAATACCTATTAAATAGGCATTGCTATATTGCCGTTTATTGATGATTTTTCCCGTTCCGTCAATATGCCCTAACACAAAATGCCCGGATATATCGCTATTTACCGACAATGCCGGTTCAATGTTAACTTTAGTTCCGACTTTCATGTATTTTAATGACGATTTTTTAAATGTTTCCGGCGAAAAATCAAAATATACAGTCTTAGCGGTTATAGTTCTTACGGTCAGACATATTCCGTTAACGGCTATGCTCTGACCTATATATGATTTTACGGAGCATTCAGGAAGGTAAACCCCCAATATTCCGCTGTTTGAACGAAACGTTATAGATCTGACCTCGCCTTTCTCTTTAATTATTCCGGTGAACATAATTTATATTTTAATAATTTATTTTAATAATTTAAGTTGCCGCTCGGTTTATTTATTAGAATACAATAGAAAGCTGAGATATTAAGATGTAATTAAAAAATAAATAACAAAAAATCATCTTATTAATTGCCGTTTTAAATTAACCGCCGTATCGTCATTATATAACTCTGATATTGCTATGCTTGAATATCTTTAAACGCAGTAAAAATTATGATTCGGGATAATAAATTAAAAAAACATCGTCGCCCGTTTTTTTTATATCCAAATTTTTTAATTTAATCAACTGTTTATTAGCGTATAAATCATTCAGGCCGTCGTTAACGGCATTCCCAGGCTGCAAATTATTATTAAATTTATTTAAATTCAGATTTGAAAAATTAATTAAATCGAATGCGCTTATAGAATTTCCGATAAAATTATTAAAATCCGCAGCCGTATTGTCAATAATATTAATATTCCCTACCAGATAAGGCGTTATATTAAATATTAATTTATCGTAAAGTCTATTTGATACAAGATAAGCAAATAAATTTGGTCCAGGCTCTACAAATATACTTGTAATACCGTATGCTGCGCATTCTTTAAAAATCTCGGCGATGTCAAGATAATGCTTTTTTTGCGTAACATCGCAACTGCTGCCGATAGTAAAACCGTTGTTTTCGGCGCTCCCTGTTGAATAATTTTTTAATCTGTCTTCATAACTATTATTATATAATACTTCTTTTATAATTGCACCTTTTTGTTCAAGCAATTTTTTTCTTTTTAATTTTTCTTTACTATATTCGAAAGAAGTGAAAATAAAAATTTTATCGTCATCATTTCTATATTTGAATAATTTTGAGCCGGCAGGCGTCATAAGATTTGAGTCAATAATAATTTTTGCAAACTTTTTTTCGGCAATATTGTTATCCTTGCAGTATCTGATATTTAATCTGGGATTATCGCTTATAACCGTGTTGGCAGATACCATGATAGCGTCATGCATAAGCCGTAAATTATGGGTATATCGTAAAGATTTTTCCGATGACAGATAAAACGGAGCATTATTCCTAGCATTACTTTTACTATCCCCCTTTACATTTTTACGGTAAAATCCAACTTTTCCATCTATACTGATTGCAAGTTTGACCGTAATAAAGGGGAGATAGGCGTTAATATTTTTTATAAATATTTCGTTCAGTTTTTTTGCCCTGTCCTCTAAAATGCCGTATTTAACTTCAATTCCGTTATTTTCAAGGTATTTGAAACCGCTGCCCGAAACCCGAGGATTAGGGTCCTTCATGGCTGCAACTACGCGCGAAATTCCGTATTTTTTGATTGATTCAACGCATGGAGGAGTTTTTCCAAAATGGCTGCAGGGCTCTAAGCTTACATATAAAGTTGCCCCTTTTGCGCTGCCGCCTGCCATTTTAAGAGCAATAATTTCAGCGTGCGGTCCGCCTGCTTTTTTATGATATCCTGAGCCTATAACTTCGCCATTTTTAACAATTACGGAACCTACCATAGGATTGGGGGACGTAAAACCGGCTGCTTTTTTTGCAAGATTTAATGTTTTGGCAATGTAATATTCATCGATGCGAGCAGTCATTTTATTTTTTTTCAATTAAATCGGATACTGTTTCGTATAATTCGTTTATATCTTTAAACGACAGATAGACTGAAGCAAATCTCACATAGCTTATAGCATCGATATTTTTTAGTTTATTGAGAGCAAATTTTCCGATTTCCGTGCTTTGTATTTCGCTCAGACTGCTTTCCTCAATCCATTTTTCAACTGATTGGATTATAGTTTCTATATCTTCTATGGAAACAGGTCTTTTTTCACATGCTTTAATTAAACCGTTCA
Organism: bacterium; assembly: GCA_021825865.1. Lineage (GTDB taxonomy): Bacteria > SZUA-79 > SZUA-79 > Acidulodesulfobacterales > Acidulodesulfobacteraceae > Acididesulfobacter. The sequence goes on from JAKAFU010000001.1 coordinate 97,491, forward strand.
ATATTTTCTGTCTGTCAAAAGCTTCGCGTCTGCCGTCTTTTTTAATAATTAAAGGCAATGACATGACAATGGTTTCTAATGTATAAAATTTTTTGCCGCAAAAATTGCACTGCCTTTTTCTCCGGACTGCTTTTGCATCTTTAGATAACCTTGAATCTATAACTTTATCGTCTTCACTTGAACAAAACGGACATTTCATAGATAATTAAGTATTAATGAGATATTATATATGTATATATATTTGATTACTATGATATCACTATATATGTATTTTGCAATAAATAAAATCGATATTAAAATAAAGATAAATTTAAGGCAGATAATAATTTTATTACCAATATAACTATAACTTAAGTATAATAATATTGACAGAGCGGTGCATGGAATAATATAACATTTTTCAGCGCAGTTTGTTATTATGCAATTTTTATTTATATAAAATACTGCTATTATAATATGAATTTATAAAAATAAAAAACTAAAAATTTTTTATATTTTATAAGCCTAAAATTTTTTATTATTTATGATGATGATTTAAAATAATTTGAAAGTAAAAAGTAAAAGTAAAAGTGCAAGTAAAAATAAAAATAAAAGTAAAAGTGAAATAAAGATGTTTCACAAAAATTCTATCAAAGACAGCAATGCTTTTACATTAATTGAACTTGTAATGGTTTTAGTTTTAATAGGAATAGTCGGCATAATAGGCGTTATAGGGCTTGGTTCCGCCGTTTCAAGCGACAGAGCAATTTATGAAAGGCAGCTTGAATCATCTATCAGATATGCCCAGCAGTATTCTATGTCCCATTACTGTTTTGCATTTGTAGTTTTTATAAATCCTTCTGCGAAAACCGCATCCGGTCTGTCCGCTAATTCAAATTTCTGCTCCGTATCTTCCGGCGGCGTAAACTCGGGTGCAGAATACGGCGGATACCAGATATGCACGTGTCCTTCGTCAAACAGCTCAATAAATAACGGAATTACATCGTCGTCTGCCCCTGTTTTAATAAATAATCCTCTGGCACAGACCGCAAGTTATTTTCAAACCGCATTTAACTATAACATAAAATATTCCGTTCAAAATAATTCCGTTGCTGTACCAAATATAACCGGAAATTATTTTGCTTTTAATTCGGAAGGACAGCCCGGTGTTTTTTCCGCTTCCGCTTCCGCAGATGCTTTTTGCTCACCCGGCAGCGCTCAATATTTTACGCCGTTTTCGGCATCTACACATTCTGCAGTAAATTATTTTATCCAAATCTCTTTCGGCAGCATATCAGGGGATTCTTTTTATGTTTATCCTGATACAGGGCTTGTAAGCAGCAGCGGCACCCTGCAATAATAACAAAATTATTTATTTTATCCATTCACAAATAATTTATTTGATGATATAATATTTTTTTTTAATTCTGTTTATCGGAAGTTAGTTAATTAATGCGGAAAATTTATTTTTATTTTATTTATTTAAAAAAACACACAAGAAAGGGGGAAATTATTTATGTTTATGCAAAAAATTAAAAATCTGTTTTCGGTATCTGCAGTTTCTTTATCGGTAGGTTTATTTGTTTTTGGTTTAGCAGTGTTTGCAATGCCAAAGTTTTCCAGCGCTAAAACAAAAACTTTTTATTGTCCGTTAGGCTATTCTTTTAATTCAAAATTAGAACTGTGCGAAGGCGACGGTAGCCTGAAAGGCTACAACACCACACCTGATACAAAAATAAACGTTTTTAAATCAAAACACCATGTTTTTATTTGCCCCAACAAGTACGTCTATTCTAAAAAAATTCAGCTGTGCAGAGGCGAAGGTTCTTTGAAGGGCAGCAATATTCAGCCTACCGTTTTGTCCAGAAAAGCAAAACCCGTTCATTCAAATAAATCAAATCAGGTAAAATAATAAAATATAAAAAATAAAGTGAAAATAATAGCAATATTAAGAAATCAGAAGATGTTTGATATACTAAAAGAATATGCCGATTTAAATAATTTTAGTATTATTCATTATGCAGATGTTAAAGATTTTTTTGCAGATTATTCTTCATACCTAAATGACGATATTTATATGGTTGTCAACGCAGGAATGGATATAGGGCGTGACGTGTTATCGCTAAAAAATCTTAAAGCCGTTCAGCAGTTCGGCATCGGTTTTGAAAATGTTGACTTAGACGAAGCGGCAAAAAATAAAATACCTGTTTTTAACGTTCCTACAAAAGGTACGGCGAATGCAACGTCTGTTGCAGAACTGTCAATGTTTTATGCTCTTGCTCTTGCAAGAGATTATAACGGATGTATAAATTCTATCAATCACGGCATTGCAAATGAACCTATGGGTATCAGTCTCGCCGGAAAAAAATTCGGCATTATAGGCATGGGCGGAATAGGTCTTGAGCTCATAAGACTTCTTAAGCCTTTTAATACTGTTATTTACGGCATTAAACATTCGAGGACGGAAAAGGATTACGCAAAAAAATTAGGCATAGAGTTTGCGGGAACATTTGACGATGATTTTAAAATTATTCTGCCCGAATTAGATTTTATTATTCTTGCGCTTCCGCTTAATGAAACTACGCAAAATATTTTAAACGCCGAAACAATAGCGCTGCTGAAAAAAGGTTCCTACGTAATAAACGTAGGCAGAGCCGGACTTATTGAAAAAAACGCCCTTGTGCAGGCATTAAAAAGCGGAAAGATTAAAGGCGCAGGGCTTGATGTTCTGTGGGAGGAACCGGCGCATATAAAAGATGACATATTTCATTTTAATGTTATAGCGACTCCTCACATCGGCGGAGCCACCGAATCGTCAATTCACGATATAGCTAGAATTTGTATAGAAAATCTTAAGAATTATATCGCCCATAAAAGCTTAATAAATTGCGTAAATTCGGAAGCATTAAGTTAGAAGGCGGCAGGCAGATATAGAGCTCGGAAGTTTATTATCGCCCTATTATTGCCTTTATTATTAAACAGATAAATACATTAAAAATAGAAAAACAAAAAGGACATTTATGGATTATAAAAATACGCTTAATTTGCCGTCTACCGATTTTCCTATGAAGGCTAATCTGAAGACCACCGAAGAAAAATTTTTAAAAGAGTGGGATGAGATGGATTTATACGGAAAAATGTCGGAAAAAGCAAAAGAAAAAAATTTTAAAACATTTATTCTCCATGACGGTCCGCCGTATGCAAACGGTCATATTCATCTCGGCACTGCTCTGAATAAAATTTTAAAAGATATTATAATACGATTTAAATTTATGCAGGGCTATTACGCCCCTTACATACCCGGCTGGGATTGCCATGGTCTTCCTATAGAGCATAATGTAGATAAAAGTTTAAAACATAAGGACGCCATTTCTCAGTTGGAAAAAAGAAAACTCTGCAGGCAGTATGCTGCAGAATTTGTAGAAATCCAGAAAGCCGAATTTAAACGCCTTGGCGGCGTCGGCAGGTATGACGAGCCGTATTTAACAATGAATTATTCTTATGAAGCCAATACCGTCAGGAAGCTGGCAGATTTCATTAAAAACGGCGGGCTTTACAGAGCAAATAAACCGATATATTGGTGCAGTTCGTGCAGAACCGCGCTTGCCGAAGCCGAGGTTGAATATGCGGAAAAAACATCGCCTTCAATCTATGTCAAATTTAAAATGAAATCGGAACTCGATGTTCTTGCAAATCTGCCTGAAGGCGAAAATGTTTTTGCGGTAATATGGACGACTACTCCATGGACATTGCCGGCGAATCTCGCAATATCCGTCAATCCGGATTTCGATTATGTTTTTGTTGAGGTAAATTGCAATTTAAACGGCAGCAGCAAAAATGGCAAAGAAATATATATATTAGAAGAAAGTCTTGCCGAAGAAACTTTAAAAAAATTTGGATTTAAAGACGGCGAATTTAAAATACTGGCAAAAACCAATGGAAAAAACCTGGAAAATAAGGTAGCTGCGCATCCGTTTTTAAACAGAGACTCTATTATTATTCTGGGCAAGCATGTAAAAAAAGATACCGGTACGGGTCTTGTTCATACTGCGCCCGGTCACGGAGACGATGATTATGCCGTCGGATTAAAATATAATTTGCCCGCATATGCTCCGGTTAATAATGAAGGCAGATTTGTAGACGACGTAGAGTTTTTTGCCGGTATGCGTGTTTTTGATTCTAATCCTCATGTTATAGAAAAATTAAAAGAAACAGATGCATTAGTTCTTGAAGAAAAAATTGAACATTCTTATCCTCATTGCTGGAGATGTAAAAATCCGGTTATTCTGCGTTCTACAAAGCAGTGGTTTATTTCAATGTCTATAAATAACCTTCGTGACAATGCTCTTAAAGCTGTTAAAGAAAACGTCAAATGGATACCTCAGTGGGGAGTGGACAGAATATCGGGAATGCTTGAGGTAAGACCGGACTGGTGTGTTTCAAGGCAGAGGTCATGGGGTGTTCCAATCACGGCTTTTTATTGCAAACAATGCGGAGAGCCGCTGATAGATTATGATATTACGATGAAAATAGCAGATGAATTCGAAAAATACGGCGCAGATATCTGGTTTGAAAAAGACGCCGGTTATTTCTTGAACGAAGCAAAAATCAATAAGCATGCCAAATGCAGCAAATGCGGCGGCGAAGTATTTGAAAAAGAAAGCGATATATTAGATGTATGGTTTGACAGCGGAGTAAGTTATTTTTGCGTTCTGAAAAATGATAGAGATATGAAAGGCATCGGTTTTCCGGCCGACTTATATCTAGAAGGTTCCGATCAGCACAGAGGATGGTTTCACTCAAGCCTTTTAATAGCAATCGGCTCTCAGGACGGCACCCCTTACAAGTCCGTTTTAACGCATGGATTTGTCGTGGACAGTTCAGGAAGAAAAATGTCCAAATCTCTTGGCAATGTCATCGCTCCCGATGAAATTATAAATAAATACGGAGCTGATATTTTAAGACTTTGGGCGGCTTCTGAAGATTATAAAAATGATATGAGAATTTCTAATGAAATATTATCCCGCCTTTCCGAAGGCTACAGAAAAATAAGAAATACAATAAGATTTATGCTCGGCAATCTGTATGATTTCGATGAAAACGCAGATGCCGTGAACTTTGAGGATCTGCGCGATATAGACAAATATGAAATGCATAATATATCTCTGCTTGCGCAAAATTTATCAAAACATTATTTAAACTATGATTTTCACCTTGTATATCAAAATATATACAGATTTGTTACGAGTTTTTCATCTTTTTATCTGGATATCGCAAAAGATTCTCTTTATGTAGAAGCAAAAAATTCATTCAAAAGAAGGTCTATACAAACGGTTCTCTATCATGGTTTGGATGTGCTGATTAAATATCTTGGTCCTGTTTTGCCTTTTACATCCCAGGAGGCGTGGAGCTATTTTAACAAAAAAAATAAAGAAATACAGCTTGTATTCGAACATTTTGACGAACCGTTTAATAAAAAAGACGAAAGTTATATTGATTTTGAACTTGCAGAAAGGTTTGAAAAACTTATTGAAATAAGAAATATTATTTTATCATCTTTAGAAAAAGCAAGAGCCGAAAAAACTATTGGCAGTTCTCTGGAAGCATTGGTAATAATAAGAGCTTCCGAAGAAGATTATAAATTATTATCAGAATTTCAAATAAACGAATTGAAAGAAATATTTATTGTGTCCGATTTGCAGATTGAACGGCTGCAGCCGGATGAGGCAAACGGAGAGTTTATTTCAGAATCTATTGTAAAACCTGCTCCCGGGAAAAAATGCGCAAGATGCTGGACATTTAAAGAAAGTGTAGGAACTCATAGCGATTATAACGATGTTTGCGACAGATGCTATGATGTATTAATAGATTTGCAGGCAGGCAATTAAATCAAATACAGCAGTAGGATAAAAATATTGTGAAAGAACGAAAACACTATGAAAAAGAAAAAAATAATCGCAGCCAATTTTAAAATGAACAAAACGCATATCGAGGTGCGCGAATATCTGAAGTCGTTTTTTAAAAAGCTGAAAGAATTCAGCAGCACCGGTGAAACTTATGATTTTAACGATAATGCGGAAATAGTCTTTGCACCCTCCTTTACGGCTCTTAATGAAGCGTATAATATAATTGAAGAAAATCTAGAATTTAGCAATATTGTTAAACTTGCTTCGCAAAATATTTATTGCGAAGCATCCGGTGCATATACCGGTGAAATATCCATAGATATGATTAAAGCATTCAATTGTTCATACGCTATCATAGGTCATTCAGAAAGAAGATGGATATTCAACGAATCAGAAGAGCTTATTGCTAAAAAAATTTCTGCTGTATTAAATTACAATAAGAAAATAGAAACGGATACCCGCAATGCTCGCGATAAGAACGCAGAAAAGGAAAAGCGCAGCGTCAAATCTGCCGCTATATCGCCCATATTGTGCGTCGGTGAAAATTTAGAGATTAGAAAAAGCGGAAAAGCCTTTGATTTTGTAGCAGCGCAGTTAAACAGCGCATTAACTGGCTATACAAAAGAGTTAAACGGCGGAACCGCACAGAATAAGGACATGTTTCGTCCGATAAAAACATCGAAAAGTATTAATAAACATCATGAAGACAGCGTCAATACTAACGCTTCAGATATTGATACCGATACTGATGCCGGAAGACTCGTAATTGCCTATGAACCTATATGGGCGATAGGTACGGGAGCGTCTATAGAACCTGAAGACGGTGAAAAGATGCATAAATTTATATATGAATATTTGACCGATAATTATTCTATTGAAAATTTTTCGGTAATCTACGGCGGAAGCGTTACCGAAAAAAATATTAACGTCTTAATGGAAAAAGCTCATATCGACGGCGTATTAGTCGGCGGAGCAAGTCTGGACCCCCAATCTTTTTTTAATATATACAGTTTTGCCGTTTCAAAATAAAATATTGCATATCGCAAATATTGCAAAGGCGCGAAAATACAGCAGTGCAGCGATAGCATATTTTCAATTGCGGTTATCCTGCGGCAAATTAATCTTCATTTAAAGTTATAAATAATATATAATATAAAAATATGTATATGTAATACTATATATATTAACAGCATACAACTTACTTAACATAATATTAATAAACGGGTTGATAAAAAGATGAGCGATAATTTTAAAAGTATTCAGCAGGTGCAGCCGCCTAAAGGGACAAGAGATTTTCTTCCCAACGCTATGATTTTGAGAAGAGATATAATAGAAAAAATTAGGAAATGTTTTGAACTTTATGGATTCAGCGAAATAGATTCGCCGGTTTTTGAGTATTTTGAACTTCTTTCAAGAAAATGCGGAGAAGAAATAGAGAAAGAGATTTATACTTTTAAAGACAAAGCGGACAGAAAACTTGGCTTAAGATTTGAGTTCACTTCTCCGCTCGGTAGATATTATGCTTCAAATAATTCAAAACTCACAAAACCTTTCAAAAGATATATAATAGGAAAAGTTTACAGATATGAAAATACCCAGAATGGCAGGTACAGGGAGTTTTATCAGGCAGATGCGGATATTGTCGGGGTTTACTCAATGTTTGCAGAACTTGAACTAATGGATTTGGCTGTTTTTACACTTGAAAAATTGGGGCTAAATAATTATGAAATACATCTGAATAATAGAAAAATATTAGACGGCATTATTGAATTATCCGGCATACCGGCAGATAAAAAGGAAGCTGCATTAAGAATTTTAGATAAATTGTCCAAAATAGGTGAAAATAAAACTATAAAAGAATTTATAGAAAACGGTTTAACCGAAGAAAATTATAAATCTTTTATTAATTTAGTAAACGGCAGCAGTTTTGCAGAAGAAATTAATGCCGCCAATTATGACGACGGCGATACAGAAAATAATCCGAATATAATATTTTTAGAATCTCTAAAGGAAAAACTTAAAAATAACGCTCAGTCTTTAGAGGGGATAAATGAGCTTATAGATATTTTTAAAAATTCGAATAAATTTAAGATTGGTAAATATTTAAAGTTTGACCCGCTGCTTGTAAGGGGTCTCGGCTATTACACCGGACCGATATTTGAAATAAAATCATTAGATGTTAATATCGGCAGTTTTGCGGCAGGCGGCAGATACGATAACCTGCTCGAACTTTATGGAGCGCGCCCTGAAGGGGCTTGCGGATTATCGTTCGGCGTTGACAGAATTATAGATATAATTAATGCGAAAAACCCGTATTATATTGATGAACTGCCGTCTTCTACCAAGGTATTTGTCGCATATCTTGAACCTGACGAAAAAATAATAGATTATGCTTTTAATGTAGCAAAAGAGCTAAGAGCAAACGGCATAACCAGCGAAATAAATCTTAATGAAAAATTGAATATATCTAAACAGCTGAAATATGCCGACTCAAGAAATATCGGCTATGCCGTCGTGATAGGCAGCAATGAACTTTTTGAAAATAAAATCAAGTTAAAAGATATGAAAAAAGCGGAAGAATTATTTGTATCTCTTGAAGAAGCCGTAGAAATTTTAAAATAAAACTTTTAAAATAAAGCTATGATAAACAACGATGATAAACTATGAATAGAGTCGTAAAATCCAGAGCATTTGCCGCAGGCATTCTGATTATTTTATTGTATATTGCCGCTTCTTTCGGAATTTATTGTTTAATCAATCATATAAACGATAAGGCAAAGATTAATAATTCATTTTATAAAAAGACTCTATATCTTGCCAAAGACTTTTATTTCTTAAATTTATATTTAAAACAATACAAAAATATTAATAATCGCCGCGCGCAATCCAACCGGCTCTCCAACCTGCGTAATACTGCACAAATAAATTCTAAATTGAATGGTGAACCGGACGCGAATACTGCTAATTTAATTTCTCAATTAAATTCTAAAGTCAATTCTAAAATATATTCGATAAATAAAAGTTTCCGATATTTATTTAAAAATTTGAAAAGCAGCGATAAATCTTTATTAAAATTAATACATCCTGTTTTATACAGAGCTTTCATAGATTGGAAGAGTGAATCTCTGCCGGAATTAAAATTATTAGAAAAACAGAAGAATGTTAAAAATATACCCATCGCACACCTATCTTTCATATTTTACCGCAATTCGCGGCTATTAAGAAAAGTATCGGATGCGTCAATGAAAAAAAATATGAATTATATAAGCGATTCCATGCATCTGCTGAGCCTGCTTCTTTTTATAAATTTCTTAATGGTAATTATTATAAGCCCTCTGTTTCTGTATTATATTATTAAGGTTAAAATTCAGGCGGAAGATAATGAAAAGTCGATTCAGTCGATATTTAGCCAGATGGTTAGCGGTCTGGTTCTTTTCAGGGACAAATTTATTTACGTAAATCCGGAAGGCGAGAAAATACTGGGATATTCGTCGGAAGAATTAAAAAATATGAATAATTGGGATATTATGTCATATGAATTTAAAGAAAGCGCAAAATCTAGATATGCCGAGGCTATTAAACATGAAGGCGAAAGGGGCGAATTTCTATATAAAATTATCGGCAAAAATAATGAAATAAAGTGGGTTCTTTTTCATTCCCTGACCATAAATTATAAAAATAAACCTACAAGATTAGCTAATTTTATAGATTTAACGGAACGGAAAAATGCGGAGGACAAAGTAAAAAATCTTACAAGACTTTATTCTACCCTCAGCGAAATAAATCAGCTGCTTTTGAGGGTTGAAAATATTGACGATGTTTATGAAAATATATGCAGAATTGCTGTTGAAAAAGGTCAGTTTAAAATGGCTTCATGCGGTTTTCCGGATGAGCGCAGCGGCAATAAGATAGTCGTTAAATTTTCTTACGGTTTTGTCGGAGACTATCTGGATGATTTTAACATATATGCTGATGATGCAATGCCTGAAGGAAAAGGACCCGGAGCTGCGGCTTTCAGAGAGGACAGAATTGTAATCAATAATGATACGGAAAACAATCCGATGATGATTCCGTGGAGAGATAAAGCCCTAAAAATGGGTTTTTTATCCAGTGCAAGCATGCCGTTAAAACAGCAAAATAAAATAATCGGGATATTTAATTTATATGCCGGAGAAAAAGATTTTTTTGACGATAGAGAGATTGCCCTGTTAGAAGAATTAATGAAAGATATTTCTTTTATGATAAATAAAATTGATTTGGAAAAAGAAATTAATTTTATTTCATTTTACGACGCTCTTACAAAACTTCCCAACAGAAATTTTTTCATAGAAAGCGTAAATAATTTTCTGGAAAGAATAGAAGGCCGCCCTGCAGCCATAATCTTGCTTGATTTTTATAAATTGTCGTATATTAATAATACATTCGGTTACGGCGCCGGAGACGAACTGCTTGTCAAGACCGCTGAAGTGCTAAAAGATGCCTTTATCCCCACCGATATAATTTCAAGAATAGGCGGGGATGAATTTGCAGTATTCATAAGCAATTTAAGCGATAAGGATTCAGCAGTGCAGTTTATTGACAAAATAAAGCAGTGTTTTAAAGATGAAATAACTATCGGTACTCACAAATTTAATATTTCTTATAATATAGGAGTATCAATTTATCCTGATGACGGAATTACGGCAAATGACCTTTTAAAATCTGCCGATATTGCTCTGTCAAACGCAAAAACTCAGGGTGAAAACGATTATGAATTTTTTATCTCCTCCATGAATATAAAAGCCTCTGAATTTTTAATGATGAAAAAACACCTTACGGATGCGTTCATTAATAAAGAATTTGTCGTGTATTACCAGCCGTATTTTAAGGTGGATAAATTATATAAATTAAACAGATTAAATAAGGCTAATGATTATAGCGCAATAGATATAAACAATATTGCTCTGTTAAATCCTGTTATACAAGGCATGGAAGCGCTTATGCGCTGGAACAGTCCTGATTTAGGTCTTGTTTCGCCGGTAAAATTTATTCCTCTACTTGAAGAAATGGGTTTAATAAGGCAGCTCGAAGAATTTCTGATTGAAGCGGTATGCAGCGATTTGCAAAACTGGAAAAAAATGAACTTAAATGTAGTTCCCGTTTCTATAAATATTTCCCCAGTAAGTTTTGACTATGAAGTAAAATGGTACTGCAATCCCGAATTGCTTAACAATTCGGCGCATATTTTTGAAGGCGGGAAATTAAGTTTGGCGGATACTATTTTTCAGACTATAAACAGGCATGGTCTTGAATATTCTTTGATAAACATAGAAGTAACCGAGGGTTTATTTATCCATCATTTTGACTGTGCTCTGAAAATATTAAACACATTTAAAGAAAAAGGTATGAAAATATATATTGACGATTTCGGTACCGGATATTCCTCCTTGTCGTATATAAAAAATATCCCTGCCGATGTTATTAAGATAGATATTTCATTTATCAAAAGCATGATGGAAAATCAGAAAGTTTTTGCAATCGTCAATACCATTGTGGAACTTTCCGCAAGATTAGGTATGGAAACTATAAGCGAAGGCGTTGAAACAGTTGAACAGCTTGTAAAATTGCAATCTCTCGGCGCAAATATGGTTCAGGGATATCTTTTCTCAAAGCCTGTTTCTGAGACAGAGATACGCAAAATGCTTTAAAAGATATAAAAAAACTTAAAATATTCATTTTTTATTTTTTGATTTATTGTAATTTTTTAAAAAAAACTCTTTTAATGGGTTAAAATTGGTTCATACAATTTATATCGGCAATTTTTTTTGCGGTGAGGGAATAACATTCTTGACATTTTTAAAATAATGGTTTAAAATTAATAATAAGTGAAATATAGCTTAAGTTCTATAGTATTTATTATTTTATTCTTATTTTGCTCAAAACGTTTGTATCTGTGGCAATATTCCGTTTTATGTATTAATTTATTGATTATTTATTTTAATAAATTGATAATTTGATGCAGACTAATTTATCGTATTATTCATACGCAGTGTGTATATTTTTATTTTCGCCTATAGTTTATCTTTATTATATTTTAAATATAAAATATAAAAAAGTGATGAAGGCAGCCTTTATTTACCTGGATTTTTATTTATCTTCTTCAGTAAAGTCAGTAAAAAATTAAATTTTCCTTACTTTTTGATTGACTAACTAAACTTATTATCTAAATTAAAATGCAAAATGTACGATGTGCCAGAGAAACATTTGCAATCAAAAAAGATTAACTGTTTAAACATATCTTTAGTATAAAAAAGAGCATATGAAAAAATTTAAAAAAGTATTAATAGCCAACAGGGGTGAAATAGCTTCCCGTGTTATAAGAGCATGCAAAGAGCTTGGTATTAAGACGGTTGCAATTTATTCCGAAGCCGATTCGCAGGCTTTGCACGTTAAAAAAGCAGACGAGGCATATCTTGTCGGACCTGGTCCTATTTCAGGGTATTTAAATGTCAATAGAATAGTTGATCTTGCAGTCAATATAGGAGTCGATGCGATACACCCAGGCTACGGTTTTTTGTCGGAAAACGCCAAATTTCCAGCATACTGTGAAAAAAGAGGAATTGTTTTTATAGGTCCGTCAGCCAAGTCTATCTCTATGATGGGCGATAAAATAGAATCAAAGAAACTTATGCGTCAGGCAGGCGTGCCCGTTGTCGGAGGTTCTGAAGGCGGGGTCGAATCTGAGGAAGATGCATTGAATATTGCAAATAACACCGGGTATCCGGTAATGATAAAAGCCTCCGCAGGCGGCGGCGGCAAAGGAATAAGAATTTGTTTTAACGACGATGACATCAAAAAAAATTTTTCGCTATCAAGGTCTGAAGCTGAAAAAGCTTTCGGAAATCCTGAAGTTTTTATTGAAAAATACATAGATAAGCCTCATCACATAGAATTTCAAATTCTTGCGGATAATTACGGCAATATAATACATCTCGGCGAAAGAGATTGTTCTATTCAAAGAAAACATCAGAAACTTATCGAGATTGCGCCTTCTCTCATATTAACCGAAGAGTTAAGGAAAAAAATGGGCGAGTCTGCCATTGCTGCGGCTAAAGCCTGTGATTACAGAAATGCCGGAACCATAGAATATATTATGGATAAAAACGGCAATTATTATTTCATGGAGATGAACACCAGAATTCAGGTTGAACATCCTGTTACCGAAATGATTACAGGGGTAGATATAGTAGGAGAGCAGATCCAAATTGCGATGGGCAAAGAATTAGATATTAAACAGGAAGACGTTGTATTAAGGGGCTATGCTATAGAATGCAGAATTAATGCTGAAAATCCGAGAAAAGATTTTGCTCCCAGCACTGGGAAGATTACGGCGTACTACTCGCCCGGAGGCATCGGAGTCAGGATAGACGGGTCGGTATATAAAGACTACGTTTTGCCGCCTTATTACGATTCAATGATTGCTAAAATGACTGTTTACGGAAGAACATGGGACGAAACGGTAAGAAGAGCATCGAGAGCCCTGCAGGAATTTGTCGTAAAAGGCATAAAAACTACAATACCGTTTCAGTTAAAAATTATAGAAGACGAAGATTTTATAAAAGGAAATTTTGATACTCATTTTATTGAAGAAAGACAATATTTAAGGGATTATAAGGTACAGCGCGATCCGTTTGACAGGATTCTTGCTATATCGGCTGCCATTGCAGCGTATTACGGTATATAAAACTTTCTTATGCCGTCGGATGTTAATTCATTGTTAATGGATTGATAACAATAGTAAAAATTAAAATCATAAAAATAAATTAGTCGTTTTATTTTAATCTGATTAATTTTAAATTGTTCTGCTTGAAAATGATTAAAACAAATAACTAAACTAAGTTAATTTATAAAAATAACGGGCGTAATATTATGAATGAAAAAAAAGAAAATTATATCAGAAAAGTTGATTTTATGGAAGTCGCCTTAAGAGATGCGCATCAGTCGTTGCTGGCTACGAGAATGACCACTCCCGATATTTTGGGGATAGCTCCCGTCCTTGATACTATAGGGTTTTGGTCGTTAGAGGTGTGGGGAGGAGCGACTTTTGATTCATGTCTGAGATTTCTAAAAGAAGACCCGTGGGAAAGACTTAAAAAATTACGCAAATCTTACAAACATTCCCGTCTTCAAATGCTTTTAAGAGGACAGAATTTAGTAGGATACCGTCATTACGCCGACGATGTCGTAGAAAAATTTATAGATTTAAGCGTTAATAACGGAATAGATGTATTCAGGATATTTGATTCGCTGAATGATTTCAGAAATATCAGAAAATCAATGGAAGCCGTAAAAAAAAGAAAAAAGATAGCGGAAGCGACAATATGCTATACGACCAGCCCTGTTCACACAAATGAATTATTTACTGAAATGGCGGTGGAACTTGCAGAAATGGGAGCCGATACAATAGCCATTAAAGATATGGCGGGTTTGCTTTCCCCGATAAAAGCCTATGAACTTGTATCTATGATTAAAAAAGTCGTAAATTTACCTATCCATGTTCATTCGCATTCAACAAGCGGTTTTGCTTCAATGGCATTGTTAAAAGCAGTTGAAGGCGGGGCGGATATCATAGATACCGCAATATCGTCAATGTGCTGCGGAACGTCCCATCCGCCGACGGAATCCATGGTATTTACTTTATCGGAAATGGGTTACGATGTCGACCTTGACCTTGAAAAACTTAAGGAAGTTGCCGATTATTTTAGAAAAGTAAGAAAAAAATATAAAGTTTTTGAGAGTGAATATACGGGTCTTAATGCCGATGTGCTTGTTACTCAGGTTCCGGGCGGAATGATGTCGAATCTTGCAAATCAGCTTAAAGAACAAAATGCGCTTGATAAAATGGATGAAGTTTTATACGAAGTGCCCCAGGTGCGTGAAGATTTAGGATATCCTCCTTTAGTAACGCCGACTTCGCAGATTATCGGAACTCAGGCAGCTCTTAACGTAATAACCGGAGAAAAATATAAAGTTATAACAAGCGAGACGAAAAATTATCTAAAGGGTTTTTACGGCAAAGCGCCGGCTGCAATAAACGAAGATGTAAGAAAAAGGGCTTTAGGCAATGAAGAATTTATAACCGTAAGACCGGCTGACCTCCTAGAACCTGAATTGGGACAGAATATAGACAAAATTAAAGAATTTATAACCGGCGACGAAGATATTATGAGCTATATATTATTTCCGCAGATTTCCATTGAATTTTTTCAAGACAGAAAAGACGGAAAATTGCCGGATTATACAATTCAAACAGACGGTATGGAATTTGCCGCTGATATGTCAGGAGGGTTAGTGCTTTCCGATGAATTTGTGGAAGCGGAAAAATTTAGAGACGGCGATCTTGTGCCGAGTGAATTTATTGTTACCGTGCACGGCGAAAATTATAAAATAAAAGTTGCGGGCGTAGGGCATAAATCTGACCAGAAAAGACCGTTCTTTTTAAATGTAGACGGAACAATGGAAGAAGTAACAATTGAGTCGCTTACGGAAATCGTCCCGAGCTACGGAGGCGAAATAGTCGGCGAAAATGTCGCCAGGTCAAAACGTCCTTCGCCTAAAAGAGAGGGAGATGTCTATGCTCCGATGCCCGGCAGAATTACAAAATTATTGGTAAAAAAAGGCGACACCGTAAGTGCGGGTGATACCGTGCTTATAGTTGAAGCTATGAAAATGGAAAATGAAATTCATACGCCCATAGACGGTGTTATCAAGGAAGTATATGTTAAAGAAGGCGATATGGCGAACCCTGACGAGACGCTTATATACGTTGAGTAGATTTTGCAGTATAATAATATAAAAATGATTGATTAATATTAAAATTTAGAAGGTGGTTTAATTGACGGTACGTAATCCGGCGGTGGCGGGTTCTTTTTATCCTGCAGATATAAATCAGACAAATGAGCTTATAAAATCTTTTAATGTGAGTATTCCGGAAAATAAAATAAATGCTTTCGGAATAGTTTCTCCGCATGCAGGGTATGTTTATTCAGGAAAGACGGCTTTTATGGGGTTTTCTTCTATTAACATTAAAAAAAATATAATAATTATAGGCCCTAATCATACCGGTTTAGGCGCTGCTTTCTCTGTTATGAATGAAGGAAATTATAATTTTGGTTCATTTAATGTGCCGATTAATTCCGCTCTTGCAGATGAAATTATTAACCAGACAGACAGTCCTTTCCGGCATGACGATAAAGCACAGATGAAAGAACATTCGCTTGAAGTGCAGATTCCGCTGATTCATTATTTTATGTCGGATTTTTCAATAGTTCCGCTTGTCATATCGTATGTCAGATATAACGACGTAATAAAAGCCGCTAAAGCTATTTATAACGCCATTGTAAAATTGGACTTGCTTGACGACGTTCTTGTGGTAGCAAGTTCTGACATGACTCATTACGAAAGCGCCGAAGAGGCTAAGATGAAAGATTCTATAGCTATAAACGAAATTCTTCGGCTGGATTCCGAAGGTCTTTATAACAAAGTTATAAATAATAATATTTCTATGTGCGGTTTTATTCCTGTTTCAATTATGCTGCTAATCGCAAAAATGGCAGGGAAAAATAGCGCAAAATTAATTAATTATACAAACTCCGGAGAGGCTTCGGGGGATTATTCAAGCGTTGTAGGTTATTCTTCTATTGTAGTATATTAATAATCAAAATGCATAATTTGCCGCGTATTATAAACCAATAAAATGTAAGGCAGGTCATGTAATTTTTTTTGCGTTTTAAATAATAACTTATAAAAATATATATAGCCGTATATACAATAATAATATATTATATGGTAACAATATGGTAAAAACAAGATTTGCGCCGAGTCCGACGGGATATCTGCATATCGGCGGAGCCCGGACTGCACTGTTTAATTATATATATGCCAAACATTTCGGCGGCAGATTTATTTTAAGAATTGAAGATACAGACTTAGAGCGGTCTTTAAAAGCGTATGAAGAAGATATCATTAAAAGTATGCAGTGGCTTGGACTGGTGTCCGACGAACCTGTTCTGTACCAATCTCAGAGATTAGATATATACAAAGAATATTGCAAAAAACTTTTAGATGAAGGTAAAGCCTACAACTGCTACTGTACTGCAGAATCCCTCGAAGAAGATAAAAACAAACTTATAGCAGAAGGCAAAAAACCGATGTACTCAGGAAAGTGCCGTAACTTATCTGATGAAGAACAGAATCTAAATTTACCGCATGTAGTGAGATTTAAAACAGACAGAAGCGGCGGCGGTAAGTTTACCAAATTTAAAGACCTGATACGGGACCAGTCTGTTTCTGTCAATCACAGTGAAATTGACGATTTTGTTATTATGCGGACAGACGGGATTCCTACATATAATTTCGCCGTTGTTATAGACGACGCCCTTATGGGCATTACACACATTATAAGAGGAGACGACCATTTAAGCAACACCCCTAAGCAGGTATTGCTTTACGAAGCTCTTGGATTTGAGCCTCCTGCATTTGCCCATGTTTCAATGATTCTAGGAAATGACGGCAAAAGACTGTCTAAAAGACACGGAGCGACGGCAGTTACGCAATATAAAAATGACGGCTTTTTACCCGAAGCTCTTATAAATTATCTCGTAAGATTAGGCTGGTCTCACGGCAACGATGAAATATTGTCCCTTGACGAGATGATACAATATTTTGATTTAAAACATATAAGCAAATCCGCAGGCGTATTTAATAAAGAAAAATTATTATGGCTTAATGCCCATTATATAAAACAAAAAACGGCTGAGGAATTAGTAAGTCTGATAAATGATATCAATATAAATAACATAAATAATGAAAATAATAACAATAACGGTGAAAAAGATAAAATAATCCAATACGGCGAAAATGTTGCGGTTTTAATAGACGCTTTAAAGCCAAGAACAAAAACATTGGTTGAAATAAAAGAAAAAATGGGTTTTTATTTAAATGAAGGCAATATTTCTTATGATAAGAACCTGCTCAGTGAAATAGACAAATTTAAACTAAATGAGTCAGATAATAATGAATATGATGCTCATTCGGAACATAAAGAATCTGCTGCGGATGAAGTTATATATTTTTTAAATCAATTAATGGATTTTGTCAAAAATTTGCAGTTAAACAGTCTAAACTTAAATGGCGCAGGCTGCCTTAATTTTATAAAAGAATCTTTCGACGATTTTTTTTCTAAAAACAAATGGACGTTAAAACATAAAGCTATGTTAATAAGAATAGCGCTTACAGGAGAAAAAATAAGCCCCGGCATCTATGAAGTTATTTTTGCGCTGGGCGAAGCAAGAACTCTGAGCAGGATAAATGATTTTATAGAGTTTGTAAGGGAAAACAATGACAGAGATTGCAGTAAAGCAATAACATGAGCAATAATGAACAATTACCCGCTCTTATGGGCGGAGTTTTCCTGTAATATTTATAATAAATAAAAAATAAGAAGCGATGATAAAAGCATTATGAAATTAATTTGCGGTATTGATGAGGTCGGCAGAGGATGTTTAGCCGGTCCTGTAATATCAGCCGCAATAATTATCGATAAAAAATTAATTCCATCCGGTATTAAAGACTCCAAATTATTAACCCCAGACAAAAGAGAATATTTTTTTGATTATTTAATGAAAAATGCGACTTCCGTATCAATCGGTACGGCATCCAATGTTGAAATTGATGAAATTAATATATTAAATGCCGCATTGCTTTCTATGGAAAGAGCGTTTAATAATCTAACCGTAAAACCTGATGTAGTCATTATAGACGGTCCTTATATTCCTAAAGGGCTGAAAAATATGAATGCAATGGACACTGCTTCATCCCGCAATACTTCATTTAAAGCGTTGTCAGTTATAAAGGCAGATATCAAAGTAAAATTAGTATCCTGCGCTTCTATTGCAGCAAAGGTTGTAAGGGATAGAATTATGATAGAATATTACGATAAAAAATATCACGGATACGGTTTTAAAAATCATAAAGGATATGCAACAAAGGAACATAAAGAAAATATTATAAAATTAGGATTAACCGATATACATAGAAAAACATTTAAATTTGACAGATAAAAATTAACATACATAGAAAAACATTTAAATTTGACAGGCAATAAATCCGTCTGTTTTCAATTCATCATCATATTATCAGGTTATCAGATTTTAAGAAATATTATCGTAAATATGTTCTGATTATTATTATATTTTTGGAATAGTTATCACAAATATGTTTTAATTAATTTATCTATGAATTATAATATTAAAAAAGATTAACGGTAAATTAACGAAATAATATTTATGAAATAAAATGAAGGCGAAATCATTAAACAGGAAAAAAGGAGAAACCGGAGAAAAATTAGCTAAAGAATTTTTAGAGAAATTAGGATATAAAATTATAGCAGCTAATTTTAGAAAAAAATGCGGGGAAATTGATATAATAGCTGATAAAAGTCAAAACAACATTTATTTTATCGAGGTTAAATCAAGATTTCAGAATAATTTTGGAATGCCTTTAGAAGCCGTTAACGGTAAAAAGATGGATAAGATAGCAAAAGTGTCGGAACTATTTTTGCTGGAATATCCGGAAACGCCGAAATCAATAAACTATGCAATAATATCAATAGAATATCTATCTAACAGTTCGATTAAACTTATATTTTTTGAAAATGGATTTGATTAAATTATCTTTAGCGCAAATTGCTCCAGTGCCGGGATTATTAGCTTATAATCTTGAGAAGCATCTGGAATATATAGACAGAGCAAAACAGGCAGGCAGCGAGCTTGTAATATTTCCGGAACTGTCCCTGACGGGCTATTTTTTGAAAGATGCCGTTTATGATTCCGCTATAGACTTCAACGATATTATAGTAAATAATATTGCTGCAGACAAAGTTCAAACTCGAAATATCGGAAACGGCGGCTGCAGAAATACAATAAATAATAAAAATGAAATAAAAAATAAGAATGATGAGATAAAAAATAATAGCTATATTTTAGACGAGCTTTTAGATAAAAGCAGCGAAATTGCAGTAATTGCAGGATTTGTTGAATCCGATGAAGACTTTAACTTTTATAACAGCACATGTTGTTTATCTGGAGGCAATATACTGCATGTCCATAGGAAAGTATATTTGCCGACTTACGGTATGTTTGAAGAAATGCGCTATTTTAAACAGGGCAAAGCATTTGGAGTGTTCGATATTTTAGGAACAAAGGCAGCTATATTGACATGCGAGGACGCATGGCATCTGTCTTCTTCATATATCGCGGTTAATAAAGGCGCCAAGCTGATTATAATTAATTCTGCTTCTCCTGCCAGAGGAATTGAAGAAGAAAATGCTCAATTCAGTTCCGTTAAGATGTGGGAAGAACTGCTCTCGGTCATAGCCTTTTATTATAAAAGCTATGTTATATATGTAAACAGGGTAGGTTTTGAAGACGGAATAGGTTTTTCGGGAGGTTCGTGCGTATTTTCCCCTAACGGCACAAAGGATTATTGTCTTGATTATCTTGACGAAGGATTGCTGAATATTGAACTCAATCTTGATTTTTTAAAAAATGAAAGGTTTAAAACTCCTATATTGAGAGACGAAAACTTAGATATTACCTTAAAAGAACTTAACGGCATAATAAACCGCTAATTAAATATTAAAAAAATAAATAACGATGCTCAATCAATATCTGCCGAAGATAGATTCGACTAATTTCAAAAATATTAATAAACTGCTTATGAATTTTATTAGAGAAGAAGTAGGCAGAACCGGTGTAAATAAAATTGTGCTGGGGCTCTCAGGCGGTATAGATTCTGCTGTCTCTTGCTATCTCGCGGCAGCGGCGCTCGGAAGCGAAAATGTTTCGGCAGTTATGATGCCATACAAAACGAGTTCATCAAAAAGCCTTGAAGATGCTATGCTTGTTGTAAAAGATTTAAACATAAGTTATTATATCGCTGATATAACCGACCAGATTGACAGTTATTTTGCTCAGTCGGTTTACAATAAATCATATTATAATAATTCAAATTTGGATTTTGAAAAAAAATATAATGAAAATGATTATGAATTAAAACTCAGAATGGGCAATAAAATGGCACGGGAAAGGATGTCTATTTTATATGACTATTCCTATATTTTAAATTCTTTAGTGTTGGGTACAAGCAATAAATCAGAACTGTTATTGGGCTACGGAACAATTTACGGCGATATGGCGTCTGCCGTAAATCCGATAGGCGATATTTACAAAACGCAGATATATCAGCTTGCAAAATATCTCGGTATTCCGGATAGTCTGGTAAACAAAGCCCCTTCGGCAGATTTATGGCAGGACCAGTCCGATGAAGAAGAACTCGGATTCACTTATAAATTGGCAGACGAAATTATGTATCTTTTAATAGACAAAATGTACAAGCCGGAAGTTGTGATATCTATGGGCTATGCTCCAGCTGTTATAGAGAAGATTTATAATAAAATAAAAAAATCGCAATTCAAAAGAAGATTGCCGTTAATTGCAAAAGTATCGCAAAGGACTATAAACATAGATTTCAGATATTTAAGAGACTGGGTTTGAGATGCGTGGGCTGCTATTGTAACAATAAACTGCGGTTTTTATATATTTGCAATCGAACGCAACAGTGTTTGAGATGTGCCGCTATTATAAAAATAAACTTAAAAAATACTATAATAATTAACGTAAAATTGCACCATTATGTACAGTTTGTATGTCGTTGCAACCCCAATAGGAAATCTCGAAGATATTACGATAAGGGCTTTGAAGACTTTACGTTCGGTCAGTTTAATAGCCTGCGAAGACACGAGAAAAACGAGAATCCTTACCTCAAGATATCATATAAAATCCCGCCTTGTTTCATATCATGAATATAACAAAAGAGGTGCGGCGGAAAATATAGTTTTACATATTCTTAAAACAGGCGACGCTGCTTTAGTGACTGAAGCCGGAACGCCGCTCATTTCCGACCCCGGTTCTTATCTTGTGAGAATGTGCATTGAAAGAGATATAAGGGTTATACCTATTCCGGGACCTTCCAGCGTTATAGCTGCCTTGTCCGTATCCGGCGTGGATGTGTCGGAGTTTACTTTTGTGGGTTTTTTGCCTAAAAAACCCGGGAAAAGAAAAAATATGCTCCTGAGATTGCAGAAGGAAGGAAGAACCTTTGTCGTATTTGAAGCGGCAAGAGATATTGAAAAATTATTTGATGTAATAGAAAATATTTTCGGCAATATAAAAATCTGTTATGCAAAAGAGCTCACTAAGTTTTTTGAAAATATTAAAACCAAAGAAATAAAATGTCTGCGTGAAGATTTTAAAAGCAATCCTGAACTTCTAAAAGGCGAAATTACATTAATAGTGTCGCCGGCAGTGACCCCTAAAATTGTAACAAAAATTTAACATTTCTGTCATCAAACTGTAATACTCCGTTTAGTATAATACCTCTTAATTGAACAATAAAGAATATGGTTAATTTTCATATTTTACTGTTCTGCAGTTATTTTGCGGTATCAAGTAAAACAAACTCAAAAGCACATACTAAAAGAGAGGGGAGGATTTATGAACGAAAGCGGAGAGTTAAGAAGCAAGCTGCTTCAGGATGTTGATGAAGTCGGTCTTGCGAAGCATCATTTTAGAACTATGTTTACGGCCGGCATGGGATTTTTTACGGACGCTTATGATTTGTTTATTATAGGTGTTACCATAGCCCTGTTAGCTCCGATATGGCATCTGACGCCCGTCGACATTGCATGGCTCGGCTCTACATCATTAATAGGCGCAGCGATGGGCGCATATGTTTTCGGCAGGATATCCGATATTTTCGGAAGAAAGGCTATTTACGGACTTGAAGTAGTCATACTGTCAATAGCCGCTATAGGTTCCGCCTTTTCTCAGGATATCATGCAGCTTATCATATGGAGATTTATACTCGGTATCGGTATAGGCGGCGATTATCCGATAAGCGCGATTATTATGAGCGAATATTCAAACAGAAAAGACAGGGGCAAATTAATCGGCATGGTATTTTCACTGCAGGGAATAGGATTAATAGCAGGTCCTATGGTTGCAATTTTAATACTTATGCTCGGCGTTCCGCATGATATAGCATGGAGAATTTTATTAGGATTAGGCGCAATTCCTGCTGCAAGCGTTATCTATCTTAGAAGAAAGATTAAAGAAACGCCGCATTTTTCGCTTTCGGTTAAAGGTAATGTTGACGGCACTGTTGCGGCGATAAATGATATAACCGGTTCAAATATTAAAGTCAAACACGACAATCAGCAGGCAGGGGTAAAAGCAAAGGCAAAATGGACGGATATATTAAAATATCCTTATAACGTGAGACTGTTAGGTACTATGGGAAGCTGGTTTTTAGTCGACTGGGCATTTTACGGAAACTCAATTTCATGGCCTCTTGTTATGAAGTCGTTTCTTCCGCATGCAACGTTTATACAGGGCTTAGCTTTAGCAACAATTGTTTTTATAGTTTTTGCCGCGCCGTTTTACTGGATAGCGTCTTTTAATTTGGATACACTGGGAAGAAAATTTATACAGACATTCGGATTTATCGGTATGGCACTAGCCTATCTTATAATATCATTGGTAAGTTATGCAGGATATACTTTAGTACCTGTAGCTTTTATGCTGATATTCGGATTAAGCTATATATTTATAGAGTTTGGACCGAATATGACGACATTTATTTATCCTGCCGAAGTATATCCGACTTCCATAAGAGGTCTTGGAGACGGTTTATCCGCCGGAGCAGGAAAAACAGGGGCATTTATCGGAACATTTCTTTTTCCGCTGCTTCTAACCACCATAAAGATTCAGGGGACATTTTTAGTTCTTGCTATAATTGCAGCAGGAGGAGCTATTTTAACCCTTGTAACGCTGCCTGAAACAAAAAATGTATCTTTAGCTACGGTCAGCGAAGAAAATCAGTTTGTTAAGGATGACAGTCCTGAATCATTGCAGATGGAAGGACATCCAGCAATAAAATAAATTAGTACCGGCAAATGTAAATTAGCATAAATCATTAATGAATGATTTTCTAAAATTAGAGAAATTACAATTGCCGTCAAACAATTTTAAAGGACGATTAAGTTATTGCCGATAACGGCAGTGAGAGGCTTATTCGTCCTTTAATATTTATTTAATACTTACTTTACTATCGTTATTTTTAAGTACTGATAATACAAACATATCTTAGTCCTATCAGGCAAGGCCATTTCTCATTAGCCATTTCTGTCCGACTGTTTCCATTTTATTTAGGCAGCTTTATTTAGGCAGCCCGTTTTTGTTTTATTTTAACTTATTTTATCAGTATACCGCGTCGCTCTCATATCAGTTTATCAACTTGTAACAAAAAATTAACCTAACCGTCATCATAATGCAATATTAATTATATATACTATAATTGTGCATATAAATTAAATTAATTATTAAAATTAATTATTTTATAAAAACAATTTTAGAAAATTAGATTATAAGAATTTATCTAAATTTGCTGCAAAAATCAATATTGCTTAGATTGCGCCTTTGGTTTATTGAGTTTATTTTGTTGAATTATAGTAATAAGTTTATTTTATTTAATTATACCGCTAATAAGGAGGTTAAAAAATGAATAACGACGAATTGCGTAATTTTAAAAATGAACTAAATACCCGAAAATTAGACAACAGTTTTGACCATGTAAGCGCACACCTCGACAGGATAATAAAAAAAAATACGGAAGTTGAAGTTCCTGAATCATTTGAAGCTATCGATAAAATAAAAAAATCTGAAAAGCATTTTTTTGAATATTTCATAGGCTTGTGGTAAAATAAAAAGAATAATGCGGCGTTCGTGTTTTTATGCAGTAATATAATACTATATACATATATTTATAGCACTATTGAGTATTAAATTATTAAATACTTTTAATAATATGCTAATAATTGTGTAGAAAATAAGCCGTAAAAAAAGCTGTCATGAAAAAAATTCAAAAAGAAAGTTATTCAAAATCAGATACGCATATCCATACAAGTTATAGCGACGGGTTGAATACTCCGGAAGAAATGGTTTGCGCCGCCGCACTCAGAGATTTGAACGTCATAGCTATTACCGACCATAACCGGATAAAAGGCGCCTATATAGCAAAAGAGTATGCGGAAAAAAACCGCCGCCTGAATGTTGACGTTATAATAGGCGAAGAAATATCTACAAAAAACGGACATTTAATAGGACTTTTTATAAAAAATAAAATTATTCCCGGTAAAACCGCTCAGGAAACCATCGATGAAATACATAAACAGGGCGGTATTGCGGTATGTCCGCACCCATATTATCCTATTTCTTACAGGGAAAAAGGCTGCAAACCGCTGCGTTATCTGTTGAGTACCCTTGATTTTGATGCTGTTGAAGTTATAAATAACTCGAGCATATTCGCTTTTTTTTATAATGCCTTATCCTCTCTTGCAAACGCTTCTGCCGGTCTTCCTGCACTGGGGGTTTCCGATGCGCATTCTGAAGAATTTGTAGGCAAGGGTTTTACAAGATTTGCAGGCGTCAGCGCCGAAGATTTAAGAAACACTATAGCTGAAAATAATATAACAGCCCATTTTAAAACATATTCTTTTAAAGATACCAATAAACAGCTGTATTATTCTATTAAATCTTTTTATCATTATATGACTATAAGTCATACGGGTTACTAATTATTATTATTTTAATATAATATATGCCGTAATATATATTATATTTTCTTTGTATTTATGTATTATTATATTGTATTTTTTTTGATTATAATGTCATAATATAATTATAATGATTACTATAAGAAAAAATAGATTATTATCTTTTTTATTTTATATGCTTGCATTTTTGAGCGTTTCTTATTTGATAGGCATACATGATTTGAGCTATATTTTTAATGCGCCTATGAAAATGGTGTTTCCTGTTAAAATATTAAATAAAAAAAGCATAGCCGTTCAAAAATATATAACAGGAAATATAAATAATAAAATAAAATTTTCAGATATCGCAGGTTCAAATTTTAAAATTGCTAAACAATTAGGTGCCGTTTATTGTTTTGAATGCGGCAATATCCCCGGACTAAAGTTTTTAATCGCTGATTTTTCAGGCAGCATTATCTTAGTATTGGCTGTTTTCTATTTCTTTCTAAAAAAACTTATCGCTTTTCCGCTTATTCACCCTCCAAAATATTCTTCATTTTAATATTATTTTTCAGTTTTTTATTTTTTACTTATTTATTAAACCGTTTTTTATTTTTCAGTTTGTTTTATGCTGAAGTCAAACTTGTTTAAAAAAAATAAGGAAATTTGTCGCGTTATATGTGCTATATTGCTGCACTGCGGTATTGCGGCACTGCGGTACATACGTGCAATATAATGCCTTTGCAACTTAATAATATTTAATAATGAGGAACAGATTATGTTTTTTAAAAGAACATATTTCAGAAAAATTTATAATTTCATTTATTTTTTTTCATTTATTTTTTTATGCTTTTTATTTTTTTCGTTTTTTATGCTGCAGACCATGACATATCCGGTTCAAGCGGCAAAGGTGCAATTTGTGCGCACTAAGGCTGCACGCAGCGATGCAGAACATACTGCAGCAGCAAATGATATTGTATCTTTAAAGTATCTTGTCAATCGGGCTTTAAAAAATCCTGAAATAAAATCAAGTATATATAAATATTTAGGATATAAAGAAAATATATCTATCGCTAAAAGTCTTCCGGAGCCCGCACTCGGATTCGGTATAACGGATGCGAACGGTCTAAACAATCCGGAGATAGGCATTAATTCTATGAGCTACTGGAAGTTCAGCGCATCGCAGGCGATACCGTTCCCGACTAAACTTATAATAAACGCCAGAATTAAAAAATCAATATATAAATCTTTAGAGGACAAAACCATCACATTAAAACTTTTTACGGTTTTAAACGTTAAAAATGTATATTACAATCTCGCTCTATTAGAAAAGGATATAAGCACCTTTAAAGAGAATCTGTCCCTGCTGTCTATTCTGCTGAAATACGCCGACGGAGATTATGCAAGCGGCAGATTAAGCGCAAGAGGCCCGATAAGAATAATCTTAGAAACAGACCAGATAAAAACAAGGTTGATATTATTCAAAAAACAAAAAAACAGATTAATTTATATATTATCAAAACTGACCGGTCTTAAAGCAGCGTATTTTAAAAATAAGAAGGCAGAATTTACCGGAAAGGTTAAAGATTTTTCCGATAAATTTAATAAACTTATGAACACGGCTGATAAATTTAACCCTGCTTTAAAAGAAGCAAAAGAAAATATTAAAACTTCGCGGCTGGGTATAGACCTGGCAAATCAGGGCTATTATCCAAATTTTTCTATTTTTGCAGGTTATGGAGACAGATATTCGCTTCAGCCTGTTATATCAGGAGGCATATCTGTCAGCATACCTTTATATTTCAACGAAAATCAGATGCCAAAAATAGAAAAGGCAAAAAAATATAGTATTAACGCCGTCTATAAGTATGACTGGGTAAAATTAAGGACAATTCAGAATTTAAAAACAGCGGTAAGCAATATAAAAAATGATTATAAAGCTTACAGCATTAACAAAAAAATAACCGAACCGGAAGCAGAACTTTTATTTAATTCATATGCTAAAAGCCTGATGTCTGGAAAAGTACAGACTTTTCCGCTATTAGACAGTTTTATAAAACTGCTTTTAATAAAACTTAAAACTTATGAATTCAAAGCTGAATATTTTAAAGATGACGCTTTTTTAGACGCCGTTATAGGAAAAAATCAAGCGAACAATTAAAATAATAATAACAATAAAAACAATAAAGATAGAGGATGATATATTATGAAAAAAATGGGTTATATGGCAGGTCTTGTTATAGCGCTAATAGCGGGCATTGCAGCATCTGCAGTCTATTTTAGCAATTTTTATTACAAAAAGCCGCCAAAAAAAATAATAAAAAAAATGGTAATGCCGGTAAAAAAAGGAGTTTTTGTAAGTTCAAGGCAAAGGCAGCTTTACGGAATAACCGTCGGTACTGTTAAATACAGAAAAATAAGCCGCATTATAAAATCAATAGGCGAACTTACGGTAGCAGAGCCGCTCATCAAGAAAATATCGTTAAGATACAGCGGATATATAACAAAACTATACGCAAACAAAACCGGAATGAAAATTTTTGCCGGCGAAAAACTGTTTAAGATATACAGCCCGTCCATTTTTAACGCAGAAAAAAATCTTTTTTTAGCCTATAAAAATTATAAAAACGCCAAAAAAACAAATTACAAATTTAATATTTCCGAAAGCAAAAGATATTACAGAGCAGCAGAAAAAAGACTTGAACTTTACGGCGGCATATCTAGCAGCCGGATAAATGCAATTAGAAACGGCAGTTATGTGAAATCCGATATTGCTATTTATTCTGATATGTCTGGAATTTTATTAAAAAAATATGTATATTCAGGTCAGCATTTTACGCGCGGGCAGACACTTTTTAAGATAGCCGGTTTAAATAAATTATGGATGAACGCATGGATTTATCAAAACGATTTAAAATTTGTTCATAAAAACAGCGCCGTATCGGTCGAGTTTTCGGCTTATCCGGGAAGAATTTTTAACGGCAGGGTATCTTTTGTCTATCCTTATTTGAAATCCCGCGCAAGAATTACCGAGGCGAGGATTGTTTTTAATAATAGCAAAGGACTGCTGCAGCCTGGTATGTTCGGAAATGTTAAATTTGTAATCAAACCGCAGCGTCAATTATCGGTGAAAGCATCTTCTGTTTTGTGGACAGGAACTAAACCGTTAGTTTTTATATACGGCGGCAAAGGCTATTTTGTGCCTGAGCATGTTGTTCTGGGTAAAAGATGGGGCAATTATTATCCGGTAATAAGCGGTCTAAGAGCAGGCGAAAAGGTCGTAACTTCCGGCACGTTTTTAATTTCTTCCGATGCAAATTTGAAACAGTCGGTTAATTCAATGGCAGGTATGCCCGGTATGTGAGACAAATGTATTAGATAAAAATATATAAGATTAAATACGGTATTAAAATATAGTATTTAATAATGCGCATATTTCAACATAAATATTAAATTTACAAAACTAGAGGTTTATATATAATGATTAAAAAATTAATAGATTATTGCATAGAAAATCAATTTATAGTACTTATTTTCATGCTATTTTTAGGATTTTTCGGAATAATCGCCGTTCATAATATAAGATTGAATGCCTTACCGGATATTGCTCCTACCGAGGTCATTATTAAAACAGACTGGTCGGGCGAACCGCCGAATCTTGTTAATTTGAGAGTGACATATCCTATTGAATCTTATCTATTGTCGGCACCTAAGGTCAAAGAGGTAAGAGGAACATCCATGTACGGTTCGTCATTCGTAACCGTGGTATTTAACAGAGGAACACGGATTTCATGGGCAAGGGCGCAGATTTTAACATACATGAATCAGATTAAAACGCTTCTGCCCCCTGGCGTAACGCCTGTGCTTGGTCCTTATGCCAATGCAATGGGCTGGGTTTATATGTACGGGCTAATAGACAAAAATCATAATGAAAACTTAGAACAATTAAGAACATTGCAGCAATATTATCTCAGATATGCTCTTGAGTCGGTTCCAGGTGTTGCGCAGGTCGCTACTTACGGCGGTTTTAAAAAAGAATATCAGGTTACGTTAAACCCTAAGGCTCTTCAATATTATAATCTGTCAATCAGCCGGATTGATAATTCTTTAAAATCTTCCAATAACGATATAGGAGCAAGGGTCGTGGATTCGCCGTCGGGCGTAGAACATCTGATATTTGTCAAGGGGTATCTGCATACCCTGAAGCAGATAAGAAACATTGTAGTCGGTACAACATCAAATCATGTGCCGATACTTGTAAAAGATATAGGCGTTGCAGAAAAAGTTCCCGCATCCCAGAGGTCTTATTCCGATTTGAACGGCAACGGACAGATAGTAGGAGGTGTTGTTATCATGCAGCAGGGAGCCAATACTTTGAATGTCATCAGCGCCGTTAAAAAGAAGATTAAATCGCTCGAAACATCGCTTCCCAAGGGGGTTAAAGTTATCACTACTTATGATGAATCTTCTTTAATTCACAGGTCTATAGGTACGCTCAAAACAACATTGTTAGAGATAATTATCATAGTTCTGCTGGTCTGTATTATTTTTCTGTTCCATTTCCGCTCGGCATTAGTGGTGATAATTATGATGCCGTTTGCAATATTGGGCGCTTTTCTGGCAATGTATCTATTGCACATAAGCGCAAATATAATGTCTTTATCGGGTATTGCTCTTGCGGTTGGCGCAATGGTGGATTCCAGTATAGTAATGATTGAAAATGCCCATTCATATATAGAAAGATTTGAATACGAACCGGACTCCGTTCCCGAACACATAAAAGCGATTAAAGACAGAAAGAAAGCAAAAAAGATTTATATTGCAGAATCTGCAAAAGAAATGGGTAAACCGTTGTTTTTTTCTTTAATAATCATCGCTGCGGGATTTCTGCCTATTTTTTATCTTACAGGCGAAGTAGGAGCTTTATTTAAACCTTTAGCATATACAAAAACATTTTCCATGCTTTTTGCTGCTTTAATTTCTGTTACCTTAGTGCCTATACTTATGGTTCATCTGATAAAAGGTAAAATAAAACCGCTGGAAAAAAATCCTATTAACAGATTTTTGGTTTATATTTACAGACCTTCTTTGAAATTTGTTATGCGTTTTAAATACATTTTTTTAGTTTTAACCTTACTTTTAATGGTTGCGACTTATTTTGTATATACAAGGATAGGTTCTCAATTTATGCCGCCTCTGAATGAAGGTACGCTGCTATATATGCCGTCCGCGCTGCCCGGCTATTCCGGAACGGACGCTCTGAAACTGATTCAGATTGAAGACAGGATAATTAAAAGTTTTCCGGAAGTTAAAATGGTCACGGCGAAAGCAGGCAGGGCAGATACCGCTCTTGACCCCGCAGGACTTTCAATGACGGAGACGGTAATAGATTTGACGAGGCGCGCAGACTGGCCGAGCGGAATGACCGTGACAAAATTAATAAGCAAATTAAATAAAGCGCTCAATGTACCAGGGCTTGTTAATGTATGGACAATGCCGATTAAAAACAGAATAGAGATGACGTCTGCCGGACTCCGTACCCCAATAGGCATCAAGGTATACGGTTCAAACGTAAACAAGCTGCAGAGTGTCTCTGAAAAAATAGCATCCGCTCTTTACATGGTAAAAGGAACGCAGAGTGCTTTTGCGAACAGGATAAATAACCGGCCGTACATTGAGATAAGTCCTGATTATGTAAAAATGGGATTTTACGGCATAACCCTTAGGGAGATTGACGATGCCGTGAATGCGTCGATAGGCGGGAAAACCGTTACCACGCTGTATAACGGTTTGGCAAGATTTCCTTTATCCGTGAGATATCCGTACAAATACAGAAATTCTTTATCTGCAATACGTAATATTTTAGTTAAAACCAAAAACGGTCCGTACGTGCCTTTAAAAGAAACAGCCCGCGTAAAATATATAATCGGACCGGATTATGTATCTTCGCAGGGCGGTATTCCGGATGATATTATAGATATAACATTAAATACCAAAAATATGGTAGGCTGGGTCAGAACCGCAAAAAAAATGATATCAAAAATGGTGCATATACCTGCCGGATACCATATTGTTTTTTCAGGAGAATATAAATCGCTTCAGCGCGCCGATAAAAAGCTGCTGTTAATTATTCCTATTACGGTGATGATAATATTTTTACTTATTTATTTAAATTTTAAATCAGTTCCGCTGTCTCTTATAGTTATGCTGTCCGTACCTTTTGCGCTGATAGGAGGATTTTTTTATGTTTATCTGCTTCATATAACGTTAAGTATTGCGGTATGGGTAGGTTTTATTGCGCTTATCGGCGTTTCTACGGAGATAGGCATGGTTATGATAACCGTTTTAGACGGTTTGTTTAAAGAACATGAGGCGGCGGAAGTAAATGTTCTGGAAGATTTAGAGAATACCGCAAGTTCAGAAAATACAGGCGGGCATTTTACTCCTATTCATGGAGGCGAAGCCGACGGTCAGTCCGGCACGCCGGGCATGAAAGCTACGCAAAAACAAAGCGCGTTTATCGGCAAAGAGAAAAAAGACGGAGCAAATTATAAAAAGCTCAGCAGACAAGATATAGAAGACATCAGCCTTAACGGGGCAATAAAACGGCTAAGACCGGTTGTCATGACGTCGTTTGCTATAATTTTCGGTCTGCTGCCTGCAATGTTCGCTTACGGCGCAGGAGCAAGGACAACAAAATTTATTGCCGCTCCTATGATTGGGGGAATGATTACTTCAACTATATTGAATTTATTGATGCTGCCTATTATTTATTCTATGTGGAAACAATATGAAATTAAGAAAAAGGAAAAAAACAGATAAAAAAATAGATATCTGGAAAAAAAGGTGTCTGAAGAAAATAGATATCTGCAGAATTTAAAAACATCTGTAAAAATTTTATAAAAATTCTATAAAATACTTGACATAATTTAATATTTTTAGTATTCTGGAAATATGGAAATAATAGACGATAAAGAAATTAAAAAGCAAAATATTAATCTTAACGGCAAAGATGTCATAAATCATAACGACAACGACAACGATGGCAATAAGAAAGATGAAAACTCAGACGAAAATTATTATGACGACGACGATGATGATGACAATGACAATCAGGATGCTGCAGAATTAAAATTTATAATAAAGTCGCTGGAAGCCCTTGCTAACGAAAGCAGGCTCAGGATATTTCGAATGCTTGTTAAAGCGGGGCATTCCGGTTTGACCGTTACGGAGATATCTAAAAGCTTAAGCATGCCTATGAGCACATTGTCGTTTCATCTGGCAAAATTAAGCCAGGCGGATATAATTTTATATGTTAAAAAATCGAGATTCATAATTTATTCAATTAATTTTAAATCCGTAAATAAACTTATAGGCTATTTAACCGAGAGCTGCTGCAACGGAAATCCCGAAGAATGTTTTGATGATATTTGTAAAAAATAGGATATGGCGTTTATTTTGTTTTTGCAAATTATGTTTTAAATAATTTGAATTTAATTTAATTTAAATTAATTTAAATTTTTAACTATGATGATTCGTTTTTTATATATTCAAATTTAAAATTTTTTAATTAGTATAAATTATTATAATTTGAGGTAAGTTCTATGGAAAATTCTATAGTTTTAGAGATTTACGACCCTGCTTTATGCTGCTCGACCGGCGTCTGCGGTCCAAAACCGGATGTAAAATTGATAAAAATTAACGATATTTTAAATAAATTAAAAAACGATTTCGGCGATAAGATTGAAATAAAAAGACACAGCATATCTAATGAACCGAAAGAATTTTTGTCTAATAAAACAATACGGGAAATAATAAAAAGCGAAGGCAAAGCTGCTCTGCCGGTATGCGTCCTCAACGGGGAACTTTTAACCAAAGGAAAATATCCGGAAGAAGGCGCACTTTATGCCGAAATATTAAAATCTTCACTGATCTGAACCTTTTTTAATTTGCGCAAGGAGATATTTAAGCTTTGAAATATATATTCTTTTCAGGAAAAGGCGGAGTAGGCAAAACGACAATTTCATCGGCTGCGGCCCTAAATTTTGCATTAAACGGCAAAAAGACTTTAATAGTGTCTACAGACCCTGCCTCTAATCTTTCCGATATATTTGAACAGAATCTCAAAGAAGAAGAAACGAAAATAACAGGCACGGACAACCTGTACGCTTCCGAGATTAATGCAGCAGACTCCTTAGAAAGATATAAAGCTAAAGTGCTGGGCGATTCGATTAAAGACTTGGATAACGATGTTGTTTCCATGATAGAAGAAGAATTTAAATCCCCTTGCACCGAGGAAATTGCCGGTTTTGATTCTTTTACGGGTTTTATAGCGAGAAAGGATTTTGACGTAATAATTTTCGATACCGCTCCTACGGGTCATACGCTCAGATTAATGAGCCTTCCGTTAAAGTGGACTACTTATATTGAAGAGGTTAAGAAAGGGGAAGGAAGGACATGCATGGGTCCGGTCACAAATCTTGAAGGTTCCATTGAAGTATATAACGAAGCGTTAAGGATATTAACGGATGAAACTTCAACCAGTTTTTCATTTGTTATGCGTCCTCAAGAACTCTCGCTTTATGAAACCCTGCGTTCTATTGAAGAAATTAAAAGCGTCGGCATCAAAAATATTGAAATTTTAATTAATCAGGTTTTGCCAGATAAGCTTGCTAAATTTAATACATTTGAAGAGCAGTATAAACTTAATGAAAAAATAATTAAACAGGCGAAAGAAACCGGCTATAAAATAAAAAAATATTATTTGATGCCTGAAGAAATAAAAGGTCTGGATTCTTTAAAAAAATTTATACTTATGGAAGATAAAAATTATGCAGAAAAATATTTTGCACAATTTTTTGACGGCGGCGGCAATACCGGCTGTGCGGCCGAACGCGGCAATAAATATAGCAATAAGAATGCAGATACGGCAGACAGAATCATAATAAATAAAGATAATAATATAAACATAAATAAAGATGCAGATATAAGCAGTAATACAGATATCAAAATAGATATCAAAGAAAATAATTCAAATATTATCGCCAAAATTACCGATAAAATAAAGAATCAAACCGTATTTATTTTTTTTATAGGAAAAGGCGGGACGGGAAAATCTACTATTTCTCTTTTAACCGGTTTATATTTATCTAAGTATAAAAACAAAAAAACATTGGTTGTTTCGGTCGACCCTGCAAGCCATATCGGCAAAATAATGGGTGTTGAATCACTCGAGCAAAAACCTGTCCAGACTGAAAACAAAAATTTATTTCTTTCGGTAATATCGCCGGATGCGGCTTTGAGCGATTATAAAACAGATACAATGCAATTTTTTAAGAAAGTTTCAAACAATGCCGATTCTCTTAAGGTTTTAGAAGAAGAGCTTAATTCTCCATGTACCCTTGAAATAGCCTATTTTAAAAAGTTTTACAATTACTTTAAATTAGGGTATGAAAAAAATAATCTTAACGGGAACGCTAATGATGCAGGCATAAACATTAATGCCGGAGACAATTTAAATCTAAATGGCAAAATAAATAATGCTCTTCAAAATAATACATATGATAACTTAAAAGATAAATTTGACTATATTATTTTTGATACCGCTCCCACGGGACATGCTTTGAGGCTCTTATTTTTAGCCTTTGAGTATCAAAAAGAAAATAAGAATAATAACAGCGTCAAGGATGAAGAGCTTGAATTTTTGATTAATACTATAACGGACAAAGAGAAAACATATTTTTCGTTAGCGCTGTACCCGGAATTTACTCCGGTTGAAGAAGCGTACAGGGCGTATAAAGATTTAAAAGAAGCCGGTATAGAAGTATCATTTTTAAGTATTAATTATCTCTTGAACGCCAAACTTAAATCAATAAAATTTTTTAAGGATAAAATCAATCAGGAATCAAAATATTTAAATGCGATTAAAGAAAAGTTTAACCTGCCGTCTTTATATTTTGAACAGTATCCCTATGAAATAAATTATAGCAATATAGAAAAATTTCTAAAAGATTCATTTAAATTATAAATTCATTTAAATTGTCAACAGATTATAAATATTTAAGTTTTTAAAAAATTTATTTAAATTCTAAGGCTAAATTATTGCTAAATTCTAAACTTCTAAATTTTAAAGCTTAATAAAAAATAAATAAAATAAATAATTAGCAAAAATTTTAATGAAAATTTAAATTAAAAATAGGGGAAATTCATGAATATTATTTTTATATGCACGGGAAATTCTGCCAGGTCTCAAATGGCTGAAGGATTTGCTAAATATTACGGCGAAAAGCGTAAGATAGCCGATTTGAACGTAGCCAGCGCGGGAGTTAATCCGAGGCCTGTCAATCCGTTGGCTGTTGCCGTTATGATGGAAAAAAATATAGATATTAGCAGACAAAAATCAAAATCCGTGAATATTTTTGACCTGAATGCTTTTGATTATGTAATAACTCTATGCGGCGATGCAAGGGATAATTGTCCTTTAATTACCTCAAACAATATAAAATTGCACTGGGATTTAATTGACCCTGCAGGCATAGAAGGCGATAACGACGAAAGACTGAAAGCATTCAGAGATATAAGGGATGAAATTGAGAAAAGGGTTGAGGATTTATTAAAAAATCAGAAAAATTAGAGGCTAAATTTAAGTTAAATTGTAATAAATTTTATTCAGCCAAGTTTGCATTTTCTTTCATAATTTTAATTTTTGTGCTGAGCATTTCCTTCATAAATCCAAGGGTTTAGTATTTATGCCTTTTAAAATTTGAACTTTTTGAGATATAATAATTTTAGTTTTGCCGTAATTGTAGGATAAAAGCCATAAAAACGACAGATAGCTTCCAAAGATTTCCATTATGAATATAAAACTGCCGGTCCAGAAAAATAAAAGTCTTATTGTCATGTTTAAAAGGAATGAGCGCCAAAACATACCCCACCACAAACGTATCGCACTATTCCATGTCAGAGGCATATCTAAAATATTTCCGCTGTGCTCTATAGAAAAATTGGATTCTCCGCCGTCATAATAAAAACTTTTTTTAAATATACTTACCTTGAAAAGCCATACGCCAAAAACAAACATCACGATAAAAAAAATTAAAAGAAGCGACGGTATTATCAGTGCTATTTTCATATCGTACGGCGTGAAGTGCCGCAGGTGATTTTTGAGCATTTCGGCAAATATAATGCCTCTTTTTTTTCCAAGCATAAGTTCTCCTGCGATAAGTAAAATAATGCCGATAAATACCATAAATAGCCATAATTTCCAGGTATATCTCCACCAAAGATGCAAAGCCGGATAAATAAATTTTTTAATATTTTCAATATTCATAATAAATAATAAGCATCTAGTAAATTTTTTGTTTTTGTATTTTTCTCTATTGTAAATATAAAAATTAATATTGTCAAATGTACAATAAAATTATTTGATATAATAAGTTATACTATGTTAAATTATATTGCACTCATATTTATTAATATTAACCCCTTTTTTGGCGGCAGACTGCTCGCAGTTTCCTATATAACATTTATGGGGCTAAATCCGCTTTTGTCCGTTCTTGTTATAATAATTTCCGATATCAGCATATGTATTACAGGTTTTTATTTTGCGCAATATTTAAGAAAACTGAAATTTTTTAACAGAAGACTGAGTAAAATTAACGATAAATGGGTAAGAAACGGTGCTTACGTCGGCTTTTTTGTAGGACAGTTTTTTATAGGAACTTTTTTTGTATCTTTAATTTTAGGATTAATAAAACATAAAGGCAATAATGTAGTATTTTTTTACATACCGCTAATAACAAGCGTTATTTTATATACTATTGTATATTATTATTTAAGCTCAGACAGCATAGAGCTAATAAAACATTTTTTATATTATAGTTAAAATAATTTATAAAGAAGAGCCAGGCGGATTTGTTTTAACAATTGTTAGTTAACCATTCTCTTAACTCCTTAATTTTTTCTATATTAATCAATGCAAAATCCTTTGTACATTTTTTATAAAAATATTTTTTATAATCTTCATATCGTGTTTTTATATTAAAATCAAGCTTTTCCGAATATTTTGCGTTTCTGAATAATTACATTTAATAATGAAGGCATAATTATAATATTCTATCGGTTGTTTATTGCCTGAAAAAAATATCTAATTTTTCTAAATAACCGCGCAGATTGTTAATAGATGATATTGCATTTCCGCTTTTATCTGTTTCATGGGCAATTGAATTTCTTATTTTGCTTACATCTTTGTAAATTTCATAAATTTTTTTGTCATTATAAGATTTTATAGTATCTTTAGCTTGCTGCCGCGCAGCAAAATTCTGAGTATCTAATTTTTCAATTTCGCAGATTTTAGTTATAATTGCTTCAGATAAAATAATATACGATAATCCGTAATTCTTAATTTCATAATACCAATTTGATAGTTTATATTGAAATAGAGATTCCGTTTTTGCACTTGTTAATTTACCTAGAAAATCGTCTAAACCCGGTAAAAGAAATTCTTTAATAATAGGCTCCGAAGAATTTTTGATGGTATTTATTCTGCGTTGTATTATTTGAACAGCGTCTTTTATATTATTTACATTGCCCAGAGATATATTGTTATTAAAATGCATAAAAACATCTTTGACTTCTTTTGCTACACTTTTATCGTTTTTAATTAATTCATAAATCATTCCTCCGTTTCCATAATTTTTGAAATTATTTATTGCCCTAATCCATAACGATAAAATATAAAACATTTTTAAATCAATTACGGGAGTAATGCCGTTATTTTCTTTAGAGTATTCAAACATACCGTAATAAATACCTTCAACCTTTATGTCTAAATTTTTAATCTGTTCTATAAATTGAACCATAATAAAGCTCATAATAGCTAAAGACCTGAACGAGTGGGTTATATCAAGATATATTTCATCATCATTATTGGCAATATTTGCAATCTCTAAAAATTTTTTAAAATTATTCCAGAGTTCAGCATCATTAAGGCCGTAATCTATGATAAAACATTTAGACCCTTGCGTTCCGATATATTTGTCAATGACATCGGATACTAATTTAAGGTCATTTTCGCTTAAAGATTTAGAATCTATTTTTTCGTAGAGACTGCTTTCAATATCGTAACTGTAACTGTTATCGCTATTTTTTATTTTCCGTGAAAAATTTTTATATACGCTATCCCATATAGACGATACAGTTCCAAAAAAATAAATCTTATCTATATTTAAATGCTCAGCTAAGGCTTCGGCGATAAATTCCTTATCTTCGTAAGTTTTTCCGCCTATAGAATAATTTGCCTTGCTGTAGCCTGATGATTTATTCCCGCTTCCGAGGGAAGTTATAAGAATTTTGCTCAATTTTACCTCATTTAATTTATATGTTAGAATAAATACAGCCCATATATATAAACATAAGAATTAAAACATAAATTATTCATGCAATATTAATTTTATTTTTTTATCTTTTCTTTTTGCTTCAATGATAAGCAGGAATAAATATACATATCAATTTATAAAAACTCTACTTCTATCCAGCCTATCGGCTCATTATTTTCATCAATCCATAATGAACTTTGATATTTTGCATTATTTGTAATTGTTTTACCGTCTTTTTTTATAGTAATTTCGCGAATTCCATTTAAGCTTTTAGAACCGGCTCCGCCGAGTCTTCCAAGTTTTAGAATATTTTTATTTTTATCTAATTCAAAATTTAAATCATGGTATTTAAATCTTTTGTATTCAGTATCATATATTTGAGAACCGAATTTTTCTACTGCTTTAATTAATAAATTCTTTAACGTATCTTCAGGTTTATCTTTAGATATACCAATTTTAGAAAGTAAAGGCATCATGTTTGCAAAATTCGATTTAATAAATTTATCGTCAATATAGATTTCACCTTCAAACGATGCATTCTTATTAATTGATTCAAGCAATACAGGCATTGGGGTTTGATTGCCGGATTTATTCAAATTATTCGGACGAATAATTTGAATATAATTTAAATTATTTTTTGCATTATCACTAACAGATAACGTAAAATCGCTTACATTAATCAACCTGAATATATCGTTTTCGAAACTTCCCGTTATGTTTTCCTTAATACAATTATCTACAATTTTAATTTTTTCATTAATTGTATTTTTTTCCTTTTTTTTAAAATCCGTTATATTACTAAAAAGCTTTTCTGCTTCCGATAATTCTTTTTCAATATTTTTTACCATAGTTTCATCATTATTCAATACATAAGATTGAAAAGCGTTTTTCAAAGCACCCTTAAAACTGCTTCCGGGAATATAGGGCTGTTTATCCAAACCTCCTCGTATAAAACAGTCTATAGGAGCGCGAAACGGCTCTTTAATCTTACTATTTAAATAGTTTAAAGCTGAATTTTCAGGGTTTTCGGCAGAATTGTCGATAGGAATTTTATATTCAATGAAATTATTACAAGATTGGGAATAAATATTCATTAGTTGTTCAAAATCAAAAGTTCCGGCAGATGTCAAACTTAACAATGCTCTATAGTAAACTCCGCCGTAAATTTTATCTAAATATTCTGATTTATTTATAAGATTTAATGTTTTATCTTTTAAATCAATAAAATAATCTGTAGGATAATAACTCTCTCCATTGCCTATAAACAAAGAGGTGAGCGTTGTAATTTTTACTTTAAAATTCATAATATATTATTCTCCTATAAAGAAAAAAGGCAAAATATATCCGCTATGCCAGTATTCATTATATTTAGAAGCAAATACATTTTTAACGGCGTTTCCGTAATATTCTTTTTTAACAACCGGTTTAAATGTGGAACCAGGGGTTATCAATACAATTGGATTTTTAAATGGAACATCACTGGTGGCTGCAATTCCGCCCATTTTTGGAAATTTAACATAGCTTTGAATAAATTTATATTTTATGAGTTCGTTATTGTCAATATCGTTAATAAAAGCATTTGATAAAGACATAATCCAGTATTTATCGATATTGTCGGGAGGATTTAATAATTCTTTTTCTTCAAATTCTTCAATTATTGAAAAGTGAAATTTTCCTTTTCCTGTAGATTTATCTTTTCCGAAACCATTAACTGCAATTAGTTTAAATATCTCTTTAATTTCGTCCTTTGTAATCAAATCAGAATATTTCACAAATATATTCAATTTTATATCTTTAGAATAAAAAGTTTCTTCGACGGCAAACAATTTATTATTAGAATAGTTTCCTAATCTGTCTATAAAATTTTTTTGAATAATAATGTTATTCGCTCTTTCAATGTTTTCTTCAATATCTGCTTCAGTTCCGCTTTTTTTAGAAGTTTGTTTTTCTTCAAGTCCCTTGCGGATTAAATCGTTTATCTGGGTTAGCGTAAGAGGTATGTTTTTATTGCTATTGTTTTTTAATAAACCTATAAAATCTACTTTATTTAATAACGCTGTTTTTTTAATATCCTTAATGTTTTTATCATTTGATATGACCGGCTTTAAATAAGGTTTTGGCAATTTATCCGCGGAAAAAGCATTACTGAATATTAT
This sequence comes from bacterium, assembly GCA_021825865.1. Classification (GTDB taxonomy): domain Bacteria; phylum SZUA-79; class SZUA-79; order Acidulodesulfobacterales; family Acidulodesulfobacteraceae; genus Acididesulfobacter. Next base: position 138,598 of record JAKAFU010000001.1, read on the forward strand.
AAAGGGTTCTTCATTAAACGTTTTTAATAATTCTATAAGTCTGTTTTCTCCGTATTTATATAAAAGATTCCAGCAAAAAACCCCGAAAAGCGTATCGCTTTCAATTTTAGTAATAAAACTTGATGTCGGCTCCAGTTCTATCTTTAGACAATTCATTTTCATCGTCCTTTAAAAAATTACAATCTAATTTTTAATTTCTTGTTCAATATTTTTTAAATCGCTCAGAAGATATAAATTAGGATTTACGTCATCCTTTTTTGTAAAACTTTCTATATTTTCATTATTTTTAAATTCAAATTTTATTTTTCCGTAACCCCTTGAACCGCTTCCGCCTAATGCGGTAAGTTCTAAAAGTTTTAATCCTAAAATTAAATATTTGAAATTTTGTTTATCAATATCGTCAAAAATTAGATAGCTTAAACTAAAATCAAACTCGGCGCCGGCAGGAACTCTTTCAATAGTTCTCGGTCCGGATTTTGAAGCCGTACCTGAGAGTCTGTTAATAGAAACCTCAATTTTTTCCTCCGTAAGAGCATTTTTTTTGAGCATTTTTTCTATGCTTGCTTTATTTAAAGGACAATCGTTAAAACTAACCCTGGTTGGTCCGCCGTGATAATTTTTTTCGTTGCTTCCGTTGCCGAATATTAAAGTGATTTCATCTCCGTTGCCTTCTTCCACGGAGTGAGGCGTTCCATTTCTGTCAAATTTTCCTAAATACCATTCAAGCAGTGTCCTTATTTTGCCTTTTAAACTGCTGCCCGGTATATAAGGTTCATCATTCAAAGGATTTTTTATAACCGGAGTATCTATTCCGCCAATTTTAATTTCGTCATTGCCTGCGCCTATATGAAGACCTGAAACAAGTTTTATTTTGCCTGTTAACTCTTGTATTTCTATTAATTTTTGAATCATATTATATAACCCTCCTTAAACTTAATTTGTATAATTAAATTTACTTTTTCAATTTGCCCGTAGAATATGCAATTATAGATTCAAATAATGTGCAAAAAATATTGTAATCTTGGTTTGTTGTTATAAGATTTAAAACATTATGTTTAATAAATTCATTTAAAAACATGGTTATATTGTCTCTCTGGCATGCATAATTTGCCTTTGCGGCTATCATTTTGATATAAGGGAGCTCTTTTTGAAATTCTAACTCGGGGTCTTTACTGTATTCTATTTTATTTTTAATTGTTAGGATATCGTTATAAAAACGCCTTAATTGGGTGATTTTATTATCTTTATCTTTACCCGTGCAAGTCTTACCTAGTTTTGCAATTTCATTAACTATTTCTTCGGCTTTTATACTGAATAAATTAACATCAACCCCGCCTTTTTCATCATAATATCTAATATTATTTATAATATCTTTTTTAAATGGCTCTGAACTTTTATTATAGTTATTATTATGCTGCGGCGGTTGAGTTTTTGAATTATTATTATATGATTTATAATTATTACTCATTTATCCTCCAAAATTTATTTAATTTGTTTTATTATATTATTATTAATATATAACTCATCAATATATTGCTATATTTTTTGATAAATTTTATTTTACTTTCTATTCTCATATACTATTAAGCTTAAAAGGACTTTTAATTTCTCTGAAAAATTTTCTATATCGCAGCCTATTTTTTTCATATTGTTTTTCGTTGATTCATCTATTCTTTTATTCCTCTTATTATTTTTATCATCCTCAATCTTTCTGTCTGTGTGATACCTCAACAAAGCTTTCCACCGTGCATTGTTAAGAATACTTTTTTTATTTGTCAAATCATTTTCCATTTTAATAAAAGTTAAAATCTTATAAATATACTGTACTGAGGTAGCGTCATAAATAGATTTATATTCGTCATATTTTTCTAAAATCTCTTTTAATTGATTATTGTGCATTGTAATATTAAAAATTCTTATTGCATCTTTTCCATCTGAATTTTTAGCAGCCGTTAATTCATCTTCGGCAATATCCGCCATTTTTCTGAAAGGCACATTGGGTTTAATTAAAAAAATACTATAAGATACATGAATATCTTTATTGCCTCCTATAAATTCCTTAAATTTTTCGTTTATATCTTTCCATAACTCGATTATTTCTTTATAATTTCCTATTAAAAATAAATCATCGCCTCCTGAAAATATAGTATAAACATTGTTATATTTATCCTTTAGTAGTTTTTGAATTTTAAATGTAAAAAAATAATCAATCATTCTGGATAATGAAATAATTCGAGGAAAATTTATTGCATTATTTATATCAGGTTTATCATTATTTTGTTTGTTATTTTCGTTTAAAGATTTTTTAAATCCGTTTATAAATACTTGCCCCATATTATCAATATCGGCTTTTAAAACCCCAAGAAAATCCTTGCCTGTTATTATTTGATTTTCACTAATATTTAACGATGATGCTGCTATATGATAGAAAGTCTTTACCGACCCTTCGTCTATTTTATCCAACTTATCTTCATATTTATCTTCTAATTTTTTATATCTTATATCATTACTATCTTCTCTGTTAAATACGGGTATATAATTAGCAATGCGTTTTTTCGCAATTCCCATGAATTCGTTATCGTAATCTGTTATATCAAAATAAAGATAATCATTGTTTTTTATGCTATTGCTTAAAAAATTGTTTAAATTACTAATATTGTTATTTCTTAGACCGTCATTGTTCATTAATTTTATTGACTGGATTAAATTGTTATTAGTATTATTATTTCTTAAACTCGAGCCTAAATCTAATTGAATAAGATTTGTTTTCGGAATGTTTTCTCCGTTATCTTTAAATTGTTTGCATATGCTGCATATATGCAAATCTTCATCCTTTAAATAATTATCGGCGGGATGCTCTCCGCATATATCGCACACTTCATTATCAGCTTCAGATATATTATTAATATAATCTTTATATACGTATTTATTATGAATATATTGCAATTTTGCCTCTTCAAATTTTAAAGTCAAATCTTCATATACTTTATGAAATTCTCCAAATTTAAAATATTCCTCGCTAAAATCATGGCTTGCAATGACAAATTTTGTTTTCCCGAATGTTAATTCTTCCATTTCTTGTTTTATAGACCGTTTAAATTCGTTAATTACGTCGTTCAAACCTGTAAAATTTTGGGATAAAATAACAAATTTTCCTCCTGCGTTTAAAACAATAGAAGAAGGCATTAAATCTAATTTTTTACACAACCTGTGAGCTATATTTTCTGTAGTCATTGATACAAAAAACGACCTTGCCCTTAATATTTTAGCAACATATTTATTGGAGTCGCCTTTTAATGAAAAAATAAAATCCTGAATACCTGAAAAGTCGCCTTGGATTAGGCAAAAACCGTTTTTTTTAGAATTATCCGCATCTATACTAATATTATCGTCATTATTGCTTTCATCGCATTTTAATTTTTGCTGATTTAACAGGGCGTTTGCAATAGCCGCAACGGCTATTGAATGGTCGGCCAAAGAACTTTCGGGAGAAGTTTTATAACATGAAGCCGGAACTAATGAAAAATATTTCTCATTCAAATACATTAGAGAAGTTATGTAATTTTTTTCATTAAAATTACTTCCTACAAATATTATTTTTTTTAAATCTTTAATATATCTTTCATATAAAACAAGATAATGCTTTTCAGCGTCTTCTTTTTTATAATCTTTTAAATTATCGTCAATAAGATACGGTTTTGTTTTATTATTTAAAATATCGACATCATATATCAAAGTTGGGATTTTTAAGTTATTTTCAGGCCTAGCATCAACATCGGATAAATTTATTTGGTAAAAAATTGGATTTAATCTGCACAGTTTATAATTGCTTTGTTCTTCATATTTATTCTGATTTTCATTTACCTGAGTAGCAGCGCCGATATTATTTGAACTTTTTTGAGCATCCCTGTCTAAACTGCTTGCTAAATGATCGGCTTTTTGAATAATTAATTCAAATCCTGAAAGGTCTCTTTTATGATGAGATGAAGCTAAATCTTTTAAAAAAGGAAACATATCCGATAAATCGGCATCATCTATAGATTCGGCTGTATGTGCAGCATGAAAATATGCATTATTTATTATATATTGTTCATTATCACGATTTACAATTGCTTTCCCGCTTCTTTGTCTTATTTTTCCAATATCATGAAATAAGGAAGCAATAACAATTTTAAAACTGTCGCTTAAATTATCCATATCAATTTATCCTATTTATAATATGTATTTAATAAAATGAACAAATTTTATGCTAATCTGATTTAAATTATCGAACTACAAAATATAAAAATTATCTTCATGAATTTTATTTTTATCTTAGTATATTAGTTAAATATATCAATTAATTTAAAATTGACTTAATATATTAAATCACCTTTTAATCAATTAGACAATAAAAGATATTTATGTTTTATTGTCATTCGGGGGGTTCCATTTTGTAAATAGCATTTATCACTTTTATAGTGTCATTATTATTTTGAGACACATACAATATAGGACTTTGGGATTTTAATGAAAAAAATGTACCGGCGACGCTGACTAATTTCTGTCCTCCTGTAATATCATATACTATTTCGGTATCGTCAATTCCTTTAAAATTTTCATAATTTTTAATTATATTATCATTATGCTCTTTATACTCTTTGTAGTATTCTTTTTTAATATCTTCTTCTATTTCTTCAAATTTTTCCGAAAGTTCAGTAAAATTTTCAAAATCATTTAACTTTCTTTTGATTATTTTGATATCATCATTGTTATCAGAACGATTAAAGAAAAAAATCTTTATCAGCTTTTCTAATTTGTCTAATTGCTGATAAGAACCATTGTTGCCGTTATTATTGTTGTTGTTTGAATTAACATCGTTATTATTCTGCGCATTATTATTCAAAAGGTTTGTGTTTAATTGACCTTCGGTGCCTAATAATACAATATATTTTAAGCAATTCGGGCAGTTGGTTTGATTTTTTTTTATTTTATAAATAATTTTTAAAGGAACTTCCCAATTAAATCCTAATCTAATTTTATTTAAATTTTCAAATTTTTTTATTTCGTTAAAAAAATCGTTTATAGAGTCTATATTATTACTTTCATCACAATTTCCGCCATTTTTAATTTGAAAATTAAAACTGTTAAAATCATTAAATTTTATTGAAATTCTTTGTTCATTCTCTTCGATCTTTAATTTATCATAATTTTTAAATAACGAGATCGGCAAAACAATTGCTTTAAATTTATTTTCACCGAGATTTTGTTCATTGGCAACACTATAAAATTTAAATCTTTTTTTATTTCTAAATATTAAATAAATCAGCAAAATGATAATGCAAATTATAATTAATGATTTGATGACGAGAATTAATACGATATTCTTACTTATAGAATAAAATATTAACCGAGATAAAACATCTATTATATTTGCAGAGTAAACACTTAATACCCCCAGTACAATAAGCCATAAACTAATTAGAATACTTAAATATATATAATCTTTATGCTTTTTTATATCTTTTAATAATTTAATTAATTTATGCATTATTTAACGTTACCTGCGTAAATATTAAATATAATTTTGCTCATAATATTATTTAATTATACTAAATATATTTTTCAATTGCATTTATTTTGTTGAAATTTAACTTTCCAAATAATTAATTTAATGCAATGCGATTCATCTTAATTGCCCATTTGAAAAAATTATTGAATTATCTAATTTTAATATATAACATATATTGTTAAATACTTACTTACCACATTAATATTGTTTTAATATATCAAACTTTCTGATATTTGTGATTAAAAACAACATTGTTTTTTATTTAATAATTTCATATATTGTTATGATAATATTTATTAATGGATATTAGTAATAAGTGATAGAAGTTCACTACTACAACAACCATTAAAATATACGTATGAAATATCCGTAAAATAATTATGAAAACTATATTAGTATGCGTTGCAGGACTCACTCCTCAAATTATAACGGAAACATTATATTATTATCTAATCGAGAAAAAACCGCCGATATGGATAGATGAAATTAATGTTCTCACGACTTCGGAGGGGAAAGACATCATTGTCAATTCACTGTTAAATAAGAAAGATGGAGTATTTTATAAATTTTTATCGGATTATAATATCGGATTTAATAAAATAAAGTTTGACGAAAATTCTGTTATACAACTTGGCGGAGACTCATGCGTCAAGGATATTGCCACAGATATGGACAGCGCTATTATCGGTAACGAAATAGTAAATTATGTAAAAAATTTGGCTATTGATAACAATGTAAGAATTATATGCTCTATAGCCGGAGGCAGAAAAACCATGAGTGTTTATTTATCTTTAGGTTTGCAGCTATACGGCAGAGAACAGGATATACTTTCTCATACTTTAGTATCGCCGGATTTTGAATCTATAAAAGATTTTTTCTATATCCCGCCCGAGGAAAAAATTATAACGGTAAAAGATAAAAATGGACTTATTATTAAAACGCTTAATACGAAAAATGCAAAAATCGTATCGTCGGAAATAATATTCGTCAGACTTAGAAATTTTTTAAATGTTAAAGATGAATTATTTTACGATGACCTTGTCGGCATTGTGCAAAAAAAAGTGGACTATTGCGGCACAAAACTTATATCTATAGATCTAAAGAATCGCGCGCTGCTTTTAGGAAATAAAAAAGTGATATTAAAACCGATTGAAATTTGCATTTATAATCTTTTTTTATCTTTAAAGAAGAAATGCATTCAAGAATTTTGCGGCAACTGCATGGATTGCTATATGTCGTTAAATGAAATGCGTTCTCAAGAAGCGTATAAGAGTCTTTTAGAATTTTACAATATTATTTATTCGGAAAATAGCGGACAATACGACCGATTACAAGAATCTTTTAAAAATGATGGGAAGGGAGAAGATTTTTTCAGCCAAAATATCTCTAAAATAAATAAAACATTAAAACAGCATTTAAATCCATTTGAATTTGCCTTTTATAAAATTTCAAAAGTAGGCAAATACAACAAAAGATACGGCATTTATGTAGATAAAAAAAATATATTATCTTAATGATATTTAATTTTATCTAACAATTGAATTGCCGGATTTATTATTAATACTTAATCCTTAAATTTCGGATTCAGTAGGAATAGTTAGCTTCTGCCCATTATAATCTATAGTTTTAGTTTCAAGCGGCAAAGTTCTTTTTAGCTGTCTTATATCTGTTTCATTTAGTTCTTTAGCCATCACTGCATGTTTTAAAAGCTCTCCCTAACCTTATAGGCTTATATCTGATGTTAGCTGGAGATACGTTTATAAGATTATCGAAAACCTTTATTTCATTATGGATATGGCCGTGAATGTTTATATCTAATTTATTTTTAATAAAAATTTCTTCTAACTGCTCTATCGCAAACTTAAAAGGATTTTCGTCTAATAATTGAGCATAATTGAGCCTTTGAATAATCCTGCTATGATTTAATATCGTATAAATATCTTTTACCGGATAATGAGAAAATAGTATCTTTTTATTTTTAATAGTTCCCGTTGCGGCATAATACCAGGGATTATTAAACTCGTTTACTAATTCTATGCCGGATGTTTCATAAACTCCCTTATGAGCTGTGTCGTGATTACCCCTAATTAATAAAATTCTTCCGTGTAAAAGATTGCCGTATTTTCTTATCTTTTCTTCAAGAGCTTCAGCCGTGTCGTCCGATGTAAAATCTCCGAGGTGAAGGACGGTATCTTCTTCAGAAACGGTTTTATTCCAGTTATCTACCAATAATTTATCAAAGCCGTTTGCTACGGAATCTAAATCTCCGAAATGAGTATCCGATATGACAAACATTTCTTCAGTTATTATCATGCTTTTATTATTTTAATTTTTGTAATTTATTTTTGATTTTTTATTGATTATATAGCTATTATACAACATTATTGCGGCACTTATAACTCAACTAATTTTGCGACATCTTTACCGCATTTTTAATGAATTAAAAGTGTAACAGTTACGACCGAAATGGGTGTTCAGTCTGGAGCGAAATATACACGGGTCATTCATTTCTATGATAATTTTTTAGATTTTTTAGCAGAAAGGTAAAAAACGTCTCAATCCCCTCATTCGGGTCATTCATTTCTAT
>JAKAFU010000018.1 GCA_021825865.1 bacterium
CACTTAAAGTAAGTCGGCTGACGTACAATAAATTATTAATTATAGTTTATTGATTGTAATGGTAAATATTTCCGTACATATAATTCATTTTTTTGTTTGATAATATGCGATTTTTCATTTAAGATATGTATATGATATATTAAACAAATAGAAAAATGAACGCATAACTCATTATTATAATTATATTGCGACATAATCAATAATAATATAGCATAAAAAAATTGGTTTTAAAATTATTAAATTATTTAATAAATTGAAGATATCTAAAGCAAAGATAAATCTAATTATAAAAGCACATAAAATATATAATGCCAACTGATAATAGCCGACCGATAGGTATTTTTGATTCCGGATTGGGCGGTCTGACCGTGTTTAAAGAAATAAGGCAGCTGCTCAGATATGAAAATCTTATATATTTCGGCGATACCGCAAGGGTACCTTACGGAAACAAATCGAAAGAAACAATTATAAGATATTCCAAAGAAATAACGAAATTTTTACTAAAAAACGATGTAAAACTCATTGTTGTTGCGTGCAATACCGTATCAAGTCTGGCTCTCGCTGAATTAAAAAAAGAATTCGGCATACCTATTTTTGGCGTGATAGAGCCGGGCGCCAGATGCGCTTATAAAAAATTGATTGAAAGAATCCGCAGTAAAAATAAAGGAGCTGCAGCTGAAAAAAAAATCTTCGGCAATGCATCAGCCGGTTTGTCCGACACTGCAACTGTAGCAGTTATCGGAACATCTGCAACAGTAGGAAGCAAGGCTTATTCCGATGCAATAAACAGATTAAATAATTATAATAACGGCACAGGCGCAGATATAAATGTTAAAATAATAGAAAAGGCGTGTCCTTTATTAGTCCCGCTTGTAGAAGAAGGCTGGATTAATTCCGATATCACGCGCGATGTAATAAAATATTATTTGCAGCCTGTCATTGCAAACAATCCTTATTCTATTGTTCTCGGCTGCACTCATTATCCGATGTTAAAAAAAATTATCTCAGAAATTGCAGGTAATAATGCCGAGATTATTGATTCCGGAAAAGAAGTCGCTATCGAAGTAAAAGATTTTTTAATCAGCAGCAAAATGTTAAACGATAATGTTGCTAAACCTTATGAAAAATATTATGTCAGCGACGATCCTGAAAAATTTAAATTACTGGGAAGCAATTTTATCGGCAGCAATATAAGGGAGCATATCGAAGTCGTAATTGATTTTCTTTAAATAACATTTAATACAACTTACATGAAAAAATTAAAAAAATAAATGAAAAAAAGACATACATTAAAAAAAGGTTTAAAAATTATGATAAAAAATTTTAGAAAAGAATTGCAAAAAAGATTGATTATGTCGGATGGCGCATTGGGTACCGTTTTACAGCTTCAAGGTCTTCTGCCTAAAGGTTTATTGCCTGAAAGTTTTAATATAACCGATAAGATTGAGCATATTATAGCTGTTCATAAAAGTTATGCGAAAGCGGGAAGTGAAATATTAGTAGCAAACACTTTCGGGGCAAACAGAATAAAACTTGCAGAATACGGTCTGGAAAACAAATTGTATGAAATTAATTATAATGCCGTAAAAGCAGCGCAAAAAGCCTCCGAAGGCAATTGCCTCACAGCTATGTCTTTAGCTCCTACCGGAAAATTTATTTATCCGGTAGGTGAATTAACATTCAAGGAAAGTGTTGAATTATATAAGGAACAGATAAAAGCCGGTCTCGATGCCGATGTTGATTTATTTCAGCTTGAAACGATGATAGACCTTCAGGAGGTTAGAGCGGCAATAATAGCCGTTAAAGAATTAAGCGACAAACCGATAATAGCTATGATGACATTTGATAATACATACAGAACTATTCTGGGCACGACCCCCGAAGTTTTCGCCGTTACCGCCGACAGTCTGGGCGTCGATGTTATCGGGGCAAATTGTTCCGTCGGTCCCGAAGATATTTACGAAATTTTAAAAAAAATGGCTGCCGTTACCGATATTCCTCTTATTTCTAAGCCTAATGCAGGCATACCTTCTTTAATAAACGGGAAAACCATATTTCCCGGGAAGCCGGATGATTTTTCTAAAATAATAGAAGAACTTGCATTAATAGGAGTCAGGGTGGTATCTGCCTGCTGCGGCAGCAATAGTTCGTTCATCAGAGCTATGTCAGACGAAGCAAAGATAATAAACAACAGCGGATTGCCTGAAAAAGGAATAAAAAGAGAGCCCGGACTTTTTGTAACCTCCAGAACATCGGTTATAGGGTTAGGCTCTAATCATCCGCCTGTCATGATAGGGGAAAGAATAAATCCTACAGGAAAAAAAGATTTCATAGAAGAGTTAAAAAACGGCAAAACTAATTATATTAGAAAAACTGCTAAAATTCAAATCGATGACGGTGCATCAATGCTTGATATTAATGTCGGCGTTCCGGGTACTGACGAAATTGAACTGATGAAAAAAGCAATCTTGGCTGCTTCTAATGTTGTACAGAGCCCGTTAGTTATAGATTCTTCCAACCCCGATGCCGTAGAAGAGGCTCTTATGCTCTATCCGGGTAAAGCATTGATTAATTCTATAAGCGGCGAAGAAAAAAAGTTAAATAAATTAATGCCTCTTATTAAAAAATACGGCGCGGCCGTTATAGTTCTTGCTTTAAACGACGACGGCATTCCTGACACATCGGATGAGAGAATAAAAACTGCGTATAAAGTTTATTATAGACTTACTGATTTTGGCATTAAACCATATGATGTTATGATAGATTTTTTAACGCTTCCGATAAGCGCCGGACAAGATAAGGCGCTGATAACATTAGACGCGATTAAAAAGAATAAAACTATTCTCAATCTTCCTACTGTTCTGGGTGTCAGCAATATATCTTTCGGTTTGCCGAAAAGAACTCATATTAATGCGGCTTTTCTAACCATGTGTTTTTCGGAAGGGTTGAGCGCCGCTATAGTAAATCCCGAAGACGAACTCCTGACGGGCAGTTTTTATGCGGTAAAAGTTTTAACTGCCAAAGATTATCTTGCAAAGGCTTATATAAATCATTTTTCGGAAAAAGCAAACAGTTATAATAACGAAAAAAATTTAAATACGTCAGAAAAATCTAAAAATGCGGATGATAAAACAGGTATTTTAAGTCCGGGTGAAAAACTATACAGCGCTGTTTTAAACGGAGAAAAAGAAGGTGTCGTACCTATTGTGGAAAATTTGCTGTCAGAGGGTATTGCCCCTTTAGAAATAGGCAATAAATATTTAATACCTGCGCTTGAAGAAGTCGGAAAGCTTTTCGATAAAAATATATATTTTTTGCCTCAGGTGATGGAAAGCGCCGAGGTTATGAAAATTGCTTTTGCCAGAATTAAGAGGGATTTGCCGAAAAATATAAATAATATGGACACCGTAAAAATTTTAATGGCGACCGTTGAAGGAGACGTTCACGATATAGGCAAAAATATTGTCGCAACCCTTTTAGAAAATAACGGTTTTGAGGTTATAGACCTTGGCAGAAACGTAAAGACGGAAAAAATAGTTGAAGAAGCAATAAAAAACAAAGTCGATTTTGTAGGACTGTCGGCTTTGATGACGACGACCGTCGGTGAAATGGAAAATGTTATAAAGGAATTGAAAAAAAACGGCATAAATGTTTTTTCAATGGTCGGCGGAGCCGTAGTAAATGAAGATTATGCGAAGTCCATAAATGCCGATATTTATGCAAAAAATGCCATGGAAGCTGTTGAAAAAATTAAACAATTAATAAATAAAAAATGACAATTTCACAAGGGCTGTAAAATTTTTTAAAGGAAATTTGATTGTTGAAACCTGAATGTCCAACAAAATAGAAAGGTTAATCAAATTGCACAATTTTTAATCAGTATGTAAGTTGTTAAAATATTAGAGTAATGCTTAACTTATTGAAATCATTATGTATTTAAATATAAAAAATAAAATTGAAATTATTCTCTATAAATTTTTTAAACTGATATTAGTTGCAGTCTTCAAAAGAAACGGGGATGTTTTGCCGCTTTATTTGTTAAAAAAATTTGATAAAAATTTAATTGATAATTTTGCAAGAGATATAAATGCTATAAATATTCCTGTAATATTTGTTACGGGAACTAACGGAAAAACTACGACAGCCAATTTAATAGCCTCAGGTTTTAATAATGCCGGTATGAAAGTTTGTTCAAACATTAACGGGGCAAATATGACAAACGGCATTTTCGGGTCTATTCTTGAACAGTATTCATCTAATGGCAAATTTAATGCGAACATTATAGTAATTGAAATAGACGAGAAGGTTTTTCCTTATATTATTTCAAAAATAAATCCGGATGTTATAGTAATTACTAATTTTTATAGAGACCAGTTAGACAGGTACGGAGAAGTAAATACCACGATGCTCAATATTAAAAAATCAATACAGTCTCTGAAAACTTATCCTCTTTTAATTTTACCTTCAAATGAACCTCTCGCATCTTTTATAGGGTTTAACACTAAAAATAGAAAATTTTATTTTAATGTTAAATCAGAGAAAAAAGAATTCCATAATAATAACAAACATAATAATGATATTAATAACAGCTGCAGAAGCGGTAATGCTCAATTAAATATCTTAAACAAGCCGAATAGCGGTTCAGATGAATATAACTTATGTAAACGTGAAAAAGAAAATAGTAATATTGCTTTAACTGATGCAATTTCTTGTCCTCAATGCGGAAACATATTGTCCGCTTATTTTAACGCCCATTACACTATGACAAATTATTGCTGCAATTATTGCGGATATAAAAACGCTGCTGCCGATATAGAAGCGGAACCGTTCGGCGATGATTATATAACTTTTAATTTTAAAAATATTGAAGAATTTAATTCCAAGGTAAAAAACAGAGACTTTGATTTTAAACCTTCAATTCAGGGCTATTATAATATATTAAACTACACGGCAGCCTTTCTGGTTTTAAAATTTTATTGCATAGACGACGAGATAATCAAAAAAACATTCGAAAATTATTCCACAAAATTCGGCAGGTCTTTTAAAAAAACAGTTCAAGGAATAGAGTGCAGCATAGATTTAGTAAAAAATCCCTCAGGATTTAATAATGTATTAGAAAAGATATTCGAAAAAGATGATTGTATTAATGCCCTGTTTGCTTTTTCAGACAGAGATGCGGACGGCAGGGATGTTTCATGGATTTGGGACGTAAATTTTGAAAAATATATTAATAAATTTAATAATATTGCAATTACGGGACTTAGACCGTACGATATGGCTATAAGGCTCAAAACTGCCGGAATAGACATAAAAAAAATAAAAGTAAATCACAGCGTTAAAAAAGCGTTTAACGAAATTATAAATTTAATATCTTATAATAATAATAATTATCTATATAAAACAGACAAAAAAATAGATAAACTCTACATCTTTTCAACTTATACAGAACTTTCAAATTTAGAAAAAATTATTATATAATTAAATTATTATATAATTAAATTGTTCGGCCGGAAAAGTCCTGCAGATATAATGTAATTTTTCGTTGCCCATTTTTGGTTTTAGTGATAAACTTTTCATTATAAGGTACCTCTACTATTATTGCTTATTTAATGTTTATTTATTGCTTACTTAGTTATTAGTCAGCCGTATTTGTCTAACTCTTTACTATAAAATAACCAGATTGTGTTCTTTAAATTTTTTAACGGTTATTAAGGTTATATATAAAATATCATGAATCCGTACTATTATATGATTTTTGCCGTTATTTTTTCCTCGTTTGGACAGCTTTTGCAAAAAATAGGGTCAGGTAAAGTAAAGGAGGAACATTTAAAAATAGGTTTTAAGTCTGTCCTTGTATTTTTTAATCCGTTTATTTTCAGTGCGCTGGTCATCCTTTTTTTTGCTACCTTATTTTATCTTCTGGCACTATCCAAACTTCCGCTGTCTATTGCATACCCGCTTTTATCAAGCGGTTATATTTTTGTGCTTTTTCTTTCAAAATTTTTTTTGAAAGAAAAAGTAGGAATCAAGAGATGGCTTGGGGTTTTTGTTATTATTATAGGAATATGCGTTGTTTTTTTTTCCGGCAGATAATATATAATATAGTAGGAGAACGAGACCTGCAGATTTTAAAGCGATAAAAAAATATAAAACAAAAATAAATTATACTTTAAGGCAGCAAAAAAATATAAAATAAGAATAAATTATACTTTTAGGCAGCAGGCTGTATGAGCATAGTTTATTTAAAAAAATAATTTAATTTAAATATTTGCAATTCGGAAGATAATTTTAATGAATGTATTATCATCAAAATCTTTTATTGTTTCCATAAAAAAAATGAATGAAGCAGATTTATTAATAGTCTATGTTACCGAAGATTATGGAAAAATTGTTTGTTTTGCCAATAATGCAAGAAAAAGCAAAAAAAGATTTCTTGGAAAACTCGAACCCGCTATGCTGACTAATATAAAATTTTACGAAAAAGCGGGGATGTCTCTGGCAATACTTTATGAAGTAGATTCTGTTGAAGAATATAAAAATATCCGGAAAAATATAAATGCTTATATGTCTATATCAAAACTTCTGGAAATTACAAAAGCGCTTGTTCCTGAAAAAGACAAAAATCTTATGGTTTTTAATTTGCTGAGGGACGTATATATTAGTTTAGATGAAGCGGTCGGAAACGATTGCAGGGAAGATATTATTCTTAAGCATGAACTTTTTTTTATTTCTAACTTTTTAAAGTATATAGGGATATTTCCTAATTTTACTGCATGCACGTTATGTTCTAAAAAAAATACCGATAATTATTTTACTTTCAGCATAGCAAATGGCGGAGCAATCTGCAGCAATTGCGCCAAAACTTTACAAACAATCGATTTATCTGTCAGCGCGGTCAAAATTATTAATCTTATGGTAAATTCCAATACCTCAATAATTTCAAAATTAAATGTCAAAGAACATGTCCTAAGAGACTGCATTAACTTTTTAGAAAATATTTTATCTTTTTATGCAGGAAATTCATTTAAATCTTTTAATCTTAATAAAAAATATTAATTTAAATTAGTTAAAAATTATGGACAGCTTAAACAACTATTTAAGAAAATTTCCGAAAATTCAATTAATTTTGCAGGACGAAGGCGTCAAAAAATTAATAGAGAAATATTCATATAATGCCGTAAAAGATAAATTAGAAGAAATATTTTCCGAAGAAAAAGAGAAAATAAAAATAAAAATAAATTTTCAAGACAACGCAATACTTGAAGATAATATTTTTAAAATAGAGCATTTTGTACTTTTGCTTAAGGATTATTTTAACAATTTTTCATTTAGCCTTAAAAGGGTTATTAACGGAACCGGCGTAGTTGTTCATACCAATCTTGGCAGGTCTATTTTGCCGAAAGCGGCGGTTGAGAATGTTTTTAAAATATCTTCGTCATATTCAAATCTTGAATTCAATCTTGAAGAAGGAATGAGGGGAAAAAGATATTCCCATGTTGAAATATTACTTAACAGAATTTTAAACAGTGAAGCGGCTATTGTAGTGAACAATAATGCCGCCGCTGTTTTTATGGCGTTAAACACATTTGCCTCAGGAATTAAAAAAGAAGTTATAGTTTCAAGAGGCGAGCTTGTTGAAATAGGCGGTTCATTTAGAATTCCCGATATAATGAAAGCATCAGGAGCGCAGCTTATTGAAGTCGGAACTACAAATAAGACTAAAATTAACGATTATGAATCTGAAATAAACGAAAATACAGCTCTACTGCTTAAAGTTCATCACAGCAATTTTAAAATGACAGGGTTTGTTCACGAGGTCAATTCTAAAGAACTTGTAGAAACAGGAAAAAAATACAATATTCCGGTAATGGAAGATCTCGGTTCCGGAAGTTTTATAAAATTTGAAAAATTCGGTCTTCCAAAAGAGCCCACAGCTCAGGAAGTTGTCGATGCAGGGATTGATATAGTGACATTCAGCGGAGACAAACTTCTTGGCGGACCGCAGGCCGGTATTATTGCAGGCAAAAAAGAATATGTTGATTTAATTGCAAAAAATCCGTTAAACAGGGCTTTCAGGATTGATAAAATGACCCTGGCAGCACTTGAAGCAGTCTTGTTTGAATATCTAGATATAAATAACGCCGTTAAGAATATCCCGACCCTTCGTCTGCTTTCCCAAAATATTTTGGAAATAAAAAAAAGAGGAGCAAAACTTTTAGCTAAGCTTAAAAAACTTGAAAGCACTCATAAAATTATGTATAATTTTAGTATTATAGAGGATTTCAGCATTGTAGGAGGCGGAGCAATGCCTGATTACGAAATGAAAACGTATTGCTTATCCGTTACGCACAAATTTTTTGCGGCAGAAAAATTAAGCGAAATATTCAGGAGTTTGCAGATACCTATTATCGGAAAAATTAAAAGCGGTGAATTTCTTATTGATTTAAGAACTGTTTTAGACGACGATATAAACGATATAATTGATAATTTCATAAAAGCTTCTCAAATATTAAGCTGATTAATTAATTAAATATAAAAATAAAAAGACGGATCTGAACGGCGCTTATTTATATATTAATATTATATATGTAAAATAATTTAATATTATGATATTATTATAATATCATCGTTTTTAATTTATAATATAATATACGGGTTTGCTTATGTTATCTTCCAGTGTATTAGTTCTGAATAAATCCTTTTTGCCGGTGCACGTGACCTCTCTTAAAAGGGCTTTTATACTTTTATATCAGGGAGCCGCTAAGGCTGTTGACGAAAATTACCGCACATTTACTTTTGATTCATGGAAAGATATTTCCGTTACGGGCAGTATGCAGTCAGTAGGTCTTGTGAATCGGCTTATTAGAGTGCCGAGGGTAATTCTTCTTACAGGGTATGATAAAGTACCGAAGAGATATATTAAATTTTCAAGAGCCAATATATTTTTCAGAGATAAAAATAAATGCCAGTATTGCGGAAAAGAATTTAAAAAGAACGATTTAAATTTAGACCATGTAATTCCGAGAACGTACGGCGGAGTGTCTTCATGGGAAAATGTCGTTTGCAGTTGTATTAAATGCAATAGAATTAAGGGCGGCAGAACGCCGGAAGAGGCGGGAATGAATTTAATCCGGAAGCCTAAAAAACCGGAATGGTCTCCTTACTATCATATATCTTTGACAAATATACTATACAAAGAATGGATGCCGTTTCTTAATATTGTGGATAGCGCTTACTGGCACGTAGAGCTTGAAGAATAAATTATAAAAATATATAAATATATGGATTTTATATTACATTATTTTGAAAGAATAGGGCTGTTTGTTTTATATATAATAAATGAGTTAGGTTCTTTAATTATATATTTGTGGAACTGCATCTTGTCCATTTTCCGGTATTCCGTGAATTTCAGCAACCTTTTTGACCAGATGTCTTTTATAGGAATAGGTTCATTCTATATTGTCGGGTTAACGGGGCTTTTTACGGGCATGGTTTTATCCCTTCAGTCCTATTACGCAGCCAGGATTGTAGGCGTAACATACATGATAGGTCCTACCGTTGCTCTTGCAATGACCAGAGAGCTGGGACCAGTCTTGACCGCATTAATGATTACAGCCAGATGCGGTTCTTCTATGGCTTCTGAAATAGGCACTATGAAAATTTCCGAACAGGTGGACGCCCTTGAAGTGATGGCGGTAGACCCTTTCTATTTCCTTTCTGTTCCGCGGATCATCGCATCCATGATAATGCTTCCTTTAATGTCTATTGTAACATCCCTTATAGGAATATTTGGAGGATATGTAGTCTATAAATTTTTTCTCGGATTAAACGGCACGGTATTTGTCGATATGATTTACAAATATATTAAACTCAGCGATATTTATAACGGTTTAATAAAAGCAGTTTTTTTTGGAATTATACTTGCTACTATAAGTACTTTTAAAGGTTTTGAAGCATCCGGCGGTTCTAAAGGCGTAGGAAGAGTGACCACACAGGCGGTTGTGCTGAGTTCAATTTATATTCTTTTTGCCGATTACATACTGACTTCAATATTATTTTAGACTCTAAACTTTAATCGTAATATATATTATAATATGATTATAATATGGTTAATATTAGTTATATGATTTATTAAATTAAATTAATAAAATAAACAGGTTAATATCAGAACTATATTTTATTTTGGATTTATGTAAATGATAATTCTTGAGAATGTAAATAAATCTTTTAAAAACGTTAAGGTTCTGAATAATCTCAATATAAGTTTTGAAGATAAGAAAATTACCGTTGTAATAGGCAGAAGCGGGGAAGGCAAAAGTGTCATGCTGAAGCATATAGTAGGGCTTTTGAGACCTGATTCAGGCAGGGTTCTATTCAATGATATTGACCTAAACGCCATAAATAAGAAAGAGCTGAATGAATTAAGAAAAAAATTTGGAATGGTATTTCAGGACGGAGCATTGTTTGATTCAATTAATATTTTTGAAAATGTAGCATTTCCTTTAAGGCAGCATCTGAAATTATCCGAAGGAGATATTATAAAAAAAGTGATGTCCGGTTTAAATGATGTCGGTTTAAGCGGGATTGAATCAAAAATGCCTGCAGAATTGTCCGGCGGTATGAGAAAAAGGGTGGCAGTCGCAAGAGCTATGATATTAGAGCCCGAAACAGTTCTTTTTGACGAACCCACTACAGGGCTTGACCCTATAATGTCGGATGTAATAAATAATCTCATAATTTCAACACAGAAACATTTCAAATATACAGGCATTATTATAAGCCATGATATTGAAGGAGCTTATAAAACAGCGGATACTATTGCAATGTTATATGAAGGTGCTATAATTGAAAAAGGTGATGCCGAAAAATTTAAAACATCGGATAATCCTGTTGTAAGACAATTTGTAACAGGAAGCATGAACGGTCCGATAGTCATATGATTTGCCCGTTATATGTTCTTATATTCGGCATATTCTTTTAAGCAGAAATTGAGTTTGTTTATATTAATTTTTAGTGTATACGATATAATTTTGTTTAATTTATGGCAAAATGTATCAAAAATAACCGGCATCAAATAAATTGAATCTTTTTTTATTATTTTTTACTAATGATATATCATGAAATTAAATAAAGAAACTAAGGTTGGTCTTTTTACCGTCGCAATTTTATTAATACTCGTTTTTTTTTCTATGAAAGTCGGTAAGATTAACCTTTTCAAACCTCCTACATATATTATTTCCGCGTATTTTGCGTCTGCAAACGGAATAAGTACCGGAACTAACGTTGAAATGGCCGGGATAAAAGTCGGGACGGTCAAGAAGATTAAACTCGAAAACGGTCAGGCGCGTGTTTATATGGAAATAAATTCCAAATATAAAATTTATCCTGATTATACGGCTTCGATAAGGTCTATGAGTTTGCTGGGAGAGAGCTATATATCTATTTCTCCTGCAAATACAATCCAGGCTTTATCGTCAAAACCGGTGCCTGAAAATGAAATTATTAAAAGTTATAAATCGCCGGAGAATATGTCTTCCCTGATTTTAAAATTCGCAAAAACTGCAGATAATCTTGATGCCGTTACAAAATCGCTGAAAAAATCAATCGGCACTAAAACAGGCGAACATAAAATAAAAGCAATATTGGCAAATATTGCAGAACTTTCAGATAATTTAAACAGATTAGTATATTTAAATCAAAAGAACTTTAATGTAATAATGACCAATTTCGCCGGTTTTTCCCGTAATATTAACGGATTGACAGTTGAAAACGACAGGGCATTGACAAAAACAATCCATAATTTTAGGGCAATATCCGATAATTTAAGACAGGAGCTTCCTTCTATTACCGATAACATCAAAATTGTATCGGCAAATTTAAGCGATATTTTAACTAAAAATAAGTCTAATATCAATAGAAGCCTGCTTCATATCAGGAAAGACACAAAACAGCTTCAGTTGTCATTAAATCAAATATACGGTATATCGTCAAAAATCAATAACGGCAGAGGAACTTTAGGCAAGCTTGTAAATAGAAGCTCTGTATATAATAATCTTAACGGTTCGCTTAAAGGCATTAATAATTTAGTAGGAGGTTTTAATAGTTTTAAGGTTGGAATGAATATAAATTCTCAATATCTAGACCGTTCAAACGGTTCGGTCACAGAAGTAAATGTTAAGCTTCAGCCTTCCCCTGGTCATTATTATGTCCTTGGCGTAGATTCAACGCCTGTAAATTACGGAAATTCATATGGAGAAACGCAAACCACGACATATACTACTAATAATCCGCCGTCGGGGCAGTTTTATCCTTCAAGTGTCACAACAAACACTACTCAATATTCTAATTCTAACAGCCTTAAATTTAATGCAGAAATTGCTAAAAATTTTTATAATTGGACATTTTTGGCGGGACTTATGTATTCCACCGGAGGAGTCGGCGTTAATTATTATGTTCCATATACAAATAGAAATCTTAAATTATACGCAAGGGCATTCGGATTTAATTCAAATAACGGTTCTGCAGAAGCATACGTTAACGCCGGCGTGAGTTATACGTTTTTACGTCATCTTTTTGTAGATACGGGGTATGACGATATTTTTAGTAAAAACAACAACAGGTCAATATTTGTCGGCGGCGGTATCAAATTTACCGATAAAGATTTAGAATATTTAATAGCCGGCAGCAAAATGCCGTAATAATACAGCATCAAATAGAGCATCAAGATATCAAATCTGAAGAAAAAATATATTATTATGTTTTGTTTCATTGTGTACTTTAATTACTAATTAACTTTTATGTTAAACCATGACAAGCAAAAAATATAAATTAACATCTATGACATCTGCTCACGGCTGAGGGTGCAAATTAGGTCCGGAGGACCTATCTTCAATAATTGATAAATTACCTGTACTACCCAATGACAATGTTCTTGTAGGTTTTGATTATAAAGACGATGCCGGTATATATAAAATATCGGATAACAGGTGCCTTATTCAGACCGTAGATTTTTTTACGCCTGTAGTAGATGAGCCTTATGCTTTTGGACAAATAGCCGCGGCTAATGCTTTATCAGATGTTTATGCTATGGGAGGACGCCCTATAACCGTTTTAAACATTGCATGCTTTCCTATAGCAAATGTCGAAAAAGATGTTTTTAGAGAAATATTGCTTGGAGGATTAGATAAAATAAATGAATCCGGAGCGGCGCTTCTCGGCGGTCATTCTATTGACGATAAAGAGCTGAAATACGGTCTTAGCGTTACGGGTATATGTGAAATAGACCGGATATATTCAAATAAAGGAGCTGAGCCGGGAGATATTTTATATCTTTCCAAAAAATTAGGAACAGGGTTTATTGTCAGCGCGCTATGCACTGATTTATTAAAACAGTCTGCTTTAGATGAAGCTGTCTGTTCTATGACAAAATTAAATAAAACAGCGTCCGAATTAGTCGTTTCTTTAAAAAAAGCGGTGCATGCAATGACTGATATTACAGGATTCGGTCTCGTAGGGCATACATCTGAAATGCTCATAGCCGGCGGTGTTTCTTGTGAATTAAATCTTGAAAATCTTCCTTTAATCAGCGGAAGTTTAGAATTAATACAGAAAGGAATTAATCCGGCAGGTACTAAACGGAATAGAAAATTCTTTTCTCAATATGTAAATATTGAAGAAAATGCTGATGAAAATCTTGTCTGGGCTGCTTTTGGCGCTGAAACATCAGGCGGACTTTTAATATGTGTATCCGAGGCTCAGGCTGACGTTCTTGAAAATATATTTAAGAATGCCGGAGAGCCGCTCTATAAGGTCGGAAAAATATTAAACAAAGTGCCGGTTCTAAAAGATGAAGATAATGCAAAAATTATTAATCTATGCAGATAATATTTATTATATTACGCTAAATAGCGCATGTATCCGCGCGCTGCGCAAATTTTCTAAAATTTTTTGAAACTGAATGTTTTATTTTTCTCAAATTCTAATTTTGCTTCGTCTATAAGAAGTCTCCAATTTTTAAAATGTCTTTTAATATCAAATTCAGAAATTCCGTAATATAGCACAGGCTGCAGCGGTCCGTTAAATTTTACCGCTTCCGATATTGATTTTTTTATTTTTTCAAATTTTGCTAATGCAACATCCAAACCTGTGTGAGTTAATATTGCATAAAAATCGTTAAAATTAAATCTGAACAGATAATCTATTTTTCTAAACTTTTGATTTAAAAACATTCCGTAGTATTTAATTAATTTATTTAATTTTTCCTGCCCGTAAGACTGCCCGATTAATACTAAATTTTCAAAACTGAAACATACTACTGAAAAAGTAACGCCGTATCGTTTACATCTTTCAGCTTCTTTTTCGGCGATTTCGTCAAATTGTTCTTTTAGCAAGAAGCCGGTTAATTCGTCATATGTTTTGCAATTATTAATTTCTGATAATTTAATAATATTTTCAGCTATTTTTGTCATATCAAAGAAAATAATCAGTGTGCCGTTAAATAATCCAAAATTATTAAAAAGCGTGAGCGTTTCAATTTGAAAGTATTTTTTTTGAGGAATTTTATTAACCGATATTGTATTAATAATTTTATTTATTGACAGCAAGCCTGATTTATTAAGTTTTTTGACTTCTTCGGGTAATTCTTCATTAAAAGATATGCAAATATCGTCATTAGTTGAAAGTCTAAGCACTTTAGCCTGTTCGTTCATATAAATTATATCGCCTTTTATATCTTTAATTGCCAGCGGTTTGTTATATGAAGAAAATACTTTGATGAAATTTATGCCCGGGAAAAACTCTGTATTTAATCTTTCGTCTTCAAACATTTTTATCTGCATATTATTCCCATAATAAATTTTTAATAAATAATTTTTCAAAAAGTTTACTTCCTGACAGCGGAAAGTTTTTCGAAACAGCCGTAATTTTTGATATATCCCGTTTCCTTACGGAATGTTCGGTAATCAGATATTTTTTACATCCTTCGAGAGAACTGTCAAAAATATAATTTATTTTTTTATTTTTAAAAGGAAAAATATCTATAATATCTATATTTTCATTTTTAATATAATTGCCGAAAGAACCGGATATATAAACATCGAAGTCATCGTTAATATCGATTTTATATTTATTTAGCAATATTTCAACCGCAGATTTTACGGCAGATTTAGCAAATTGAAACTGCCTGACATCATCTTGGTAAAATCTTATATCCGTTTTGCTGTTTCTGTAAATAATAACTTCATTTTGTGCGTTATCCGCATTGCTGTTCACTACCGAATAACTCTCTGAATCAATGAGTTCCTGAGGCATAATCCTGCCGTTTTTATCTATTATTTTTTCACGAAGCAGGGAAGCTATTAAATCAATTATCCCGCTTCCGCAAATTCCTTCCGGAATTTTTGAACTGTTAATCGTCTCAAAATTGAACAGACCGTTTTTCAGCTCAATAGAGGAAATAGCGGAACCTTGTGCCAGCATTCCGTTTTTTATATTTCCTCCTTCAAAGGCAGGTCCGGCAGGTGCCGATGTTGTAAAAATTTTATTTTTATTGCCTATCGCGATTTCTACATTTGTTCCAAAATCAGCTATAAAAGCGGGTGTGTCTCTATTTATCAGATCCAGATAATAAATAGATGATACCGTATCGCCTCCGACAAATCCGTCTAAAATAGGAAATATGAATAAATCGCTGTTTAATGTGCCTTTGCTTTTGCTATGATTGTTTTTGCTAAAACAACCGGATGGAATATTGACTGCCGCATCTGCAGGGTTTAAATCTGCAGTTAAATTCTCAGTGCCGATATATAGAGATAAACCTATTTCGCTTGTTTTTTTTGGGAACGCTATATCGGAAGAAGGTCTATAAGGCGGTTTTGCAAGAGCAGACAAAGGTTCGCCGGAAAAAGCTAATTCCATTGCAGTATTGCCCGCAAGAGCAATTTCAGTTATATCTGCCGGAGCAATACATAATTCTTTTATAAAATAATTTAAAAGATTGCCGATTGTCAAGAATGCTTTTTCCTGCAATTTTTTAACAGATTGTTTGTCAAGGCCGTTCTGTATCCGTTTTACCGAATCTAATCCAAAATCCGGATACTGCAGATTGGTAGAACTTTTCTCCATAATTACTTTATTAGTTTTTTTATCTATTAAAGCAGCTGCGATTGTTGTAGTCCCCAAATCTATCGCTGCGGAATATTTTTTTGATGGCATATATAATATAATACCTATTTGTTTTAAAAATCATATTATAATATATTGTAAATATTATAGCAAATTAACTTTAGATTGTAATTGAATTAACCGATTAATTGCCCGCACCCGCCGTAAATACTTTGAGCCTTAGAATGTCTTATCGTTACTATAAATCCGGCTTTCATCAATTTGTCCTGAAAATTATTATAGGCAGTTTCGCTTGTTCTTTCGTAATTATTTTTTGGCGGTGTACCGCCGGCAGTTTTTGCGGGGTCTGCATTGTCAATCTCAAATTTATTAAATTTATTAAACGGAATCAGATTGAATTTGACATTTTGCGGAAAAAATAATTTTATCAGTTCTTTTGCATTATTTATTGAATCATTAAAATCCTTTATTAAAACATATTCTAAAGTTATTTTATTATGGCCGAAATATTTTCCGCTGCTTATAAATTTTACGATGTCTTCTATGGGATATTTTTTATTAATAGGCATAATTTGGTTTCTTGAATAATTATTTGAAGCGTTTAGAGATATAGCGATTTTATATTTTAAATCTTTAATCTCAATTAGTTTATCTATTATGCCGCATGTTGAAATTGTAATCTTTCTGCGCGCCACTCCCATAAAGTTGGGGTCTGAAATAATTTCAAGGGCTTTTTTTACTTCGGAGAGATTATCTAATGGTTCGCCCATACCCATAAATACTATATTAGTAATTTTGGTTTTACATTCATTTTCTATTAATAGAATTTGAGAGATTATCTCCCCTGAAGTTAAATTTCTTTGAAAACCAAAGTTACCTGTGCTGCAAAAATCGCACAGCATTTTACATCCTGCCTGAGATGAAACACATAATGTTTTTCTTTTGCCGTAATCAATGAATACTGATTCGATGGCAGAACCGCCGTTAAGTTTTATAAGATATTTTATTGAATAATTGCCGTCGTCTGCATCTTCCCTATAACCGGCTGTAATCTCCGGCATTTTAAAATTAAAATTGGATTTAAGACTCTCCCTGAGACTTTTTGGAATATTTGTCATATCATTAAAATCATATACTTTAGCGCTATAAATCCATTTCATAATTTGAAATGCATTAAATTTTTTTGCAGAATTTTTTATGCAAAAAGTTTCTAATTCTTTTAACGAAAGGCAAAAAATAGAATTTTTATCACTCATAAAAATGATTATTGTTATCCTGATTTAAAATTTTTGTATTATTTTATTTGTTTAGTTTATTTTAATATTATATAATTTATATGCGCAACAACACAACTTATATTATTATTGAAAATCAGCGTGTAAATTTTTATAATAATTATAATAAATAGACCGATAATAGAAACATTTATTAGTATTATTATTGTATGTACCGACTATGGGATGTCTAACTTAATAAAATAGATAAATAATAGAAATATTTATTAGTATTGTTATTGTATATGTTTAACCATAAAATATTCAATAAACATCCGACAAATAATACGCAATAATTAATAATTTAATAATAAATATTACGCAATATATATCACAAATAAATATAACGAATAAATATCATAAACATTATGAATATGACGAATTACAATATAGGAACGGATATATACAACGAAAGCATTTCAATAATAAATTCATTGCTTGCGGATAATGAGTTTTTTAATAATAATTATTCTGAATTTGAAAAAAACATAATAAAAAGAATGATACACGCTTCAAGCGATATTGCTTATTCAAAGACTGTTTCTTTTACTAAAAATTCAATTGCCGATTCCGTTAATTTTATAAAACAGCAATCCGACTTAAATAAATCTATAAAAATAGTTTGCGATAGCAAGATGACAAGAGCCGGAATAAGCAGCACCGTTAATAAAAAAGTTATTACGGAAACTAATTGCTATATAGATTTAAGCAGCGAAGAATTAAATGAAAAATTTGCTCATTTAATGTCTATTTATAATTTACAATCAGAATTTAATAATACGGCTGATTTTCATCCAATTACAAAATCGGCATATTCTATTAGAATTGCCGTTATTGAAAATTTACCCGATTTTATAATTATCGGGAATGCCCCTACGGCTTTATTGGAAACAATGAATACATGTAAAATATTATTTAAATCTCTCAGCTATAAGCCTAAACTTATAATAGGTATGCCTGTGGGATTTGTCGGCGCAGACGAATCTAAAAGAATACTTATGAAAGATGTTTTTTTTTCGTCTGTGAGCAATATTGGAAATTTAGGCGGCAGCGCGGTAGCAGCTGCAGCTATGAATGCCATTTTAAAAGAAAGCATTTAAGGCAAATTTATGAAAATTTCTTGAATGAATTATTGAATTTAAAAGAAAGCATTTAAGGCAAATTTATGAAAATTTATTGCGATAAATTATTTAACGGAATAAAACGCTCTGAAGTAATAAACAGGAATGCCGCCGGTATTATCGGCGCTTTTGCTTCTGCTTTGCTGATTTCAATGATAGTATTGCAATTTATTTATCCCAATAGTGCAGAAGCAAATATTTATATGAGGCGCGGGAAAAACGGAACGGTATATTTTTCTAACGTACCGGTTTCAAACGGCTACAAAGTTTTTATGCGCACCGCGTCCAAATATAAAAATAAGTCTTCTAAAATATTAAAATATAGAAAATTGATTCAAAAAGCTGCAAAAAAATATGGCGTAAACAGCCTTCTTATTTCGGCAGTCGTTAGGGCGGAATCCGGATATAAAAAATCGGCTGTATCCGATAAAGGCGCCGAAGGGCTTATGCAGCTTATGCCGGCAACTCAAAGAATGCTGAATGTGTCAAACCCTTTTAATCCGGCGCAGAATATTTTCGCAGGAACAAAGTACTTAAAGAGCCTTCTTGTTAAGTACAATGGAAATATGCCATTAGCTCTTGCAGCGTACAATGCAGGCAAAAATGCGGTCAAGCAATACGGAGGAATACCGCCGTACACACAGACGCAGAATTATGTCAAAGAGGTTGTAGATTATTATAACAGATATAAAAAAAATAAGTAAAATTGGGTAAAATAATGAATAAAAATAATGATATTTATAATTTGCCTAACATTTTGACTGCATGCAGGATATTAATCGTTCCGGTTATTTTTGTATTGCTGTTTTTTAATAATGAAATTTATGAATTATACGCCGCTTTGCTTTTTATTCTGGCTATGGGAACAGATTTTATAGACGGATATATTGCAAGAAAAAAAAATATTATTACCACCTTCGGTATTTTTCTAGACCCTATAGCAGATAAAATATTAGTCGTTACCATACTTATTATGCTTATACCCTTGCATAGAATTCCGGCATGGATGGTTGCCGTAATAATAATCAGGGAAATATTTGTTACAGGCTTGAGAGCTATCGCAGGCGAAAAGGGATTAGTTATTCCTGCCGGCAAAATAGGCAAATGGAAAACTACCTTTCAAATGTTCGGCATCTTATTTCTGCTTATATACTATTCACATTTTCATATCAATTTTGGAGTTATAGGATACTGGTTAATTTTATTAAGCATATTATTATCTGTTTATTCATTCTATAAATATTTTAAGAATGTATCAGGTGTTATTTTAACTTAAAATTATTCACATGTAATAATGTAATAATACGATTAATAATGAAAGCCATCGTATGCAGGTTAGTTTTATATATTTGAGTTTTGTATAATTTTTATTTGTTAATTTTGTATGTTAAAATATAACAAAATATATTATAATATAATGACTATAAATCATAACGCTAATTTAATTAACCGAGATAACTGAAAATAAATATATAAAATTATGAGCAAAGAAAATGTTTTTTTTTGGGGTTGTACAATTCAGGCAAAATTTCCTTTCATGGAGAAAGCTACGCGTTTAATATTAGATAAATTAGAAATTAAATATAAAGACATAGATTCTTTTACATGCTGTCCTGAAAAATCTTTAGTCAAAAATATAGATGAGACTTTATTTGATTTGACGGCTATAAGAAATATCGCTCTTGCAGAAAATGAAGATGTCAATATTCTGTCTGTTTGTACAGGGTGCTATTCAAATCTTAAACAGGCAAGAGCAAAAGTTATATCTGACCCCGATTACCAGAAAGATATTAATAAAAAACTTGATAAAATAGGATTAAATTTTTCAGGTTCGTCTTCTGTCTCCCATTTAATAGAGTATCTTCATGATGAGGTCGGCGTTAATAGAATTAAAGCTAATGTAAAATATCCGTTAAGAGGTTTGAAAATTGCAATTCATTACGGATGTCATCTTGTCAGACCTTCTCATGTTATCAATTTTGACAGCCCGTTCGACCCTGTAAAATACGATAATATTTTAAAAGCGCTGGGAGCGACGGTAGTAAATTACAATAATAAAATGATGTGCTGCGGTCAGTCTTTAGACAGAGTAGATGAACACGACAAGGCTTTAATCATGACAAGAATTAAAATGGACGCTATCAAAGAAGCATCCGTTGATGCCCTGACTACCGTATGTCCGTCTTGTTTTACACAGTTTGATACAAATCAGTTCATGCTTATAAAAGAGGGTTCAAGATATGATATTCCGGTTATAACATTGGAAGAACTTATGTGTCTGGCCTTTGGCATAGAAGGCACAGAAGAGCTTATTGAAATGCATAAAGTAAAGGCAAAAAAATTTATTGATAAATTTAATTTATCAAAGATATTTAAGGATTATTCGCTAATGTTTGATAAAGAGTCTTTGGTCAGGTGCTACAATTGCCAGGCTTGCAGAAATGATTGTCCCATGTCGCTGAATTTTGCGTCATATGACCCTCTGCTAATAATTAGAATGATATTAGACAATGATGTCGAACGTGCTATGTGTTCCAAAATTGTCTGGGAATGCTTAGAGTGTCATACATGCTCCGAACTCTGTCCGCAAAATTATAGCTGGGAAACCGTTCTTACGACTTTAAAAAATATTGCCATAAAGAATCAGGTAAATCCGCCTACTGTAAAAAAAGCGGAAGAATTATTTTTTAAAACGTTAAGACTCGGCGAGCCTCAAGAAGGAGCAAGAAAAAAATTAGGGCTTCCTCCGGTTAAAAAAAATATTGCCGAGGATTTTAAAAAAATTTTAGATGAAAATATTTTATAGACATTGTATAAAACACATATATATGCTAACATATGTATATAATTAAAATTAAATATTATTATTATATTTTATTCAAATAATTGTTTTGAGGATAAAAAATTGCTTAGATTAAAAAATAATTTTTCAATAGAGCATGATATAGCAGGATGCGGATTATGCGGCATTATAAATATAAAAAAAATAAGAACTAACGGTGAAGATATTAAGAAAGCTATAGCTCTTGAACACGACAGAGGAAACGGTCTAGGCGGCGGGTTTGCAGTTTACGGCTGCTATCCGGAATATTCAGAGCTTTATGCTTTTCATGTTATGTATGACGACATTGCCGCTAAGGAAGCTGCCGAAGAGTATTTCAAGAATAATTTTATAATTGAAAAACAGGAATCTATTCCGATTTTCAAGACTTCTAAAATCAATGACCATCCTATTCTTCACAGATATTTTATGAAACCGAAAAGCGACCGCGAAGATAGGCTTTTCAACGAGCTGAAAGATGATGATTTTGTAGTCAAAAGTGTTATGCTTATCAATTCCGATTACGACGGAGCTTATGTATTCTCAAGCGGAAAAAATATGGGAGCGTTTAAAGGCGTAGGGTATCCTGAAGATATAGCCGATTTTTATATGCTTGATAATGTAGAGGGATATATGTGGACGGCTCATAACAGATTTCCTACCAATACTCCGGGGTGGTGGGGCGGAGCGCATCCGTTTACGCTGCTTGATTGGTCAATTGTTCATAACGGCGAAATATCTTCTTATGGTATTAACAAAAGATATCTTGAGATGTTCAAATACAATTTGGCTTTGAAAACCGATACGGAAGTTATAGCATATATTTTAGATTTGCTTATCAGAAAACACGGACTTCCCGTGGAGATGGCAATGAATGTTTTAGCCGCTCCTTTTTATCAGACAATTGACAAAATGGAGCCTGAACAAAAAGAACTATACACCGCCTTAAGACAGATATACGGCAGCGCGCTTCTTAACGGACCTTTTGCCATAATATTCGGTTATCCTGACGGAATGGTTGCATTAAACGACAGAATAAAACTAAGACCGCTTGTTGCCGGAACTAAAGGTGATTTTACGTATATAGCTTCCGAGGAATCGTCAATCCGTGAAATTTGTTCTTCCCCTGATGTTGTATGGTCTCCTAAAGCAGGCGAACCAATTATAATAAAAACTGTAAAAACCGATGCAAAAACCGCTATAAATACTGAAAATATATCTCAAAAACAAAGGTTGATTATTTCATGACAAAATCATCGTTTACTAATGTACAATCTGAATATTTAGCTGTTATAGACCACGCAAAATGCATAAGATGTAAGAGGTGTATTCAAAATTGCGGATGGGGGACATACAGTTTCGGCGGAGATAAAATTATAGCAGACCATTCCAAGTGTGTTGCATGCGGAAGGTGCTATACTTATTGTCCGGAGGGAGCTATATCGATACTGAAGAATCCGACTGTTATGCGCGAAAACGGAAATTGGCAGGACTATCATATTAAAAATATATGGAGGCAGTCCGAGACTGGCGGGATTGCCATATCCGGAATGGGAACTCCGTTAAAATACAAAAAGTATTTTGACCATATTTTATTAGATGCCTGTCAGGTTACAAATCCTCCGATAGACCCGTTGCGCGAGCCTATGGAACTAAAAACTTTTCTTGGCAAAAAACCTTCCAAGATAGAATTGGACTTTAATGAAGACGGACAGCCTGTTTTAAAAAATAAGATGCCTCCTCAAATAGAACTTGCAACCCCTTTTATGTTTGCTCCTATGTCTTACGGTTCTATATCTCTGAATGCTCAAAAGGCTATGGCGTTAGCTGCAAGGGCGTTAGGAATAGTTATGAATATTGGAGAGGGCGGATTACACGACGAGCTGGTTCCTTTCGGCAAAAATATCATTGTTCAGGTCGCTTCCGGAAGATTTGGCGTTAACAGAGATTATTTAAACAGCGGAGCAGCTGTCGAAATAAAAATAGGACAGGGTGCAAAACCCGGTATAGGAGGTCATCTGCCGGGTGAAAAGATTGGGGCAGATATATCGAGGACAAGAATGATACCGGCCGGAACAGATGCGATATCCCCGGCTCCGCATCACGACATTTATTCGATAGAAGATTTAAGACAGCTTATTTATGCTATAAAAGAGGCTGTTAATTATGAAAAACCTGTTTCTGTTAAAGTTGCAGCAGTTCATAATATTGCCGCTATTGTCAGCGGAGTCGTGCGCGCCGGAGCAGATATAGTATATATTGACGGATTTAGCGGCGGAACCGGAGCGGCGCCGACGATAGTCAGAGATAATGTCGGCATACCTATAGAAATTGCTCTTGCTCAGGTAGACCAGAGATTGCGGGAAGAAGGAATAAGAAATGAGGCTTCTTTGATAGCGGCAGGAAGTATCAGGTCAAGCGCAGATGCCGTAAAAGCCATAGCGCTGGGCGCAGATGCCGTGGCAATAGGAACTGCCGCTCTTATTACAATGGGATGCCATGTTTGCGGGAAATGTCATACCGGAAACTGCAGCTGGGGAATAACAACTCAAAGACCGGAATTAACAAGAAGGCTTGACCCTGAAGAATATGGAGAAAAACTTTATAATTTGATAAATGCGTGGAGCCATGAAATGAAAGAAGTTCTTGGAGCTATGGGAGTAAATTCCATTGAAAGTTTAAGGGGCTCTAAAGAGAGGCTCAGAGGAATTGAATTGACTGATTCAGAACTAAAAGCGCTAGGTATTAAACATGCAGGTATGTAAAAAACTATAATTGTATAATAATTTTTAACATTTCTGAATAATTCGGTGAGCAGATGACTACAGACGGCAATACAAAAACAGGCGGTATGATTTCAGGCAGTATGCTTGCAATAGACGCGAAAGATATGCATTATAAAGAATTAAATAAAATCATCAGAGAAAGTATTTTATCCGGGGTGAAGAATATTCTTCTTGAAAATGTAAATGGTCAGTATTACATCGGGGACGGTATTAAAGGAGATGATATTACCATTACGGTTAATGGAGTTCCGGGAAACGACCTCGGAGTATTTATGGACGGACCTTCAATTATTGTCAACAATAATGTTCAGGATAATATCGGCAACACTATGAATGCAGGTAAAATAACGGTAAACGGAGATGCCGGAGATGTTATAGGCTACGGTATGAGGGGCGGCAGGATTTATATCAGGGGCAATGCCGGATACCGCATAGGTATTCATATGAAGGGATATAACGAACAAATTCCTGTTATAATCATAGGCGGAAAAGTAGGAAGTTTTTTTGGCGAATATATGGCAGGCGGAGTGATGGTTCTCTTAAGTCTTGATAATTCTGAAGAATCTGTAGGAGAATATTTTGGAGTCGGTATGCATGGAGGCGCCATTTATATGAAACAAAAAATAGATTTTTCAAAATATTCAAAAGAAGTAGAATTTTTAGAAGCAAATGACAGCGATATGTCTTTTTTAAAGAAATATTTATCGGAATACGCTAAAGATTTTAATTTGTCATCTGAAGATTTAATTAAAGGTCCTTTTTATAAAATAATTCCGTCAAGCGCAAGACCGTATGCTCATTTATACACCTCTGCGGCTTTTTAATATCGGCGGTTAATAATTTTGTTTTAAATTATAACTTTATATGATAACATCTACATATAACGTGAAAAAGAATGATATAGCCGATTTTATAATTGCATGCGGATTAGGGAAAGAAATTAAATTAAAATAACGCAGAGTTAAAATGCAGAATTAAAATATTGTACATGAATAATTTATTTACAGGATTGCAAAAAATGGATATTAAAAATTTAAATTTAATTGAAGAAAAAATTGTCCTTTTAAAAGATGCATTTGAAAAAATAAAAAATGAACGCGATAGATTATTAACGGAGGCAAAAATCAAAGATGAGGAAATTAATCAACTAAATAATAAAATAAATGAAATTGAAACGGATAATGATATAGTTATAAAAAAAATTGATGATATTATATATAATTTAGAAAATATTAATTTAAACTAGTTTTATGATTTTATTTATAAATAAAATATGAATGATGCCGTTGAACTCAAAATATTAAATCAAAAATATTTAATAAATAGCGATAAGCCTAAGAAATATTTAGAGGAACTTGCTGCATATGTAAATAATAAAGCGGATGAGGTTTCAAAAAAAACTAAATCAGTCGATTCTTTAAATATCGCCGTTTTAACGGCTCTTAATATTGCCGACGATTATCTTTCTACGCAAATGGAAACCAATATAGAAAGTACAAGAGTGTTAGAAAAAGTAAACAATATTTATAAATATATTTCAAATTCGTCTAACGGCTAAGTTATTAAAATAAAATAAAGTAAAGTAAAATTTAAATTAAAAAAACGCATAGTAAAGTTTCATAGTATTTGCAAAAATTTATTTAATATATATTATATACCTTAAATGTTCAACGGTTTTGAATAACATGGAACAGGCGGCTTTACGGCTTGTCTTAACTAGTTTATCTTAGTAAATAATATATACGTATTTTATCTTAACCCTGCGGTGTTCGATTAGATTATTAAAATTGACCCAACAGTTGGATAGAATGGGATCGTCCCTAATTTTCTCAATAGAGTCAAATTTAACTATTTGATTCTTAATGATGATTATTATATGATTACCACCTTATTTAAATAGGTCCAATTTTATCGTCTGTTCGGCACATGCGGGGGATTATCCTAAATTCTTTTAAACGCGTTGTCCTTTTTCTGTTATTCCTTAATAAAAATCATCAATTGAAATTTAGAAAGACATTGTTTTACTGTATATTGGTTTTTTATATTTAACGGGGCTTTTTGTCGTATAACTCTGTTTAATTTTTAGTATATGCGTTCTAAGTATAGCTATAATTATAATTAAATAAATAATTAGAGAACTGATTTAAGATGAATAAAATTTAAAACGCAGAAATAAAATAATTCGGTAAATTTAATTAAAATTATATTTTATATATTTTTATTCATTATGTATTCTAAAATTGCTGTAAGAAAGGAGATGTCAAGTAAAAGATTGAACTTAAAGAACGAAGAAATTATCTATTGCAGCAATATAGTTTCTAATTATATCCAATCATTTATAAAACAAAGGGCTGTTAAATCCGTCGCTTTTTATATGAGCATAAAAAATGAAGTTAAAATCGAATTTGCCATTGATAAAGTCAAATATGAAAATATAAAAATTAGTTTACCGTATTGCAAAAAAAATTCCGATATTTGTTTTTATAAATTTAAAGATACGGAGACGCTTGTTAAAGATAATTACGGAATATTATCTTCAAGATGCGATAAAGAAACAGATATTAACAGTATTGATGTTTTTTTTGTTCCGGGTCTTGCATTTGACAGGGCAGGCAACAGAATAGGTTATGGAAAAGGATGTTACGATAAAGTTTTGACCGGCTCTAAAAAAAATTCTATTTTTGTAGGCGTATGCTACAATTTTCAAATTTATAATAAAAATGAAATTGAAATTACGCAAAATGACATTAAAATGCATTATTTAATATGCGAAAAAGGGATTATTAATTGTTCCGACAATATTTAATTTAACGTTGTAAAAAGCATTATTATTATTATGTTAATTATTTAATTATTAAAATCAGACTGTTACTTTCAATGAAATAATAAGGAGAAAATAATATAATGGCAGAAGTTATTATAATTATAATTAGTTCGATAATTTTTTTCATAGGCGGTTTTTTTGTAAATAAAATAATTGAAAATATTTCATTAAAAAAAGGTCATCTTAGGGCGAAAGATATTGTTGTCGATGCAGAAAAAAAAGCGGAAGAAATAAAAAGGGATGCTTTATTAAATACTAAAGCTGAAATTATAAAATTAAAAGAAACCGCAGATGAGGATATTAAACAAAAAAATCAAGAATTAATAAGACTGGAAAAAAGAATTGCCGCAAAAGAAGACAATTTGGACAAAAGAATTGATATTATTGAAAAAAAAGAGGTTGATATTTTAAGAAGAGAAAAAGTTTTAATACAAACAGAAAAATCTATTTCAGATAAAGAAAAGAAGATTGAATCAGTTTTTCATGAAAGAACTTTGGAGCTTGAAAGAATATCAGGTTTGACGGCTACTGAAGCTAAAAACGAATTAATTAATTCAATTATTGAAGAAGCAAAGCATGAAGCTGCTAAGTCGGTTAGAAAAATAGAAGATGAAACTAAAGAAATCAGTGACAAAAAAGCAAAAGAAATTATAGCAACGGCAATTCAAAGATATGCGGGAGACTATGTTGTTGAAAAAACTATATCTTCCGTTCCGCTTCCGAGCGACGATATTAAAGGAAGAATAATAGGCAGGGAAGGCCGCAACATCAGGGCGTTAGAAGCAGCAACAGGTGTTGATTTTATAATAGACGAAACACCGGAAGCAGTTGTTCTTTCCTCATTTAATCCGGTAAAAAGGGAGATTGCAAGATTATCTCTTGAAAAGTTGATAGCTGACGGAAGAATACATCCTGCAAGAATTGAAGAAGTTGTCGCAAAGGTTGAAGAAGAGCTAAATATGGCTATGAAAGAAGCTGGAGAGCAGGCTACATTTGATGTAGGAGTTCACGGAATTCATCCTGAAATATTAAAATTACTCGGCAGGTTAAAATACAGGACAAGCTATTCGCAGAATGTTTATAACCATTCTATTGAAGTAGCTTTTTTATGCGGAATAATGGCTTCTGAGCTTGGAGTAAATGTTAAACAGGCAAAAAGAGCAGGATTATTGCACGATATAGGAAAAGCTGTTGACCATGAAGTAGAAGGTTCTCACGCAATAATAGGCGCTGAAATTGCCAAAAAATACGGAGAATCCCCAAAGGTTGTTCATGCAATAGCAGCTCATCATTATGATGAAGAGCCAAACAGCGTTATAGCAATTTTAGTTTCTGCCGCCGATGCATTAAGCGCGGCGAGACCCGGGGTTAGAAAAGAAATGTTTGAAACATACGTCAAAAGACTCGAAAATTTAGAAGCCATTTCAAACTCTTTCGATGGCGTTGCAAAAAGCTACGTTATTCAGGCAGGCAGAGAAGTCAGGGTTATTGTTCAAAGCCAGAATGTTTCTGATGACGATTCGGTCATGCTTGCTAAAGATATAGCTAAAAAAATAGAGTCAAATCTGCAATATCCCGGACAGATAAAAGTATCGGTTATAAGAGAGACCAGGGCAACGGAATTTGCCAAATAAATATTAATAATTATTAATATAAATTTCCTACTAAACTTTATTTCTGTTATTTATTGACAGAACTGTTAATTGTAACTAAATTGTAATTATCTTATATATGAAAGATTTGCTTTATATTTTATTTGCTTTATATTTTAAATGCGCATAGAAAAAATATTATTTATAGGCGACATTATAGGAAAACCCGGCAGAATTGGCGTGCAGGATTCATTAAACCGTTTAATTGAACGCTATCAGCCGGATTTTATTATTGCAAACGGTGAAAATGCCGCCCACGGC
The DNA here is from genome assembly GCA_021825865.1 of bacterium. Taxonomy (GTDB): domain Bacteria; phylum SZUA-79; class SZUA-79; order Acidulodesulfobacterales; family Acidulodesulfobacteraceae; genus Acididesulfobacter. The sequence goes on from JAKAFU010000018.1 coordinate 28,862, forward strand.
ATGGGTATCAACCCTAAAATAGCGCAATTTTTATTCAGTTTAGGAATAGACGTAATTACTTCAGGAAATCATATCTGGGATCAGAGACAGATAATAGAATATCTGCCGGCAGAAAGAAGACTGCTAAGACCTGCTAATTATCCCGCAGGGGTACCGGGCGCCGGATACGGAATATTTCTATCAAAAACAGGCAATAGAATATGCGTAATAAATCTTGAGGGCAGAGTGTTTATGAAAGAATTAATAGATTCGCCTTTTGTTGCCGCTAAAACTATAATTGAAGAAATTAAAGATAAATCCGACGCTATAATAATTGATTTTCACGCAGAGGCGACATCAGAAAAAGAAGCGCTCGGTTTTTATCTGGACGGAGAAATTTCTGCATTGATAGGCACTCATACCCATGTGCAGACTAACGATAATATAATTTTGCCAAAAGGTACGGCATATATAAGCGACGCAGGAATGGTAGGTTCAAGATATTCTATTCTCGGCACCCAAAAAGATATAGCGGTGAATAAATATTTAACAAATATGCCTGCCAAGTTTGTTCCGGAAGAAAATAATATTATGCTGAATGGAGTTTTGATAACGTTAGATGCCGATACTAAATTGAGCAAGTCTATAGAAAAAATAAATATTGATATATAATAGATAAATTTATATTATATGTGCGGGTTATAATTATTATCTGCAATTCATGCAGCGTACTAATATTAAAATTTATTAATTTAAATTCAAAATATACATATTAAATTAAATAAAAATGGATAAAGGCAAAAAAAATATAGATTCATTAATTACTGAGCAGCTCGAAGCGTTTAAACGCGGTTCCGTCGAACTCATTAAAGAAGAAGAGCTTTATGAAAAAATAAAATTATCTATATTAAATAATATTCCTCTTAAAATAAAAGCAGGTTTCGACCCTACTTCTCCCGATATTCACCTTGGACATACTGTTCTGTTAAATAAATTAAAGACATTTCAGGATTACGGGCATGAGGTTTTTTTTATTATCGGCGATTTTACTGCTATGATAGGCGACCCTACAGGAAAATCGGAAACAAGAAAACCGCTTTCCAAAGAAACAGTTATTGAAAATTCTAAAACATATAAAGAACAGGCGTTTAAAATATTAAATAAAAATAAGACCAAAATATTATTTAACAGCTGGTGGCTGTCAAATATAAAATTAGAAGAATTTATTAAAATTTCATCAAATTATACCGTTGCAAGAATGCTTGAAAAAGATGATTTTGAGAAAAGATTTGCGGCAAACAGACCTATAGCTGTACATGAATTTATATATCCGCTGCTGCAGGCGTATGATTCCGTGTTTATAAATGCAGATTTGGAATTAGGCGGCAACGACCAGAAGTTCAATCTCGTGGTCGGAAGAGAGCTGATGAAAAGCTTTAAACTTTATCCGCAGGTAATATTGACTATGCCTTTATTAGAAGGACTTGACGGCATCAATAAAATGAGTAAATCATTGGGCAATACCATAGGAATATTTGATGAACCTAACGATATGTTCGGTAAAATCATGTCTGTATCGGATGAAATGATGATGAAATATTATGAATTATTAAGCGCAGTGCCGCTAGACGAATTAGAGAAATTAAAAAATGATATGAAGAACGGTTTTAATCCGTTATTTGCAAAAAAAAATTTAGCTGCAGAAATGGTTGAGCGGTTTTATGACTCAGAAACTGCAAAAAAGTCTTCAATGTATTTTGAAGAAGCTCATCAAAAAAGAGTAAACCCCGAAGATATAGAAACAATCACTGTCGATATTAAACAATGCGTCGTTAAAACAGGAACAAATGTTGATTTTGAAGAAAAAGTTTTAAGCGGAAATAAAAATCTGCATATAAATTTAATATCTCTGCTGACGCATATACATGCAGTTCCGTCTAACGGCGAGGCTAAAAGGCTGATAAAACAGGGGGCTGTTAAGATAAGAATAGACAATAATTTGAATAAACAAAACTCTGAAATTGAGGGAATTGCGAAAGATACGGAAATTATTTCTCAAGACTCATTTAATAATAAAGCGCACGATGATATATATATAGATACAGACAGCACAAAAAATTATAACGAAAAAGATGAACCTATAAATCAGAGAACGCCTGAAGGAAATGAAATTGAAATCAGAGCTAATTCAGACGTTTTGAAACTGCCTGATTTTATTAACGAATTTGTAATTAAAATAGGAAAGAAAAAAATATTTAAAATAACAATAAATTGTTAAAAAAACTTAAAAAAACCCTTGACATAATCTTTCCCTTATAATATACTTATAAAACACTTCGAAACATGGCAGTTCAAAAAACGGTTCAAACCGCAATTGAAAATAAGTTAAAAGCACCAAACAGCCATTCGTAAGATCGGTCTTTGAAAACTAAACAGCATACAACAATGCAATAAAATTAAAAAATGTCAAATGTAAGATGCACTTAATGCCTTTGAATAATATTCAAATCATTAAGTACTCTTGTCAATAAACGTTTTGTTTTTGAGAGTTTGATTCTGGCTCAGAACAAACGCTGGCGGCGTGCCTAACACATGCAAGTCGTACGTGAAAGTCCCGCAAGGGGCAAGTAAAGTGGCGACCGGGTGAGTAATACATAGGTAACCTACTTATAAGTTGGGAATAACAGTTCGAAAGGACTGCTAATACCGAATAATATATCACGGCGTAAGCCGTGATATCAAAGATGGCCTCTTTACAATGCTATCGCTTATAAATGGGCTTATGAACCATTAGCTAGTTGGTAGGGTAATGGCCTACCAAGGCAATGATGGTTAGCTGGTCTGAGAGGATGATCAGCCACACTGGAACTGAAACACGGTCCAGACTCCTACGGGAGGCAGCAGTGGGGAATATTGCGCAATGGGGGAAACCCTGACGCAGCAACGCCGCGTGAGCGATGAAGGCCTTCGGGTTGTAAAGCTCTGTCAGATGGGAAGAAACCCCGTTACTCTAATACAGTAGCGGACTGACGGTACCATCAAAGGAAGCACCGGCTAACTCCGTGCCAGCAGCCGCGGTAATACGGAGGGTGCAAGCGTTGTTCGGAATTACTGGGCGTAAAGGGCGCGTAGGCGGTATAATAAGTTAGGTGTGAAATCTTCGGGCTTAACCCGGAAAGTGCACTTAAAACTGTTATACTAGAGTTCGGGAGGGGAAAGCGGAATTCCTAGTGTAGAGGTGAAATTTGTAGATATTAGGAAGAACACCGGTGGCGAAGGCGGCTTTCTGGAACGATACTGACGCTGAGGCGCGAAAGCGTGGGGAGCAAACAGGATTAGATACCCTGGTAGTCCACGCTGTAAACGATGAACACTAAGTATAGGAAGATTATTCTTTCTGTGCTCAAGCTAACGCGTTAAGTGTTCCGCCTGGGGAGTACGGTCGCAAGATTAAAACTCAAAGAAATTGACGGGGGCCCGCACAAGCGGTGGAGCATGTGGTTTAATTCGACGCAACGCGAAGAACCTTACCTGGGTTTGACATCCTCTGACAACTGAAGAAATTTAGCTTTTTCCGTAAGGAAACAGAGAGACAGGTGCTGCATGGCTGTCGTCAGCTCGTGTCGTGAGATGTTGGGTTAAGTCCCGCAACGAGCGCAACCCTTACTTTTAGTTGCCATCATTAAGTTGGGCACTCTAAAGGAACTGTCGGTGATAAACCGAAGGAAGGTGGGGATGACGTCAAGTCCTCATGGCCTTTATATCCAGGGCTACACACGTGCTACAATGGTCTGTACAAAGGGAAGCAAGTTTGCGAAAACAAGCAAATCCCAAAAAGCAGACCTCAGTTCGGATTGAAGTCTGCAACTCGACTTCATGAAGTCGGAATCGCTAGTAATCGCGGATCAGCATGCCGCGGTGAATACGTTCCCGGGCCTTGTACACACCGCCCGTCACACCACGAAAGTCTGCAATACTAGAAATCGTGATGCTAACTCGCAAGAGAGGCTAACGCTTAAGGTGTTGCCGGTAATTGGGGTGAAGTCGTAACAAGGTAGCTGTAGGGGAACCTGCGGCTGGATCACCTCCTTTTAAGGGAGTAAAATATTAAGCGTGCTGTTTAGTTTTGAAATACCGGTTATTAGGCTTATGGGCCTATAGCTCAGGTGGTTAGAGCACACGCCTGATAAGCGTGAGGTCTCTGGTTCGAGTCCAGATAGGCCCACCATTAGCTGTTCTGGCTTATAATTCGGGGGTGTAGCTCAGATGGCAGAGCGCCTGCTTTGCACGCAGGAGGCCATCGGTTCGATTCCGTTCACCTCCACCATCAATTCATTTATATCGATAAATGAATACCGGTTAAATTTTTTATTTGCTCTTTGAAAATTGAATGTGAAATTAAGCAATTAGTAATTAGGATCAAGGCGAATGTTCTAATATAGATTAAGTTACTAAGGGCGTATGGTGGATGCCTTGGTATCCGGAAGCGATGAAAGACGCGGTTAGCTGCGATAAGCATTGGGGAGCTGCCTAACAAGCTATGATCCAGTGATTTCTGAATGGGAAAACCCACCGAAATAAAATTTCGGTATTTATCTTTAAATTCATAGAAGATAAAGGCGAACGAGGGGAACTGAAACATCTAAGTACCCTCAGGAAAAGAAAACAAATGTGATTTCCTTAGTAGCGGCGAGCGAAAAGGAAATAGCCCAAACCTTGTATAATTATAGCCTGTAAGCGTTTTATGCAAGGGGTAGCGAGATGTCTTTACGAGCTTTACAGAGGCTCGAAGAAGTTACAAAATTAATTTGTAGTTGAACAATCTGGAAAGGTTGATCATAGTGGGTGATAATCCCGTAAACGAAACGAATTAATCTTCTCAAGATATTCTCAAGTACTGCGGAACACGTGAAATTTTGCAGGAATTACGGAGGACCATCTCCGAAGGCTAAATATTACCGGATGACCGATAGTGAACTAGTACCGTGAGGGAAAGGTGAAAAGCACCCCGAGAGGGGAATGAAATAGTATCTGAAACCATATGTCTACAATCAGTAGAAGCTCTATGTTTATTAGCAATAATAGACAGAGCGACTGCGTGCCTTTTGCATAATGAGTCAGCGAGTTATTATGTATAGCAAGGTTAAGCCGTTAATGGCGGAGCCGAAGCGAAAGCGAGTCTTAATAGGGCGAATTAGTTATACGTAATAGACCCGAAGCCAAGTGATCTATCCATGGTCAGGATGAAGCAGGAGTAAAATCCTGTGAAGGTCCGAACACACTAACGTTGAAAAGTTAGGTGATGAACTGTGGATGGGGGTGAAAGGCCAATCAAACTTGGAGATAGCTGGTTCTCCTCGAAATATATTTAGGTATAGCCTCGTAAATTAGTAACCGGGGGTAGAGCACTGGATGAGCTAGGGGTCTTACCGGACTACCAAACTCAATCAAACTCCGAATACCGGTTATGCAATTACGGGAGTCAGACTGTAGGAGATAACTTCTATGGTCAAAAGGGTAACAACCCAGATCGCCAGCTAAGGTCCCAAAATATGTGCTAAGTGGAAAAGGATGTGGAAACGCATTGACAACCAGGAGGTTGGCTTAGAAGCAGCCATCCTTAAAAGAAAGCGTAATAGCTCACTGGTCAAGTGAGTCCGCGCCTAAAATGTATCGGGGCTAAGCACATTACCGAAGCTGCGACTGTGTATTAATTTACACGGGGTAGAGGAGCGTTCCGACAACCGCTGAAGGTAGACCGAAAGGACTGCTGGAGGAATCGGAAGTGCGTATGCTGACATAAGTAGCGAGAAAATATGTGAAAAACATATTCGCCGTAAGTCTAAGGTTTCCTGAGCAAGGTTAATCCTCTCAGGGTTAGTCGATCCCTAAGTCGAGGCCGAAAGGCGTAGATAATGGAAAACGGGTTAATATTCCCGTACTGCAACTTTAACGCTATCAGCGAAGGGGGGACGCAGTAGGATAGATCGTCCGGCTGACGGAATAGCCGGTTTAAGCATGTAGGATTGTACTTTGGAAAATCCGGGTACTTTAAGTCCGAGATGCGAATACGAAAGGCGAAAGTCTTACAAAGCGATTGATTCCACACTGCCAAGAAAATCCTCGTAGCGAGTTAAAGATGTAATCGTACCGCAAACCGACACAGGTAGACTGGGAGAGTATCCTAAGGCGCTTGAGATAACTCTGGTTAAGGAACTCGGCAAATTGACACCGTAACTTCGGGATAAGGTGTACCTGTTAATGTGAATGATTTACTCAGTAAGCATATACAGGTTTCAATAAAATGGCGGTAGCGACTGTTTACTAAAAACACAGGTCTCTGCAAAGTCGCAAGACGAAGTATAGGGACTGATGCCTGCCCGGTGCTGGAAGGTTAAAGGGAGGGGTTAGCACGCAAGTGCGAAGCTTCGAACTGAAGCCCCAGTAAACGGCGGCCGTAACTATAACGGTCCTAAGGTAGCGAAATTCCTTGTCGGGTAAGTTCCGACCTGCACGAATGGCATAACGACTTCCGCACTGTCTCAACCAGAGGCTCAGCGAAATTGAATTACCGGTGAAGATGCCGGTTACCCGCAACTAGACGGAAAGACCCCATGCACCTTTACTATAGCTTGACATTGGAGTATGGAATGATATGTGTAGGATAGGTGGGAGACTATGAAACCGGAGCGCTAGCTTCGGCGGAGTCACCCTTGAAATACCACCCTTATCATTCTGTGTTTCTAACTGTAATCCGTAATCCGGATTCAGGACAATGTCTGGTGGGTAGTTTGACTGGGGCGGTCGCCTCCCAAAGAGTAACGGAGGCGCGCGAAGGTTCCCTCAAGCTGATTGGAAACCAGCTTTAGAGTGCAAAGGCATAAGGGAGCTTAACTGCGAGACTGACGGGTCGAGCAGATACGAAAGTAGGTCTTAGTGATCCGGTGGTTCCTCATGAGAGGGCCATCGCTCAACGGATAAAAGGTACGCTGGGGATAACAGGCTGATCTCCTCCAAGAGCTCATATCGACGAGGAGGTTTGGCACCTCGATGTCGGCTCATCACATCCTGGGGCTGTAGCAGGT
>JAKAFU010000019.1 GCA_021825865.1 bacterium
AGTAACTAAAACTATGAAAAAATTCCCCGGGTTGAAAGGTCTCGTTTTTAACGAAGATTTATTAATTAATCAAAGTTCAAAAGGACTAAGCGGCATAAGTATGCCTTCGAATAATTTAAGCGGGGCTCATATCGGTAAAACTGCTAAAGATTATATTGACGCAAAATTTTTAAGAAATGAAAAAAGTTCTCCATTACTGCTCCCTGAAGTGTCTGAATCCACGGCGGTAAGACATTTTACGCGTCTTTCAAGCTGGAATATCTGCGTAGATACGGCTTTTTATCCGTTAGGCTCATGTACAATGAAATATAATCCGAAAATTAACGAAACGATAGCCTCTTTGAGTAATATAAAAAATTTACATCCGCTCCTGCCGTCAGGCTATATTCAGCCTATTTTGAAAATAATTTATGAATTTAACAGTTTATTGTGCGGGTTAACAGGTTTGGATGAATTTACGTTTAATCCGCAGGCAGGCGCAGCCGGTGAATTTACAGGCATGAAGATTATTAAAAAATATTTTGAGGTTAAAAATGAGAAAAGAAGTATTGTTTTAATTCCCGACGGTTCTCATGGAACTAATCCTGCAAGCAGCTACATAGCCGGCTTTACGCCTGTTGAAATTAAAACATTCTTCGCAGATAAACATGCCGATATAAACAATAAGTCTAAAGGGTATATCGATATAAACGAACTTAAGAAATATATTAATAAAGATGTTGCAGCAATAATGATAACAAATCCGAATACATTCGGATTATTTGAAAAAAATATTAGAGAAGTGGCTGAATTAATCCATAAAAACGGTTCATTGCTTTACATGGACGGCGCTAATTTTAATGCTTTCATAGGCAATTGCAGAGTTTCAGATTTTGGCGTGGACATACTGCATTTGAATTTGCATAAAACATTTTCTACACCGCATGGAGGAGGAGGTCCCGGAAGCGGACCCGTCGGAGTCAAAGATTTTTTGAAAGAGTTTTTACCTGTTCCGTATATCAGCGCTAACAGACAGCCGATAAACAATAAACAGGCGGCAAATGACGAACAGAGTTATTATTACGAATTAAAAAATGAAAGAGAATATTCAATCGGCAGGATTTCTTCGTTTTACGGAAATTTTGCCGTAATTTTAAGAGCATATTCTTACCTGCTGTCTCTTGGGAGACAAAATATATCTAAAATTAGCGAGCTTGCAATTTTAAACGCAAATTATATGAAAAAAAAACTTAAAGATACTTTTATTGAAAGCGACCCTTTTCCTGAAGAATTATGCATGCATGAGTGCGTGCTTAATGATAATGTTTTTCAATCGGAAGGAATTTCAACTTTAGATTTTGCAAAATCCATTATAGATTATGGTTTTCATCCTCCTACAATATATTTTCCTAAAAATATTCACGGTGCGATTATGATAGAGCCTACAGAAACAGAATCGATAAAAACTATGGATAATTTTATTGACGCCATGAAAGAAATAAAGAAAAAAGGTAATAAATATAGCTCAAAATCGCCCAAAAACACTAAGACAGGAAGAGTTAACGAAGTTTTAGCAAACAAAAATCCAATTTTTAAATAATGAGTTAATGCAGTGATATTATTTATTTTGTAATACTCTGATATGGAAGCATCAAAATAAATAAAAAATATTGCAGCTTTTGTTGAAAAAAACTGCGGTTTGTGATATACTTAACCGTAAATTAATAAACTAACCGGCAAATAACATATTGTAAAAGGAGTATAAATATGGATTTTAAAGAAATTCAGTTTGAAGCAGCCGACGGCGGGGAAATACACGGTTCATTATTCGGCACATATCCTGATTCAGTTATATTAGCTCACGGTAAAGTTTTTAATAAAGAAAGTTTTTATGACCTTAGCGAAGTCCTTTTAAAAAATAAAATTACGTCATTGGCGTTCGACTTCAGAGGCTATGGGTTATCAAAAACCGGCAGCAGCGGTTTATCGGGATTAGGAGAAGATGTTATAGGCGCAATAAATTTTATGAAAACTCAGGATTTTGTTAAAAATATAACATTGCTTGGAGCAAGTATGGGCGGCAATGCAGTGTTAAACGCAGCCAAATTATATAAACCGGAAGAGATAAAATCTGTTATAGCGCTTTCCTCTACATTTGTGGAGGGCGTTAATTTTATAGATATTCCGGTGCATTATCTTGGTTCCGAAGACGAAAAGTTTGCCGAAGGAATTAAAAATATGTATAACGGCACGAAGTCTAAAAAATCTTTACACCTGTTTAAAGGCGGCACTCACGGTCAAAATATTTTTGCTACGGAATTAAAGGATGAACTGACTGCGCTGATTATTTCTTATATTAAAGAATAATATAAGAATGCCCGCTATATTTTTTGTATTTATAGTAATACTTTTTCAAAGAGCAAATACTATGATGGTGCAATCCATCAATCCGCTCTTTGTAAAGTATATATTACATACGAATCTTGTCTATGTCGGAATAGCTACCGCCGTTTATGCCGCAAGTACTCTCTCAGTCCGCTATATCATAAGTATTAGGGTAAAGCCCATCCATATAACAAAATTTATAATTGTCGGAATGATTTTATTTTCTATGACGATGTTGGGCTATTTTTTTTCCGATTCGCTTATCGAATTTTTACTCTTTGTTGTCATTTCAGGATTTGCTACTGCCATAATAATGCCTTTTCTGCTTTCGTTGGTTAATTTTGTTTCCGATAAAAAAGATATAGAAAAAAATTTAACCATCTACTCTTTAATGTTAAGCCTTGCCCTTGTAATAGGGCCGATTCTCGGCACGCTTTTGCTTGCTGTTTTAAATATAAGATATATTTATTTGCTTTTATTTGTATTTGCCGCTGCAGGTGTTTTTTTTGCAATAAAAATTAACAAGACTGCAAAAAATAAAATTAAAGAAAAAATAAGTAATGAGTTAAATCAGCAATATAATGCCGCTCATACAAACATAAAGAAAAAAAAGGATAAGTTAATTTTTAGACTCTTTAAAAATAAAAAATTTCTTGAGGTGATTTTCTATAATACTGTTTTCAGTATATGTTTTGCTTCTATAGTAGCGTTCGGAGGTGTTTACGCACGAAACAATTTTAATGCGCCCTATTTTTTAATAACTTTGCTATTCGCAATATTTTTCATATCTTCGCTGCTAACGCGCATTGCTCTTTTATTTCTTACCAAAAAGGGTAAAATAAAACAAAAAATGAATATAATGAATATTTCAATTTTATTATCTTCGTTATCCTTCGCCGCTATGTTTCTATCGAATAATATTATTTTTTATGCACTGGCGCTTGTTTTGCTTGGTATCCCTCATGCCTTGATTTTTCCAATCGGAACCATGCGAATTTCCGAAGTTGTTGAAGTAAAACAGATTGTAGCCGCCAATACTATATATCAGTCCAATTTTGATATAGGCGGCATCATAGGTCCGTTTTTTCTTGCTTATATAGGAGAGGCATATTCAATAAAATTAATATTTCTGTCGCTTGCCGTTTTTTTAATGCTGGCTTTTATATTAGGGCGTATTTTTATGAAATTTATAGATTATGCTCCTAACAATTAAATTCAACGGTATAAAAATTTTGCTTTTTAATATAATTTAATGTAAAATATCATAAGTTTAGATTTGTTTTTCTTCTGCTTATTTTAATATAATTTTATTGCTGCTTTAAATAAAGGAATAAAAGCGTATTATTATACATATACATATACATATACATATACATATACATATACATATACATTACATATAAATATAACTATTCCTTATTTCACTGTTTCGGCATTATAAATTTTAAATTAAATTATGAAAGAACTTGACAATTTAAGAAATCAAATAGACGAAATAGACAGAGATATAGTCAATATTCTTAATAAGCGCGGAGAAATAGCCGTTAAAATCGGAGAAATAAAATCAATACACAATAAGACCTACTATAATCCATCCAGAGAAAACGAAGTATATGAACATGCCAGATTGTTAAATAAAGGACCGTTGAAAAACGAACATATCGTAAATATTTTCAGAGAAATAATGTCGGCATGCATATCTATAGAAGCGAGCATCAAGATAAGCTATTTCGGACCGGAAGGTACATTTACCCATCTTGCGGCTATTAAACGTTTTGGACAGTCAAGAACGCTCATTCCCGTCAAAACAATCGGAAATGTATTTGATAACGTCGTTAAGGGATTATCGGAATACGGGGTTGTACCGGTTGAAAATACGACGGAAGGAATGGTCAATGCGACCCTTGATATGTTTGTTAATTCTAATGTGACTATAATAGGAGAAGAACTGATTCCGGTCAGCCATTTTCTGTATTCTAAAGAAACGGACAAAGAAAAAATTAAAAAAATATACTCACATCCGCAAGCGTTAGCTCAATGCAGAAATTTTCTTGAAGAAAATTTTAAAAATGCTGAATTAATAGATTCATTTTCAACAGCTGATGCCTGTAAAATAGCCGTAAATGAAACCGATACCGCAGCCATAGCCTCAGAAGCTGCAGGACGTATATTCGGTCTTAATGCGCTTTTTTCCCACATTGAAGATTTTACCAACAATTACACAAGGTTTTTGATAATATCTAAGGGAGAAAGAACAGCCAAAACAAATAACGACAAAACTTCCATATTATTTTCCATAAAAAATTCGGTTGGAGCTTTATATAAGATATTAAAACCTTTCTACGACAACGAAATTAATATTACAAAAATAATTTCCAGACCCTCAAAAAGAACGAACTGGGATTATTTATTTTTTATAGATGTCGATTGTCATGAATCTGAAGAAAGTTTAAAAAAAGCAATTGAAAATATTAAGGAATACACTATTTTTGTAAAAATACTCGGCTCTTACGAATACGCAGCTATATAACTATAAATAAAACATAACTAAAAATAATATGTCTAACAATATATTTAGAGATAAGCTGGAAAATAACGATTTTGTTTATACATCCGAAGTTTCTCCTGAAAGAGGTACTGATTTATCCAAGATTAAAATTATTCTGAAGTCTTTAGAAGCTAAAATAACGGCGTTTAATGTTACGGATAATCAGGGAGCTAATATGAAAATGTCGTCTTTAGCCGCTTCTGTTTTCATTAAAAGTATCGGCGGAGAGCCTATTTTTCAGCAGACATGCAGAGACAGAAACAGAATGGCTCTTGAATCCGACCTTTTAGGTGCTTCGGCGCTTGGAATAAACAATGTTCTCACGCTGACCGGGGATTATATAACTTTTGGTGACCATAAACATGCAAAACCTGTTTACGATATAGACTCTGTCAATCTAATAGAAATTATTAAAGGACTTAACTGCGGATACGATATGAACGGCAATCCTTTAAACGGCAAAACCGATTTTTATATCGGGGCAGCCGTTAATCCGGAATCAAACCCTTTAGAGCCGCAGCTTATGAAGTTTGAAAAGAAAATAAAGGCAGGATGTAATTTTTTTCAGACGCAGGCTGTTTTTTCCGTTGAAAATTTTGAGAAATTTTATGATTATTATAAAAATTATAACGATATAAAAATTATAGCAGGCATATTTATATTAAAGTCTGCAAAAGTGGCAAGATTTATGAATAAAAATATTCCCGGAATATATATACCTCAATCGATTATTGACGAACTAGAAAATTCAAGCAATCCTTTGAAAACCGGCATTGAAATATCTGCAAGAATTGCAAAAGGTTTAAAAAATAGAGTAAACGGATTACACATAATGGCATTTGGAGTAGAAGATTTTATACCTGATTTTTTAAAAAGTTTTGAAGAATAATGTTTTAAAAATTTGATTAAAATTAATTTATAAAAAAAATAATTTCTGCTGAATAATTTATATATTGGCATTGACATTGGATTTTAAATAGGTTATAATTTTTATAACGATGATGTAAAAATAGAATAAAATAATTATAAATTATAAAATAAGGATATAAATTATGAAAGAAGTCAGAATACACGGAAGAGGCGGGCAAGGTTCTGTAACTATGGCATCTATCCTTGCATTAAGTTTTTTTGATGACGGAAAGTATTGTCAGGCTTTTCCGTCCTTCGGCTCAGAAAGAACCGGCGCGCCGGTTCAAGCTTTTGCAAGAGTGTCTGATAGTCCGATTAGGACAAGGCATCAAATTTACGACCCTGACTATGTTGTAGTTCAGGATGTTACTCTGATAACCTCCGTTCCCGTCGCTAAAGGACTTAAGGACAGCGGAAAATTGATAATAAATACTGAAACAGATTTAAAAGAAATTATTAAAAATTTTGGCGATAATAAAATAAACGAGTCAAGTGTTATATTGTTTCCGGCTTTAAAAATAGCAATGAAAATATTGGGCAAACCGATAGTCAATACCACTCTTCTCGGTGCTTTTTCAGCTATTACCGGTGAAGTTTCTATTGATTCTGTCAAAAAAGAAATAGAAGCAAGATTTGGTTCAAAGTTAGGGAAAATTAACGCCGATGCTGCTCAGGCTGCGTACGATTATATTAAAGGAGAGAAAATTGGATTTTAAATTAGGCATTATAGCCAGACCGGGGTCTGCACTTTCAAATAAAACAGGGTCGTTCAGGAGTGAAATTCCTGTTTTTAAACATGAAAAATGTACAGGATGCGATCTATGCATATATTATTGTCCTGAGGGTGTAGTTTTTGGCGATAAAAAGACAAAAACATATAATTTTGATGATGATTATTGCAAAGGATGCGGAATTTGTGCTGAAGAATGCCCTGTTGACGATATTGAGATGTTTCTTGTAGAAAAATAATTATTTACTTATCATAATAAAAACTGGATATTGTTTCTTGCTCATTATAAACTAATTAATCGGTTAATTACTTATTTGTATATGCAGTTAGTTAATTAGCTAACCGACTAACTAAATTGTTAATTAACCGTTACTATATTATTATTATTTAAAATTTAAAAATGGTGAAATAATTATGAAAAAAGTTCTGGAAGGTTCGATGGCAATTTCAGATAGCATTAGAATGACCGAACCAAAAGTAATTTCTGCCTATCCGATTACTCCGCAAACCCATATAGTAGAGCATCTTTCTCAAATGGTTGCAGACGGAGATTTAAAAGCTGAGTATGTTATGGTAGAGAGCGAACATTCGGCTGCTTCCGTTGTTTTAGGTGCCAGCGCATGCGGCGTAAGAACTTATACTGCCACGGCAGCGCAAGGTTTGCTATATATGGAAGAGGTTATTTACAACATTGCAGGTATGCGTCTGCCTGTTGTTTTAACTGTTGCTAATAGAGCCGTATCAGCTCCTATCAGTATATGGAACGATATGCAGGATTCCATGGCATTACGAGATTCAGGAGCAATTCAGTTAGTTGCGGAAAACAATCAAGAAGCCTATGACATGCATATTCAGGCGTATAAAATTGCGGAAAATCCAGAGGTCATGCTTCCCGTTATGGTTTGCGTTGACGGTTTTGTATTGACTCATACTTTTGAAGTTGTTGAAACTATTGACCATATTGAAAAAGTCAGGGAGTATTTACCGCCGTTAAATATGAAATACACGCTTGATATAAATAATCCATTTTCTTTCGGCACTGTCGGAGAGCCTTCGGTATATCTTGAAACACGATTCAGGCTTTCAAACGCTATAAATAATTCTAAAAGCATTATAGTTGATGCTGCAAACGATTATAAAGAAATGTTTGGAAAATATGAAGGCGCGCTTATCGATACTTATAAAATGGATGATGCCGATACGGTTATCGTTGCAATGGGTTCAGTTCTCGGTACTATAAAAGATGTCGTGGATGAATTAAGAGAGGCCGGCAAAAAAATAGGTGTTCTTAAAATAAGAGCGTTCAGACCTTTTCCTGCAGATGAAATTGTCAATGCATTAAAAAATATTAAAAATGCTATTGTTATCGAAAAAGCGGTATCCCTTGGAAAAGGCGGAATATTGTCCTGCGAAATTAGGGACGCTTTATATCAGCGCAGAATTAATTCAGTTAATGTGAATGGTTACGTAATGGGACTTGGAGGAAGGGATATAACGCCGAAAAACATATATGACCTTATAATTAAGGCTGAAAAAGAAGAAGATGTAGACGGCGAGTTTTTCGGTTTAAATAATGAATTGCTAAACAAAGTTTTTTGAAATTTAAAAATTAATAAAAAGTTGTTAAGAATGTGTTTTTGTATTGGAACTTTGCAGAAATTAAAATTAATAATGAGGTATATAAATTATGCTAACAAATATTCTAACAAAAGAAGATACTCATAAACAGCTCTTTACAATGGGTCATACGGGATGTTCCGGATGCGCACAGTCCATGGCCGTAAAGCTTATTATGCAGGTCCTTGGAAAAAATACCATTGCAACATCTGCCACAGGGTGTCTGGAAGTTTTTTCTACAAAATTTCCCGAATCGTCGTGGAATATTCCATGGATTCACTCTTTATTCGAAAATTCAGCCGCTATAGCTTCAGGAATTGAAGCTGCATTACAGATTACCGGTAAAAAAGATGGTACTACCGTATTGTCGCAAGCCGGCGACGGAGGTACTGCAGATATTGGTCTTCAAGCTTTAAGCGGAATGTTTGAAAGAGGGCATGATGTACTTTATATTTGTTATGATAATGGAGCATATATGAATACCGGGTATCAGAGAAGCGGTTTAACCCCCTACGACTCCTTTACTACAACAAGTCCTTCAGGCAAAATATCTTTCGGCAATAACAGACCTAAAAAATATATGCCGGAAATAGCTATGGCTCATAAAATACCGTATACCGCTGTTGCTTCGGCCGGATATCCTATAGATTTACAAAAGAAAGTAAAAAAAACTTTGTCCATAAAAGGTCCTAAGTATTTACAGGTAGATGTTCCTTGTGTCCCGGGATGGAAATATGAACCCAGATATTCGGTTAAAATAGCTCAGCTTGCAGTTCAAAGCGGTCTTTATCCGTTATTTGAAGCTGAATACGGCAAAATTACTTCTGTAAAAAAAATCAGCAAGAGAGTTCCTGTTGAAGAATATCTTAAGCTTCAGGGAAGGTTTAAACATTTATTTAAAAATGAAGCAGGCAAGGCTGAAATTGAAAAAATCCAAAAAATTGCCGATGAAAATATTGAACAGTACGGTTTGCTTTGATGCCAGATAAAGCTCACGGTATTGCAAATTTTGAAGATAAAATTATTGACGGTAGAAAAATTGCTGCCTATATAGAGTCGTCTTTAAAAGAAAAAGTCGATTATTTAAAAAATAGCGGGATTATTCCATGTATATACGTTATACTTATAGGGAATGACCCCGCTTCTGTTATTTATGTCAAGAATAAAGAAAACGCTGCAAATAGATGCGGCATAATGTCGAAAAAGATTATCATTCCCGTTAATATTTCAGAAAGCGAATTATTAAATAAAATAAATGAATTAAACAACGATTCGCTGGTTCATGGAATACTTGTCCAACTTCCTATCCCTTTACACATAGACGAAAATAAAATAATGGAAGCAATTTCTCCGGATAAAGATGTTGACGGATTTCATCCGTTTAACGAGGGGAAAATATTTACCGGAAATTCAAGTTTTTACCCATGCACGCCTTTCGGTATTATAAA
Organism: bacterium; assembly: GCA_021825865.1. Lineage (GTDB taxonomy): Bacteria > SZUA-79 > SZUA-79 > Acidulodesulfobacterales > Acidulodesulfobacteraceae > Acididesulfobacter. The sequence continues at coordinate 9,617 of JAKAFU010000019.1, forward strand.
AATGCTTGATTATTCAAATATAGAATTAAAAGGCAAAAATGTTGTAATAATAGGTCAAAGTATTATTGTCGGGAAACCGCTGTCTATTATGCTTATGAATAGAAATGCGACAGTCAGCGTTCTTAATATTCATACAAAAAATATAAAATGCTGGACTAAAATGGCAGATGTTTTAATTTCCGCTACCGGTAAGGCGCATCTTATAGACGAAAGTTTTGTAAAAGACGGCTGCGTTGTTATTGATGTCGGCATCGCAAAGCTTAACGGCAAAATATGCGGCGATGTAAATTTTGACAGCGTTATTCAAAAGGTATCAAAAATAACACCGGTTCCAGGCGGAGTGGGACCAGTAACAGTTGCCGTACTTATGGAAAATACCGTTAATGCCGCTTTACAATTTTTAACAAATAGTTAATACTAAATAGTTAATATTAAATCTTAGAAAATAATTAAATAAAAAAATAATTCAGCGCCGTCAAGCAAAACTGTTTTATATTTAATCACAGAGCCAATTACATATGATAGTAACAAAACAGAAAACATTAGAAGATATTATTAAAAAAATTAAAGGCTCTACTTTTATATTCGGCTGCGGAATATGTTCCGATACGTCAAGAACGGGCGGACCTAAAGAAGTTGAAGCTATGAGAAAAATTTTAGAAAATAATAATATTAAAGTCAATGGGACTTATATTATTGACGCAATGTGCCATCTGCAAAAAGTTAAAAAAGCGGTAAGGAACAATGAAGAAAGCATAAAATTGTCGGAATCGGTTTTAGTTCTGTCGTGCGGCAGCGGGGTTCAGTCAGCAGTAGTTTCGCTTAATGCAGTAGATAGTACTAAGAAAATTATTTCAGGCGTTGATACTATGTTTATCGGAAATATAGAGTCATTATCGTCATTGAAAGAGATGTGTTCTTTATGCGGAGAATGCGTTTTAAATGAAACAGCAGGAATTTGCCCTGTCACACTCTGTCCCAAAGGACTTTTGAACGGTCCTTGCGGAGGGATGAAAAATTACAAGTGTGAAGTTGATGAAAATTTGGATTGTGCATGGGTTAAAATTTACGAAAGGTCAAAAGTTCAAAATTCTTTAGATGATATTAAAAAAATTGCTTCTCCAAAGGACTATTCCGTGAAACAGCCGGTAGGGGCGGTTAAGTTTAAAGGTTCGCATTAATTTATTAATCCTCTGAATTTTATTATATTTTATTATTATAAATAATTTTCATTTTAAAAAGGATAGCTATCTATATGCCTTTTGACATTAAAGCACCGGATTATATATATAAAATTGAGCCTTATATTCCCGGAAAGCCGATAGAAGAAGTAGAACGGGAAAGAGGCATTAAAGATATTGTGAAACTTGCGTCTAATGAAAATCCGCTTGGACCTTCTCCGTTTGCCGTCAAAGCAATTATGTCCCATTTAAAAAATTTAAACAGATATCCTGACGGTTCCGGATTTTATTTAAAAACAGCCCTGAGCGAATATTTTAAATTGGAACAGGATAATTTTATACTCGGAAACGGTTCAAACGAGCTTATAGATATCGCAGTAAGAACATTTTGCTTTAAAGACGAAAATGTCGTTGCGCCTTTTCCGTCATTTGTCGCTTATTATCTCGCGGCGGAGCAGCTCGGCATAAAATTAAAAATTTCAAAGTTATCAGCTGAATATAAACTTGATTTAGATTCAATGTTGACACTGGTTGACGATAAAACAAAAATAATTTTTGTATCAAATCCTAATAATCCTACCGGTACATTTTATAAAGCAAAAGAAATATTGAAATTTATTAATAATATAAAAAAGAACATATTGGTTATTATCGACGAGGCTTATATAGAGTATATCGCCGGCGAATCTATATTAGATTTGATTTCTCTTAAAGAATACAGCAATATTCTTGTGTTAAGAACATTTTCAAAGGCATACGGTCTTGCAGGATTAAGAATAGGCTACGGTATTGCATGTAATGAACTGCTGTCGCTTATGGATAGAGTCAGAGAGCCTTTTAACGTGAATTCTTTAGGATTGGAAGCCGGACGTGCAGCCTTAAAAGATAAAGAATTTATTAAAAAAGTTATAGAAACTAATGAAACTGAAAAAAAATATCTTTATAATGCTTTTAAAAAACTAAATATAAATTATGTTGAAACCGGCGCTAATTTTATTCTTGTTGATTTAAAAGATAAAAAAGCCGTTGATATTAATGAAAAGTTATTAAATAAAGGCGTAATCGTCAGACCGATGAACAGATTCGGCTACGAAAATATGCTTAGAATAACGGTAGGCAAACATAACGAAAACTTGAAATTAATAAGAGCGCTGAAAGAGGTTATCTGTTGAAAGCAGCATTACAGACAAGAAATATACATATAAAACAAAATAATTTATTGAAGTTTATTGCGATATGTAATATTATATAGTATAATTCTTTTCTAAATGTTAATACTAAATTTTTTTAAATATTTTTTATAAATATTAAATAAAATCTTAAATATATTAAGGAGATAACGTGATTTTAGTGCTTAAAAAAAATACAACGGAAAATGAATTTAATTATATATTAAAAAAGATTGAATCAGCAGGGTTAAAACCGCACATTTCAAAGGGGGAAGAGGTTACTATAATAGGCTGCATCGGTGTCGAAGATGCCGTTAAAGATTTTTTTAGTGAGGCAAAAGCCTTACCCGGTGTTGACAAAGCTATACGAATTACAAAACCTTATAAATTAGCTTCTAAAGAAATAGGCAAAGAAAAAACAGTTATTAAAGTAGGCAATAATGTAGCTTTCGGTTCTGAAAAAATAGTTCTTATAGCAGGTCCTTGCGCTATTGAATCGCTTGAAGGTCTTATAGGCATAGCCGAGCATGTAAAAGAAGCCGGCGCTACAGTTTTAAGAGGAGGCGCTTTTAAACCGAGGACCAGCCCTTACAGCTTCCAGGGATTAGGCGAAGAAGGACTTAAATATATGAAGAAAGCTAAAGAAAAGACGGGCATGCTGATTGCAACCGAAGTTATGGACCCTAGAGACTTGGACCTTATATGCTCTTACGCTGATATATTGCAGATAGGCGCAAGAAATATGCAAAATTTCAGACTTCTTCAAGAAGTAGGAAAAGTCAAAAAGCCGGTTATATTAAAACGGGGGCTGTGTTCCACTATTCAGGAATTTCTAATGTCTGCGGAATATATTATGTCTAACGGGAATGAAGAGGTTATACTCTGCGAAAGAGGCATAAGAACTTATGAAACCGCAACAAGAAATACTTTAGATTTAAGCGCTATTCCGGTATTGAAACAGCTTTCGCATTTACCGGTTATAGTTGACCCGTCGCATGCCGCAGGCACGTGGCAGTATGTTGGACCTCTTGCTTTAGCGGCAATTGCCGTAGGCGCCGACGGTCTCATGATTGAAGTACATCCTGTTCCTGAGGAAGCTTTTTCCGACGGAGCTCAATCTTTAAAATATGACACTTTTCAGGATATTATAACTAAGGGCAGAAAAGTCGCTGCAGCTGTCGGAAGGAGCATATAATACTAATGCTTAGCTGCATAATAAAATAATATGCAATAGTTCGCACACTATCGCGCAAGTCATGCAGTTCAATGCATATACCTTATTATAATATAATAACTAATATATAAAATAATATTATACAATAACTAACATATAAATATGCAGGCAGTGATTCATGTCGGCGGTATTGTTCGAGAAGTTAAAGCGGCTAAACTAATCATTAATCATTAATGTTTAAAGAAATTACTATAATCGGTTTGGGGTTTATGGGCGCTTCATTAGCAGGCGCTTTAAAATCTCTGAAAGCCGATATCGTCGTTAACGGTCTTGACGTAGAGCAAAAAAATATTGATTTTTGCTTAAAGAATAACTTTGTTGATAGAGCGGTATTGTTAAACCAGGGAATTAATAATATACATTCCGCATATAACCCGAAACAGTCAGATATTGCAGTTTTATGTATTCCGCCTAAAATAATTTTAAAATTTTTGTCCGTTCATAAAAATTTCCTTTCCAAATTTCAATTAATTACAGATATAGGAAGTATAAAAAAAGAAATTGTTTCCACCGCGAAAAAAACGGGGTTAAATAATTTTATAGGTTCGCATCCTATGTGCGGTTCAGATAAAACCGGAGCGGAAAATGCGGATATAAATATGTTTCTCGGCAAAATCTGCATTGTTATCAAAGAAGCGGGCGCAAACGGCACATATAATGTTCCGGCTAAAAATGGCGACATTGCCGGCGACGCATCCGGTGCCGATAAATTTTATAACTTAAATACGGTTAACACTGATAATACCGGCATAAATTCAGCGGACGGCAGCTTTAATAATAAAACTTGCGCCGATATCTATAATGCTGAGGGCGGCGGCAGTTTTTTTTTACAAAATTTATTTGAAAAAACGGCTTGTTTCTGGAAAACTTTAGGAATGGAAATTGTATGCGCAGATGCAGGTTTTCATGACTATATGGTCGGATATTCAAGCCATTTGCCGCATGTTGTTTCTTTTTGTCTCAGTAAAACGGTACTTGATGCAGCAGATGCTAACCAATCTTTAAATTCTTTAAAATATATAGCTTCCGGTTTTAAAGATACGACAAGAATTGCCGCATCCTCAGAAAATATTTGGACTGATATTTTTTTATTAAATAGGGATAATCTGATTTCATCATTAGATAATTACATTGATAATCTTTATAAATTTAAAGTTTTTCTGGAAAATAACGACGAAGATGCTCTTAACACGCTAATTGCCAAAATATCTAAGCAAAGAAAAACCCTGAGCTGATTATTTAAAATGGAGGAAATTTGATTAAATTATCTATTGATACAAATAGTGTATTAGTTAAAGGATTAGATAAACCGCTAAAATCGGAAATAACTGTTCCTGCCGATAAATCAATTTCGCATAGAGCTATAATGCTTGGTTCGATTGCAAACGGAAATTCAATTATCGGCAAGCTCTCAGTATCGCGTGACAACCTTGCTACCGTTGCAGCATTTAGGAAACTCGGCATCAGAATAGAAAAAATGACGGGAGAAAATAAAATAAAAGTTCACGGCAACGGTCTGTATGGATTAAAAGAGCCGCAAAGCGTAATAAATACATATAATTCAGGTACGCTGACAAGGCTTATCGCAGGTATTTTAGCGGGAAACGATTTTTTTTCGGTGCTGTCCGGCGATAAATATTTGAATTCTCGTCCTATGGCAAGAATAATTGCCCCTTTGGCGCTTATGGGCGCTAAAATTTTCGGCAGAAAAAATAATTATCCGCCTTTATCTATAATAGGTTCGAAATTAAATTCTATTTACTATGATGTGCAGATTCCCAGCGCACAGGTTAAATCATGTTTAATTTTTGCAGGATTATATGCAGACGGAAATACCGTCATTTATGAAAAAAATAAAACAAGAGACCATACCGAAAGGTTTTTATCGCTTCAGGATTATCCGTTTACGGAAGAAGATACGGCTGACGGCGGAAATATAATAAACATAAAAGGCGGCGGGGAGCTAAAGCCTTTTAATATTGAAATCCCGGGAGATTTTAGCAGCGCAGCTTTTTTTATTGCTCTCGGACTTCTTTTGAAAGATTCTGAAATAACCATAAAAAATGTACTTTTAAACGATAGAAGAATCGGGCTTATCAGTATTCTGAAAAGAATGCATGCAAATGTTGAAATAATTGATTACAGTGAAGAATTTGAGAAAGTAGGAACGATTAAAGCATCATATTCTAAGCTGTCGGCAATAAATATAGCCGAGAAAGACGTTCCCGATATGATTGACGAATTTCCTATATTTGCCGTAATAGCGTCTTTTGCCGAAGGAGTAACAGTTGTTCGCGGCGCTAAAGAATTGCGCGTAAAAGAAACGGACAGAATAAAAGCTATTGTAACGAATTTAAATAAATTCTGCATTAAATCCAAAGAATATAGCGACGGATTTGAAATAGAAGGCAATCCGGATTATTCAGGACAATTATATAAGTACAATAATTCCGAGCAAAAGCTTGCACATATAAATAAGTCAAATAATTTTGACGTGTTAAACGATTCAACCGAAAAAAAAGACGCCGGCAGATTTCAGATTAAATCTTACGGAGACCATAGAATAGCTATGTCTATGCTCATTCTGGCTCTTTTATTAAAAAATAAAGAAACGGAAGTTAAGGATGTTAGATGTATAAATACGTCATTCCCTAATTTTTTTAATATATTAAACAGTATTATTGATTAATTTTTAATAATGAAGATAACGGTAGCTCCAAGCGCAGGTTTTTGTTTTGGCGTTAAAAGAGCAATAAATCTTGCAATAGACAGCGCATCAAAATTTGATTCTGAATTGAATACCTTAGGACCTATCATACATAATCCTCAAGTCGTCAGCCAGTTAAAAGACAAAAAAATATTTCCGGTAGATACCGTGGATGAAATTAAATCAGATAAAGTTATAATAAGGTCTCACGGCATTAAATCTGACGTTGAAAATAAAATTTTACAAAAAAATATTACTATAATCGACGCAACATGCCCTTTTGTAAAAAGGTCGCAGGAATATATAAAAAAAGCCTTCAGGGAAGGTTATTTTATAATAATGGTAGGAGACGACAAGCATCCGGAGGTTCAAAGCGTTATAAGTTTTGCAGATTCTGCAAGGTATAAAGTCGTAAACAGAATGGAAGAGCTTGAGCAGCTCAAATTTAATGAAAAGATAGCGCTTATTTCACAAACAACGCAGGATATTAATTTTTATCTGTCTATAATTTGCGAAGTATTTAAAAAAACAACTAAAGAGATTATAGTTTTTAATACTATTTGCGATGCTACAAAGCTTAAACAGGAAGAAGCCGCCCTGCTTTCTTCGGAATCCGATATAATGCTCGTAGTAGGGGGATATAATAGCGCTAATACGAATAAACTTAAAAATATCTGCAAGAAAATTCAAAATAATACATATCATATCGAAACAGAAGCGGAGCTTGAATACAAATGGTTTAAGAACGCTGAAAATATCGGAATTACAGCGGGAGCTTCCACTCCGGATTGGATTATAGAAAAGGTTGTTGAAAAAATACGAAGCTTTGATGTATTATAATTATTAAAAATAAAATATTTGCTAAATTATTAAAGGTGTGATAGATTAGATTTATTAATTTTAGGAGGTTATAACTACTATATGGCTCAAAAAAATTTTAAAGAGAGAATTAATGCAGGCGGTGAACTTTCAGAGTTTGAACTTTTATTAGAATCTTATGATAATTTATCTAATCCCGGATTAATCAGAAAAGGGCAGATTATCAATATTGACGACAAGTATATATATGTCAATGTAGGCGATAAATCAGACGGAATTATTTCTATAGAAGAGTTTGTTTCTGAAGAAGGTCAATCAGATATTGCAGTCACCGTCGGTGAAACAATTGATGTGTTTGTAGGTCAATATGACGATAAAATAGGCTACTTGAGATTATCTAAAGAAAAAGCGAAAAGTTTATCCATTCTCGATGATATAGAGGAAATATATACCGCAGGCAGCGTTATTAAGGGAACTATCGTATCAAAAACTAAAGGCGGATTAATAGTTGACCTTAACGGGGTTACCGCTTTTTTGCCGGGTTCTCAAATTGATATTAAGCTTACAAAAGATTTCGATAGCTATTTAGGCAAAACGCTTGATTTTGTAATAATAAATTTTAATAAGAAAACATGTAACATTATTCTTTCCAGACGTAAAATTATTGAAGACGATCTTAAAAAAATAAGAGAGAATGTCGTTACGGAAGTAAATGAAGGCGATATAATAGAAGGCATAGTCAAAAATATAACCGACTACGGAGTTTTTGTCGATCTTGGCGGTATGGACGGTTTAATTTATATAACAGATGTTTCATGGAAAAGAATTTCGCATCCGTCTGAAATTCTTTATTTGGGTGAAAAGATAAAAGTCAAGGTAATTAAATACGATAAAGAGAAAAATAGAGTATCGCTTGGTTATAAACAACTTTTCCCCGACCCGTGGGAAAATGTCACCGAAAGACATAAAGTAGGCGATACGGTAAACGGAGTAATAATAAATATTACCGATTACGGTGCTTTTGTAGAATTAGAAGACGATGTTGAAGGTTTAATCCACATTTCCGAAATGGCTTGGGATAAGAAGCAATCTGACCCTAAACTATTTGTTACTAAAGGAGAAAAAATTAAAGTCGCTATTATCAGCATTGAACCTGAAAACAGAAAAATGTCTCTGAGCATGAAACAGTTAACGGAAAATCCATGGGATAGCATTAAAAACAAATATCCTGTTGGAACAATCGTAGATACAAAAGTTAAAAATATATTTGAATTCGGCGTATCTGTCGAGTTAGAAGATAACTTTGACGGATTTATCAAACAGAGCGATATCTCATGGACTAAAAGACCTAAACATCCGCAGGAAATATATAAAAAAAATGATGCCGTTAAAGCTGTTATTATCAGCATTGACGATGAGCGCCAGAGGATATATCTGGGTATTAAGCAGTTAACGGAAAATCCGTGGAAAACTGTCAATGAGCGGTATTCTATCGGCTCAAAAGTTGAAGGAAAAATTTCTAATATTACAGAATTCGGTGTTTTTGTGTGTCTTGAGGAAGGCATAGAAGGATTAATACATAATTCAAAAATTCCAGAAAATTTTATTAAAGATAATAATATTGAAATTGGTTCCAGTATAGTTTCTGAAGTAATTTCGATAGAACCTGATGAGCAGAAAATTGGGCTTTCGCTTGTTAATGGTTAATGCCGGCAGGGCAGATTAGTTTATTCTAAATTTTTTATTATTAAATTCTTTTTAGAATTGTACGGCTAATCAATTAGTTAAATAGCTTGTTTAACTTAATATATTATTACGTTATTATCAATATCGTTAATAAAAATATAAAATTATTATATTTAACTAGTTCGATTAAATTAATATTTTATTACGGTTATCACGGGAAGAGTAATATTATTATTTAGAATGTAAATATAATGGAATATATTGTATATGTAATATCTAATATAAAAAAATTGTTATACAATGTTATTGTAAAATATATTCCATTTTTAATATGCAGGTGTTCATAATATGAGTAATTCGAAGCATCCGTTTATTACAGGGTTTGTTTTTTTGATTGTTTTTGTTGCCGTCTTCGGTTTAGGAATATATTTTATTTTGTTTAATTTTCAATCTAAGCCGGCAGGCTATAATGTGGTACGCGGCACTTCGGCTTATGCTATAGGCGTGATAAATTTAGACGGTCCTATAACATCTTCTTCTAATTTCATATCGCTGTTAAATCATTATAAACATGATTCATACGTTAAAGCAATTGTTATAAAAGTCGATTCTCCCGGAGGAGAAGTCGCTCCGTCGCAGGCTATGTACGAACAGCTTACGAAGTTCAAAAAATATAAGAAAGTGGTCGTATCTATGGGTTCGGTGGCTGCATCGGGAGCATATTATATATCATCTGCCGCAAATAAAATTGTTGCAGAACCGGGAACCTTGACCGGCTCAATAGGTGTAATTATGGAAATGCCTAATGTTTATAAACTGTTTAAAAAGGTAGGCATTTCTTATAACTATATTGTCAGCGGACCTTATAAAGATATAGGCACTCCGTTTAAAAAAATGACGCCGGCTCAAAGAAAAAAGATGCAGGGAGTCGTTATGAACGTTTACGGTCAGTTTGTTCACGCCGTTGCGAAAGCAAGGCATTTAAAAGTTTCTTATGTTAAAAAGTATGCCAACGGCATGGTTTATTCCGGAGAGCAGGCTTTAAAGCTGCATCTTATAGATAAACTCGGAGATTTTCAAGATGCTGTTAAATTGGCTGCAAAATTATCCAATATTAAAGGTAAACCGACGGTTATTTATCCGATTAAGAAACAATCGCCTATTTTTCAATCATTTATTAAAAAAGCTATTGAAACCTTTATTCATAAAATCGGAACGGAAAGCAGCTTTCAGGGATTAGATGCTATAACCTCTTTGAGGTTAAATTTGTAGCATAATTTTATAATTTGGCAAAAATTAAATAATTAGATTATGAAAACAATATATGCCCCATGGCGCATGGATTATCTTATGCAGGATAAATCTAAAATAAATGAATGCGTGTTTTGTGTTGACGATGAGTCATTTGACAATAAATATATGCTGTACAGAGGTAAATATTCTTTCGTCAAGTTAAATATGTTTCCGTATAATTGCGGACATTTGCTTGTCATACCGTATGTTCACAGTAAAGAAATGAGCAAGTTAACGTATGAAGCAGGCGCTGAAGTTATGCAGCTCATATCTAAATCATGCGATATATTAACAAAAGCGTATAAATGCGACGGTATCAATGTCGGACTAAATATCGGCAAGGCTGCCGGCGCAGGCATTGAAAAGCACTTGCATTTTCATATTATTCCAAGATGGGAAGGGGATGTCAGTTTTTATTCCGCATGCTCCGATTTAAGAGTCGTCTCTGAACTCCTCGATGATACGTACGCAAAATTAATCGGCTATTTTAAGAAGTTGGAAATTTAATTTATATGATAAAAATTATTAATTTTATATTATTAGTTATATTTGTAATATTTGTTCTTGTTTTTACTATATATAATCATGCTCTTGTCAGGGTCACGCTATTTAATTATGAATCTATTAAGATGCCGCTATCGGTTGTTGTATTTGCTTCGATTATACTCGGAATAGCTATAGCCTTGGTTTACCATTTCTTTATTTTATTTAAAATAAAGAAAGAAAATAAAAAAGAGGCTGTTAAAAATAAAAGTCAAAAAATAGATTAATAGATTAATTAACAGAACAATATGTATAGGACATAATTTGCTTTGCTAACTTCCTCTATTGTCAAATCTAAGATTTCATCCGAATTCAAATTTTTAAAACAAGACCTGCTCAATTTATCGTCATTCGATATTGCCGCAAAAATTTCCGCAGTTATAGATAATATAATAATAGATGCGTTTAATGAAAATATTTTTTCAGACGATGTCTGTATAATTGCTGCCGGAAGCTATTCAAACAACGAACTATGCCCTTTTTCCGATATAGATTTAATGATTCTTACAGAAAATGAGGCTGACCATGAAATTCTGACAAAAAAATTAAAAAATTTTTTCTATCTCTTCTGGGACGCTGCGGTGGATCTTTCTCAAAGCGTGAGGATGGTAAAAGAAGCTATTGATCTAATGGAGAAAGATTTAAATACTTATACTTCTTTCATAAATGCCAGATACATAACCGGCAATATTAAACTATATAATGACTTTAAATTTAAATTTAAAAAAATTAACGCAAAAAATATTTTTTTAACTGAAATAATGAAGAGTCTCCGAAAAAAAAGACTCATTAACGTGTTGGTAGATAACGATATTTTTCTTTTAGAACCTGACGTAAAAGACGGCATAGGCGGTCTGAGGGACTATTCATGGTGCGAATGGATTTATTACATTTTAGGCAAACCTGTCGAATCATTAAAATTCTTGCATTATCATAATATTTATAACAATATTCTGGAAAATGAAAATTTGTACGGCGACGCAGATTTAAACCTTAGCGATATAAAATATTTTATAAAATCCAAGGAATTTATTTTAAAAACCAGAATAATGATGCACTTATTATCAGGCAAAAAAATTGACAGATTAACTTTTGATATACAGGAAAAAGTTGCGTCTGCTTTTTTTTACAGGGACATTAAATTTTTAAATAAGATAGAATTATTTATGCATGATTATTATTTAAATTCTAAAAATTTGCATATAAATTCAAAAATTATTTTAAATGAATTGATAAAAAAACCATTGTTATTAAATTACAGATTAGATATTAATGATAAAAACAGCAGCAGTAAGAATATAATAATAAAAAAAATAAATGACGAATTCGGCATTATTAACGCCCAAGATAATATAATAATAGAAAAGGGATATATATATATCAAAAATAAGGAAAAGTTTTTATCTGCTCCGGAAAATTCTTTTCTGCTGCTTGAAATCTTTTTAAAAACCGGACGCAGACTTGATATGGAATCCGTTAATCTCTTAAAACGAGCTTATTTTTTACATAAAAATAATATCGTCAATAATAAAACTGCAATAGTTTTTTTTACTGAATTATTAAAAAGCAAAAAAAGAGTGTACGAAACTCTTTTGCTGATGCACGAAACTAATTTGCTAAGTGCATTATTGCCCGAATTTGAAAAGATTAATTCCCTCTCAACCAATGATGTATATCATATTTACACTGTCGATGCCCATTCCCTTAACGGCATTCATATTCTGGAAGAATTTGTAAATTTTAAGATGCATAAAGATTTAAAAAATATAGTATCCGATGTTAATGAAGAAGACATGCTGATATTAAATTTATCTATGCTATTGCATGATATAGGTAAAGGATACGCTCCGCATCATGAAAAGATAGGAGCCAAAATTGCGGTAAAAATCTCAAAAAGACTCGGTATTGGAGAAAAATCTTATGAAATGATATATTTTCTTATCCTGAATCATTTTTTAATGCCTCTTACTTCCGAAAGGAGAGATCTGCATGACCCGATAACTATTAAAATGCTCGCAAATGTTTGCAAAGATATAAAGCATTTAAAATTTTTATTTGTTATAAGTCTGTGCGATTCAACGGCGGTAGCACCGGGGAGGTTTAATTCATGGAGGAAAATGCTTCTTGTAGAATTGTACAATAAAACATATTCTTATATTGAAGACAGTATGAATTATTATAATCACAATCAGGATTTTTCATTTTACGTAGATGAAATTTATAACAACATGGTTTCAGAGATGAACAAAAATCAAGCGGTTAATTTCGATATTAAATCATTAAACGGCGAAAATAATTTTAATTCTGAAAAAGTAAAGGAATATATAAAGAATTATTTAAATTCTTTTTATTATCCGGTAAAATATATTCAAAGAAATTCTTCGAAAAAAATTGTATCGCATATTAAACTATTGTCCGGAATTAATGACAAACATATATTTGATTATTCGGTATCGCCTAACAAAGAAGCGAATTATTTTGAATTTACCGTCTGCGGCAGGGAACGGAAAAATATTTTTTCCGATATAACCGGAACATTATCGTATTATGATTTTAATATTATGAGCGCAGATATCAATACAAGAAAAGACGGCAATTTTATAGATACATTTTTTATTAACCATATATATAAAGATATTAATTCTGATATAGAGTGGAACAAAATAATAAACGTTATCGGTCAAATTTTTAACGGCACTCTAACGTCTATGTCTATATCGGATATGTTTAATAAAAAGATGGAGAGTTGTAAAATTTATAAAAAATCCACGCCGCATGTTTCTTCGGCATGCGATTTTTACAATAATTTAAGCGAAGAGTTTACTGTTATTGAGATTACGGCATTAGACAGAAAAGGTTTGCTCTATGATATTTCAAAAGTTTTTAATGATTTCAGGATTGATATATTTGAATCAAAGATAACGACCATGGGTAATAAAGCGTCAGACACTTTTTATGTAAAAGATGAAAAAGGCAGAAAGATTAAAAATATTTTAAAAATTAAAAAAATAAAATCTACGTTCATTAATGTATTATAATATATATTAATATAATATATATATAATATAATTACATTATAATAATAAGTTTTATCGCATCCACATGGCTGAAAATACAGACGTAATGCAGCAGGGAGCATTACCATTACAAAAAGAGGCTTTACGCAAAAGAACAATGCAGAAGGAAGAAGCGTTAATTGACAAATATATAACATATTTGAAGATTGAAAAAGGTTATAGCCAGAATACTTTTTCGGCATATTACAAAGATTTAAATTTTTTTCTTAATTATCTGCAGAAAGGGAATGAAGATTTTTTATCCGTAGCACCTTTATCCGTGCAGAATTTCCTTTCTTCTTTATCCGCTTTAAATCTATCCGCTAAAACAAGAGCAAGATTTTACTCGTCTATAAAAGGTTTTTATAAATTTTTATACAGAAATTCAGAAATAAATGAATTTCCTTTCAAAGACGTTGAATATCCTTTTGTTAGAAGGAAATTGCCGGAATTTCTCACTAAAGACGAAATCAATAAAATGCTGGAGGTTAAATTTCAAAATAATTTTGAGGGATTAAGAAATAAAGCTTTTATAGAGCTTTTATATGCCAGCGGGCTGCGTATATCGGAAATTGCTTCCGTAAAACTTGAAAATTTTAACTTTGAAATGAATTTTGTTAAAGTGGTAGGAAAAGGCTCAAAGGAAAGAATTATTCCGTTTAATATTTCGGCGGCTAAATATATTAAAGACTATCTTAAAGAACGGGGTAAAATAGAAAGAGGTGCGGGTAATTATCTTTTTGTCACGAAAAAAAGCAAACCGCTCACAAGGCAAGGTCTATGGAAAATAGTAAAAAAAATGGCGCTCAAATCCGGTATCGACAAAAATATAACCCCGCATACTATAAGACATACTTTTGCCACGCATCTTCTTGAAGGCGGGGCAGATTTACGCTCTATACAACAAATGTTAGGTCATTCTAATATTTCAACTACCGAAATTTATACCCACACCGACATAACACATTTGAAAGAGCAGCATCAAAAATATCATCCGAGGAATACGGATGCAGATGCGGCGGAAGAAAATATAAAAAAGTAAGATGAACCGCAAACAACGAGTAATACGCAGTCTGGCAAGCAATCAATCAATATAATAATATTATTATAGAAAAAGAACAGTTTGAATATGTTATCGAACCTGACATAAGCAATCAATCAATCAATATAATACATATATTATGCTCGTATATAACAAATGTTAAACGCAAATTTAAATTTTAATATAAATATAACAGACGATATACATTTAAGCAGCCGTACAGCTATGCACTTATATGCAGCTTTCGGTAAAATTGCGAAAGAGCACGGGTTTAAAATTTATATTGTAGGCGGTTTCGTTCGCGATTTACTAATTTATAAAATTTATAACAGTTATGAGATTTACGATAAATTAGAAAAACCGGTTGACATTGATATATGCGTGGAAGGAGATGCGATTAATTTTGCGGAAATATTAAGTAAGGAGTTATATAAATCCGAAAACGATATTTATATTTATAATATCAAAAAACATGAACGATTTAAAACGGTAAGCATGGTTTTTTCCGGCATTCATGAAAATATTATTAATGTAGATTTTGCTTCAGCCCGCAAAGAGTTTTATGTTAAATCCGGAGCGCTTCCTTCGGTAAAATTTTCAGACTTGGAACATGATTTAATAAGGAGAGATTTTTCTATAAATGCTTTAGCGCTTAATTTAGGACCGGATAATTTTTTTAAAATCATAGATGAACATAATGGCGTGAGAGATATTTTAAGTAAAAAAATCAGGGTGCTGCACGATTTAAGTTTTATAGACGACCCTACTAGAATCTTCAGAGCTGTGAGATTTGAAAAAAGATTAGGATTCAGGATTGAAAAAAACACTAAAAAATTATTAATAGACGCCCTGTCAAAAGGGGTAATTGATAATATCTCAGGAAAGAGAGTAAGCAATGAATTTAATTTAATTTTTCAAGAAAGCCGTCCTGAAATTTATTTTTTAAGGCTTGAAAGGCTTGGCGTACTGAAAAGCATTGATAAAGACTTAAAATTTACATCCGGCAATAAAAGAAATTTTGAAAAGATACGCAATTTTTATCAGTCAAATAAAGAAAAAATTAATACAATTAAAATAAATGATACGAAGATTAAAAATTTGAACACAATAAAAATAAATATAGAATTATTGTATTTAATGGAATTCTTGAGCAGATTAAAAGATGAAAAAATACTTTCTATTCTTGAAAGATTAAACTTTGGCGAAAATATAAAAAAATTATTTTTATTAATAAAAGCGGAAATCAAATCTGTTAAAAAGGTTATCCGCATTATTGACAATATAGAAATAAATAATATACCCGATATAAATAAAATAGATACAAGTAATATAAATAATATAAATATAAGTAAGACAGATATAAATAATGCGAATATCAATATTCATGCAGAAAGCAGTGCAAATTTTAAAAGCAGACTATATTTAGCTCTGAAACCTTTCAGTTTATATTCGATTATTTTTTTTATAATGAGATATAATAATAAGGGTGATAGCGATATTAATAGAATTGCTCAATATTTAAAGATTTATCTTTTTGAAATTATTAATGTTAAGCTAGATATTTCAGGAGAAGACTTAAAAAAGCTGGGTTTTAAAGAAGGACAGGAGATCGGCAAAATTTTAAACAGGTTAAAGCTTTTAAAAATTGACGGCATAATCAAAAGCAGGGAAGAAGAAATTGAATATATAAAAACTGAATATAATATTAAAATATAATTAAATTAAATGTACTAGTTAACCATATTTACGAGTATTAAGAGAAGGAATACTTTCTCTTATGGCAGGCAAAGTCAGACGGATATTGTCCGCATCTGCCGACGATACCGGAAACGAAGTACGGCGAATTTCATCCCCTGTCTTTAGGCATGGGGAATATGTCAAATAAGCGTGATATCGGCTAGTTCATAAAAAAAAGAAATTAACTGAATCTAATTAATAACTTTATTTACGGGAGGAGGTTTGCATGGTAGAATTTAATTTCAAGTTTGCTTTGACGCCTGCGATTGGAGAGGGAGGTATTTCATATGGCGATATTAAATTATTAAAAGGCAAATTGACCGATGCTAAAGGAAATTTAGAAAAATTAAGAAAAGACGGGGTTATCGGTCTATATGATGTTCCTGAAGACAGGCAGGTGGTTAAAGACATTAAAAATATGGCGGAGAAATTTTTTTCAGACGGTATAAAAACATTATTTGTGTTCGGAATGGGCGGCTCTTCCCTTGGGGCTATTTTTCTTCAGAACGCTTTGAAGCAGACAATAGATAAGACCGTAAATAAAAAAATGAAGGTATTATTTTCTGAAAATATTGACCCTGCCTATTTAAGTAATAATATTGAAAAATTAAACCTTGATGAAACTTTATTCTGTTTTGTTTCAAAGTCCGGCAGTACTATAGAAGTAGTATCCCAATTTTTTATTATAAAAGAAAAGTTGGAAAATAAATTTAAAGACGGTTATAAAGAGCATATGATTTTTATAACCGATAAAAAAAGCGGTTTTTTAAGAAATTTTGCCGATGAAAATAATATTTCAGTTCTGGATATTGCTGCGAATGTTGGCGGCAGATATTCGATAATTACCGCAGGGAGCTTATTTCCGGCTTACTGTATGGGTTTAGACATCGATGAATTTTTAAACGGCGTAATTTCCGCCAGAAACAATATACTGGCTAAAGAACCTTTAGATGCTAATCCGGTTTATACCGCTGCATCTATAATATATCTTTACTATACTCAAAGAAAACGTAATATGTTTCTTATTGATACGTATGGCGATTATCTGAATGAATTTGGAAGATGGTTTAGACAATTATTCGCGGAAAGTCTCGGTAAGGATTTAAAGTCGCCCACGCCTGTAAAAGCGACGGGAGCAACAGACCAGCACTCGCAATTGCAGCTTTATATGGACGGACCGCAAGACAAACTGTCATGTTTTATATGTCTTAAAGATTATGGATTTGATTATAATATTAATTCTAAAGGTTTTGAAAAGTATGCTTATCTAAACGGTAAAAAACTTTCGGAATTACTATTGAATGAACTGAGCGGCGTTGAGCTGGCGCTTGCGATGAAGGGCAGACCGTCCTTCAGGATTACGGTAGACAAAATCAATGAATTTACAATGGGCGAACTCTCTTTTATCTGCATGGAAATGGTACCTGTGCTCGGAAATTTGCTTGAAATTAATCCTTTTGACCAGCCGGGCGTCGAAAAAGGCAAAAAATTTGCCTATCTTCTTATGGGCAGAACCGACAGTTCTTTTGCATCGGAAATGGAAGAACTTAAAAGATTGCAAAAAATTGAAGATGTTGCATTTTAAATATTAAGAATTCGAATTAATTTTTTAATGGATAACAGCAAAAAACAAAAAATAGTTATTTTAGGAGGTCCGACGTGCTCCGGTAAGACAGGTTCTTCTATGAGTTTAGCGCAAATTTATCCTTTGGAGGTTGTAAATTATGATTCGCTGTGTTTTTATAAATATTTTGACATAGGCAGCGCTAAACCTGAGAAGTCAAATACTTTAACGGTAAAGCACCATCTTATCGATATAAAATTTCCAGATGAAAGTTATAATGCTTTTGATTTTTCTAACGACGCTTCGTCGGCGATTTTAAACATTATAAATAACGGCGGCCTGCCGTTATTTGCAGGTGGAACAGGGTTATATACAAGAGCTTTAATTTATGGATTATCGCCTATCCCTGCGTTCTCCGGCGGCGAAATCAGAAAAAAGCTATCCGAGTCAATTAAAAAAGAAGGCACGCAGAAACTTTATGAAAAATTAAGAGAAGTTGACCCTGAATATGCCATGAAAATTTCTTCTAACGATAAGAGCAGAATAATTAGGGCGATGGAAGTTTTTTACCATACCGGTAAACCGCTGTCGTATTTTATTAATTTAAATCCTTTTAAAGAACCGGCTTATGATTTTATAAATATTATTTTTATACCGAACAGAGAAATTTTAAGAAAAAGAATTGAAGAGCGGACAAAAAATATAATACATCACGGTTTAATAGAGGAAACGGAAAAAATTCTTAATATGGGCTACAGTTCTGATTTAAAACCGTTTAATTCTATAGGATATAAAGAAACGCTGATGTATTTAAACGGCGTTATACCGTCTAAAAACGAACTTTATTCTGAAATAGTTAAAGCAACAATGCAATATGCAAAAAGACAGATAACGTGGTTTAAAAAATCAATGAATGCTGTTTTTATTGAAACTGTAAATGAAGGTGAAAGATTAAGTATTATTAAGAAAAATATAGATATTTTTTTGGCATGACTTAATATAACCGTATATAACTTAACTTTTTAGTCAGAATTATTATATGGAAAAAGCGTTTTTGGTCGGAATTAACACGGGGAAAAAAGAATTAAGTTTAGATTCGCTGGAAGAGCTCGGTATGCTTTCAAAAACTGCCGGGGCAGTAAATATAGGGCAGGTTTTAAAAAATGTTAAAACGATTAATCCTGCTTATTACATAACAAAAGGTATGGCTGACGAATTGAAAGAG
Organism: bacterium; assembly: GCA_021825865.1. Taxonomy (GTDB): domain Bacteria; phylum SZUA-79; class SZUA-79; order Acidulodesulfobacterales; family Acidulodesulfobacteraceae; genus Acididesulfobacter. The sequence goes on from JAKAFU010000019.1 coordinate 28,873, forward strand.
ATAATACAGTCTAACGATGCAGACATAGTTTTATTTGATGCCGATCTTTCGCCTGCTCAAGAAAGAAATTTATCCGATTTTTTTGAAGTAAATGTTTTAGACAGAACGAGGATTATTCTTGATATATTTGCAACCCGCGCCAAAACGGCTGAAGGCAAATTGCAGGTTGAGCTGGCTTTGTTGCAATATATTTTGCCCAGACTTAAAGGAAGCGCCGATATGCTTTCAAGAACAGGGGCGGGTATAGGAACGCGGGGTCCGGGAGAAACTAAATTAGAAACAGATAGAAGAAAAATCAGACTTAAAATAAAACATATTAAAGATAAACTTGAGCTTGCCAAAAAAACTCGTTCTTTGCAGAGACTTAAGAGAGGAAAACAAAGGTTGGACACCGTTACGCTTGCGGGTTATACTAACTCTGGAAAAACTACGCTTTTGCAAGCGCTGACACATTCTAAAGCACATGGCGAAGATAAACTCTTTGCCACTCTCGGCACAAAGATGGAGGCGATGCATGATAAAAACGGGAACAAAAAAGTTATTATATCCGATACTGTAGGTTTTATACAAAATTTACCGCTATTGTTAATAGAATCGTTCAAATCTACTTTGGAAGAAGCGGTATTCTCTTCGCTTTTAGTTCATGTCGTTGACCCCTCACAAAATGGAGCAATTGCAAAAGCCGAGGAGGTTATTAAGATTTTAGAAAAAATAGGTGCCGGAGAAAATAAAATCATAACCGCATTAAATAAAGTAGACCTTATACCGCGAGAACAGGCAGATTATCTAAAAAATAAATTTGAACAAATCACAGGTGGTATAGTTGTACCGGTATCGGCTAAAAAAGGTATTAATTTGAATTTGCTTAAGGATTCAATTTTTCAGGCTCTGAGATAAAACTTAGATAATGCATGTAATATTTATATTACATGGACATTGTCCGCATTTGCCGCCGATACCGGAAACGAAGTACGGCGAAGCCCATCCTTGCTTTAGCAATGGGGAGTATGCAACAGCTATGACTGAATTGAGCATTAAGCAAACTGCTATCAATCCAATTTATCCATAATTTATTCTAATTTATTAATTTAAGGTTTAATGTTTTGCCGTTTTTTAATGTTAATATAAATAATATTATTTTTGTCTATATATTCTTTATATTTAAGAAATGTAGAGAGTTTTAATTTTATATTTCTTAAAAGATTTAAAATGCCGCCTGCATACTTAATTTTTATGCCTACATAATCATTGGAAAATGAAGATACATATATATTTTTTAAATCCGGTGAAGATTTTATCATCATCTGCATAAATTTGTCGGCATATGCATATTTAAAGCGGCCCGTAAATCTTAATCTGTAAGTATTGTATATAATTTTATTTTTATTATTAATTTTTTGTAATTTAAAACCTAATTTTGCGAGTTCTTTTTTTAAATAATTTATATTGATATTACATACAAGATTTATATAAAAAAGATTCAAATAAATTTTTGATTTTACAATCTTAAAAGAATAAATAAATTTATTAGATCTGGAATATATAGCTTTGCTCAGAATTATTTTATTTTTTTTGTTATCTGATATATTTTTGCCTATAAGCAGAGCGACGGTTTTTTTAAGCGCAATAGCCAAATCTTTTTTTATGCCTATAGTTTGTATAAGCTGATAATTTTTTTTTGGAACGACGACAAACGTATTGGCTTTAACACTGAATGCATAAATATTTTCTATAAACAGTCCGGATAAAAATAAAAAAGTAAATAAAAAAATAACCGTAAAAATTAAATTTCGGAGAATATTGTTTCGGAGAACGTTAATGTTATATATATTAAAAAATTCACGATTGAAGCGGGATATAAAATATGAAAACCTGTTAACATTTCTACTCTGCATTATAGACCTGTCCTTTTAATATTTGTATTTGTATATATTTTGCAACAATTGAAACAGATTTAAATCAATTATGCTATTTTTAATCTTTTTATATATTTTATAATAATTGAAAAAAATTTAAATATGTCCTGATATTTTAATACTTTTAGAATACTTCAGCCAATTTTTATATTTATTTTTTTAATTTTTTTCTAATTTTAAAATATTATACCACAATCATTAAAATTTAAAGATAAAAATTTGGTTTTTCAGCTTTTATTTGTTATAATAAAATATATTAAACGAGCGGGCATTACATGTAAATCATTTGAATTAAGAGGTGTTTGAAAATGAACTTCGAAAAACAAAACAATAGCGATTTAAGATTTATTATCAATGACAAAAATAAAAAATACGATGATGATTCATATTGTTTTAAACCGTTTGCCGATATGTACGAGTCTGCAAAAACAATAGTTATTCAGGTAGAATTATCAGGCGTAAAAAAAGAGAATCTCAATATAGAATTGGGCGACGGTTTCATTCAAATTAACGGAATAAGAACTAAATGCAGAACTCAGGAAGAAGAAAATTATCAAAGAATGGAGCGTTCGTACGGTTTTTTTAAGCGGGCATTTTATTTACCTAAAAATATAAAGGCGGAGAGTATAGCTGCATCGTTTAAAGATGGGGTGCTGGAGATAGTTATTCCAAAAAATATTGATATCAATTCCAAAAGAATAAAAATTTATTAATATAATTTATGCCGAAAAATATTGATATTAATTACAAAAAGAATAAAAATTTATTAATATAATTTTATACCGGAAGACAGGCAATATAAATTATGAAAATTAAACCGTATAAAATAAACTAAACCATGCAGCTTAACTTATGTAAATTAAATTATCTAAATTAAAAAATTTAATGAATTGATATCTTTTATTAAAATATTAAAATTTAATACAAACTACTAAAATTTTAAAATAGGCGGTACATATTATGTTTAACATAGACAATTACGAAGACAAACTCTCTGAAAGCGGATTCAGAGTTCTTACTATATCTATAGAAGAATCAAAAAAAAGAAAGCATTACTATCTTGGTTTAGAACATATATTTTATGCTCTTACAATAGTTGACGAAGATTTGATGAACGATATATTTGAAGACCTTAAGATAGATAAAAAAAAGCTTTTGAAATTATTAAACGATTATATGATGTCTCAGGAGCAGTATATAGGAGAAGGTCTTAAAATACCGCTTCAGACCAGAAATATTTTCAAAAGCGCTTACGATTACGCTCAGAGCTCGGGAAGAAATATGATAGACTCTACCGATTTTCTTATGGTAATGTTTCAGGAATCGAATTCGGTAATTGCGAAAGTTTTTAGCAGCATAGGCATTGATTCGGTTGTTATAGCCGATAAAGTATTTCAAAAAATCAGGGAAAGAAAAAATAGAAGCGATGAAAATAGAAGGAAATATGACCTTCCTTACACTTTAAGACAGCATGCTACCAATTTAAGCAAACTGGCTGTCATGGATAAACTGCCGTTAGTTTTTGACAGGGATGCTGAAATTACCAAAGTTATGGAGATATTATGCCATATAGACAGGTCTAATTCAGTTATGATAGTAGGCGAACCCGGTGTCGGTAAAACGGCTATAGTAGAGGGATTAGCCAGAAAGATTGAGCTTGAGCCTTATAACGTTCCGCCTAGACTCAGGAATAAAGTTATTGTTAACCTTCAGATGAATTCTCTTATAGCCGGCACTGTTTTTAGAGGTATGTTTGAAGACAGGATGGAAAAAATAATAAATGAGATAAAATCAAGAAAAAATATTATTCTTTTTGTAGACGAGGTTCATTCAATTATAGGAGCCGGTTCTGCAATAGGCGTTCCCAGCGATGCAGCTAATATTTTAAAGTCTTCGCTTGCCCGCGGCGATGTTCAGATGATAGGAGCAACGACTTTATCCGAATATAAAGAAGTTATTGCCGAAGACGAAGCTCTTGCGAGGAGATTCAGATTAGTCCACGTTAAAGAACCGTCGCTCGAAAGCGCCAAAAGAATTATGTACGGATTAAAAAGAAGATTTGAAGATACCTATAACGTTGAAATATCAAAAGAAGCAATTGACGAATCGCTTAATCTTTCTTCAAGATACAGCAGGTCGTTGAGACTTCCGGATAAGGTAATCGGCTGGTTAGATACCGGATGTGTCAAAGCTGAAATATATTCCGAAGATAAAATAGTAAGAAAAGAAAATATTTATCAGGTTGTGTCGCAAGAGACGAATATACCGGTTGATTTAATTAAACGCGACGTTCTTGAAAGATTTCAGGATATGGAAGATTTTTTCTCTAAAAGAGTAATCGGACAAACCGAAGGGATTAAATCTCTTGCCAAACATATAAGGCTGAATAAAGGACCTCTGAAGAGCAATTATGATAAACCCGATGCGGTGCTGCTTTTTTTAGGCCCGACCGGCGTGGGCAAGACTGAAACCGCAAAAGCTCTTGCAGAATATATGTTCGGTTCTCCAAAAAATTTAATAAGGATTGATATGTCCGAATATAAAGACGGTTCGCTGGCGGTAGATAAGCTGATAGGTATGCCGAGAGGAATAGTGGGTTCTACAAGAGGAGGCATTCTTTCAAATCAGGTAAAGGATAATCCTTTTTCCGTAATTTTGCTGGATGAAATAGAAAAAGCAAGCGATATGGTTTTTAATCTATTTTTGCAGGTTTTTGACGAAGGATTTTTAACAGACGGCAGAGGAAAAAGAGTATATTTTTCAGATTCTATAATTATAATGACTTCAAATCTCGGTTCGCATGAATTTTCAAAATTTACAAAACCGCTAGGTTTTATTGAATCCACCGATGTTATTAAGTCTATAAAATCTACAATCAATAAAGAAGTGGAAAACAATTTTTCTCCTGAGTTTATTAACAGAATAGACGATATTGTAATTTTCTCTCCGCTCACAAAAGATGAGGTTAAGAAAATTGCATTGCTGCATTTAGAAAGCATTAATAAAAGTATGGCAGGTTACGGCAAATCATTAATTGTAGAAGAGGATGCTCTTGACAAACTTGTCGAACTCGGTTTCAGCGCCAAATACGGAGCAAGATTTTTGAAAAGAAAGATAGATGACGTAATAAAAGTTCCAATTACATTAAAATGGAACGACGGAGAGAGATTTATCGCCGAATTAAAAGACGGCGAGGTTAGCGTTGAAGCCGATAAAAATTATAAAAACGGAAAATCTGATAAGAATAATAATAAAAATAATAAAAAAAATGAGATAATCAAAGAAGCACTTGAAGGGGAGCCTGATTATGTTTGAAAATAATGCAGATGATAATAATAAAAATAATGTTAAAGACATCGGTAAAAATGAGGATTTTAATTCTGAAGAAAAAAGTTTTAAAGTCGTGGATAAAAGGTTATTTTCAAAAGACGGTATGACAGGCGGCGGCAGCAAACAGAAAACTGAATCTGCAGAATCTGTTAAATCAACCGAATCTGCCAAAGAGTCAAATAAAACATCGGAATCTGCCGCCAATGGCGGAGCGCGTGAAGGAAAAAAAACTGCAGGTTCTGAAATAAAGACAGAATTGCATGATAATACGCAAAATTTTTCGCATACAAGTACATTCGAAGAAAACGAAATAATAGGCGGCAAAGAAAAGGGTTCAGTCAACGCCGGCGCCGCTCAAAATGACAGCAATATTGAAGAACTTACGGCTGATTTTTCGACTTTCGTTTATTCCCTTAACGCTCAGGCTTTATTTTACCTTGGAAAGATGCCTAATCCTATGACCGGAAAATATGAAAAAGATTTAAAAACAGCAAGATATTTAATTGATACGCTTGACATGCTTTTTAACAAAACAAAAGGCAACCTTGATGAAAACGAATCAAAACTAATGCTCAATATACTGTACGACTTAAAAATGTTTTATGTTAATGAAAAATAAAAACGAGAAATAAATAAAATATCAGATACTATATTGCAATGATATATTACAGGGAGTACCATAAATGAGATTAGATAATTTTACTATAAAATCGCAAGAAGTTATTGAATTAACGATAAATAAGGCAAAAGAAGCAAAAAATCCGGAAGTTACCGACCTGCATCTGCTGTTTGCTATTCTGACTTATGACGATAGCATGGCGGTTTCTTTATTTAAAAAAGTCGGCGCGGATACAAATAACATACTAAACGAAGTTGAAAGCGCGCTGTCGTCGCTTGCCTCTGTTCAAGGAAGCGCGTTAGAGCCGGGTTTTTCTTCATCAATGCGGCTGATATTAGATTTTGCAGATAAAAATAA
>JAKAFU010000020.1 GCA_021825865.1 bacterium
TATTTAAACCTTGACCGTTAGCTACCGGACCGACCGAATTCCAATCCATCATCTGTCTATAGAAATATGGGCTTGCAGTTGTGACGACACCCATTTTAAGGTTAAGCAAATGCGGAGCTATACCGAAACCTGAGCCTAAACCGTTAAGAGATGCCCAGACCTGGTTATTTTTTATAGCGCTACCGTTTGTTGCTCCGGTATGCACATAAAAAGATATAGAATTTGATAACGGCGAATAGATTTTAAAAGCTCCGCCGGCAACTATACCTAATTTGTTGTAGAAAGTGTCAGTTTGGCTACTAAGAGCCTCATTTCCCTGATGCAGATAGGCAATGTTTGCCTCAATCATGATAGGCACAGGCCATGGATTCGGCAATGACAGACCCTTTGTGATCTGTGTTGCGTCTGCAGGCGTTCCGTTGGTGCCGGGAAGTCTGAAACCGTTTCTCCAGAATGCTCTTCCGAACGGGTTTAAATTTGGAAATACTGTGTGACAGACTGCGCATGAAAAATGATACTTTTGCGCAAAAGCAGGGATTGCGTTTGCTTTCTTAGGGACGATTGCGAAAGAAACCCCCAGCACAAACAAAGCAATCAAAAACACTGTAAGTTGCTTTTTCATAATTCTCCTCTCTTTTAATTAATGATTAAATTTAATTTTAAAACGTTTAATAAATATAAAAACAGTTAATAAATAAGAATTAAATAACCTTTAGTTGTATGCCAGAGCATTTTTAAACATACCTGCGATTTATTAATATTTTCACCTCCGATATAAAATCTCGGTATATAAAATTATATTAACATATACATAAAACGAGCTTTTAAAAACATTATATCACTTAATTTCTATTTGTAAATATGTTATATGCTATTTAAATAAAATATTAAATAAAATAAATTATCTTTCATTGAATACAGTTAAATTCACAGATTATATTTATATCGCAAATTAATACCGATGTCAATATTAAATCTTTTCGCTTTAATTAATTTATATATATTCTATTTTATACTTGAAATAGCAATCTATATCATAAAATATGGGGCACAAACAATCTAATATGCGATTATTCGGTCGTGCGAATATATTTCATATATAATATATATCGCAAAGCTATTATATTGTCAATATTAATTTACTGCCATTTTAGCAATTTTCTGATATCTATTTGATAATATTTATATTTTTTTATTATTTTTTTATTTTTTCACGTAAACGGTGTATTCCGGTTCGGCTACATCATAGGAAAGGAATTCGTGACCTGTTTTTTTACAGTAGCTTTTTAAATCTTCTATTATGCCCTCGTCTGAAGCCGTAACTTTTAAAACTGAGCCGTCCGGAATCTTTTTAAATTCTTCCGCTACTTTCATTATAGGAACCGGACAGCTCAATCCGAATGTATCTAATTCATAATCGTAATTCATAATTTGTCTTCAATGAAAAATTGTAAATTAAATTAAAACAAATTCAGAATATCTTTTTCGGATATTCGTCTTAGATATCCGAAAAAGATATAATTTATAATTTATTTCATTATAAAATGCGGCTGCATATAAATATATGTCATATTTATATAATACTATATAATACTATAGATATATGTCTATGCCGTATCTATATAATAATACAGTATAGTATATAGCATACGTATTCAACATAATAGTATATATTATATAATTCTAAATTATATAATTGTCAAATCAGGCATGCTCCAGCTCGTCTAAGCCCTCATGCTCATGGTCGCAGGTCTCAACCTTGGCAATATGACCTTTGCCGGCTTTTACCGATTTGTAATCTTCGATTGCAAGATGAAGCGCATCGGCGGCTAAATTGGAACAGTGCATCTTAACCGGAGGCAGTCCGTCAAGAGCCTCCGCTACGGCGGCATTTGATATTTTTTCGGCTTCTTCGAGCGTCTTGCCCTTAACCAGCTCCGTAACCATAGAACTTGTTGCAACGGCTGCGCCGCATCCGAATGTTTTAAATTTTACGTCTTCAATTTTATCGTCTTTTACTTTAATATAAATTTTCATTATATCGCCGCAAGTGGGATTTCCTAATTCGCCTATCCCGTCGGCGTCCGTTATTTCACCTACATTTCTTGGATGCTGAAAGTGATCCATTACTTTTTCAGAATATACAGGCATATTAATTTCTCCTTATTTTTTCATATGTTATTTGATTAATTATATTTAAATTATTACAACTTAATCTTTTATAGTTATATCTTTTATACTTATATCTTTTTATACTGCGTATTATATTTAATTTTTATTGCTTTATTTAATTTTTTTATCTTTTTTTACTTATTTTAATTTAATGCTTCAATACAGATACAATACTTTAATGTATGCACTTTAATATATATAAGATTGAGACGAAGCTTTAATTTAATTTAATTTCTATTTACCGCTTTTAGCTTCTTCATACAGCGGCGACATTTCTCTTAATTTCTGAACTATGGGAGGCAGCTGCTCCGTAAAATACCTAGCGTCTTCCATAGTATTGTCTTCTCCCAGCGATATAAGCAGCGAACCCTGCGCTAATGCGGCATCGACGCCTATCGCCGTCAATACATGGGAAGATTTAAGTATTTTAGAAGTGCAGGCAGACCCGCTCGCGACCATTATACCGCTGTTGTTAAGCCACATGAGGATAGATTCTCCTTCTATATATTTTATGACAAAATTTATATTATTCGGAAGCCTGTTCGTCCTGCTGCCGTTGAGATACACCTCGTCAATCGACGATAAAACGGTGTCTATGATGTGTTTTTGAATAGGCAGAAGATATTCGCGTCTTTTATTTAATTCATTTTTTGCGAGCTCGCACGCTGCGCCTGCTCCGGCTATTGCCGCAACATTTTCCGTTCCGGCCCTCCTTCCGAATTCCTGCACTCCTCCGTCTATCAGAGGCATTATGCGCGTACCTTTTTTCAGATAAAATAAACCGGCTCCTTTAGGACCGTAAAATCTGTGTGGAGCTGCCGACAGCATATCGACGCCTAGCTCTTTGACGTCGGTTTCTATAAATCCGCACGAAGTATTAGCGTCGGTATGCATATATGCTCCGCTGCCAAATCCGTGAACTATCTCGGATATTTCTTTTATATTCTGTATAGTGCCTATTTCGTTAGAAGCGTGTGTTATGCTGACTAAGATTGTATCTTTCCTCATAGCGTTTTTAACGTCGTCGGGATTCACAAAACCGTCCTTGTCAACCGGAAGAGCCGTAAACTCAAATCCGAGCTTTGTAAGCGATTTAACGGCGTTTAAGACGCTGAAATGTTCTATGCCGGAAACAATTATGTGTTTGCCTTGAGCCATACGCGCAAAAGCGGCGCCTTTTATAGCCAGATTGTTAGATTCCGAACCGCTTGAAGTAAATATAACTTCGTTAGAAGCGCAGTTAAACAACGAAGCAGCCTGAACGCGGGCTTTATCTAACGCCTCTCTGGGCGCATCGCCGAGATTATGTATGCTCTGAGCATTTCCGTACTCCTCTATAAAAAAAGGCTCCATAGCCGACTTTACTTCCGGTCTCATTTTTGTTGCAGCAAAATGGTCAAAATTTATAGTTTTCAATTTTACCTCCATAATGACAAGTAACAATCAAGTAAAAAAATATATCAATACATTGCTTTATTTTAATTTATTTATTTTAATTACTTTTAATTACTTTTAATTACTTTTAATTACTTTTAATTACTTTTAATTACTTTTAATTACTTTTAATTACTTTATTTATTTATTCCTTTATAATTATTAGTAAAACATACATTACTAAATTAGTCAAGTATTATTGAAAAAAATGAGGGGCAAATTAAAGTTTGTCCCTCATTTATATTATAAAATTTATGCAAACCTTGTATTTTTCTTTATTGCTAATTTATTGTTACCAGTTTGCTTCTATTCAACTTATTGCTTACTTATTCATTGCCTATTATTTTAAAGAATCTAAATACGAAGCAAGTTCAAACAATTCTTTTTTGTTAAGCATTTTATGGTCAGGCATAATAGCCATAAAGGTTTTACCGTTTATTTTTACCATAGAACCGGATTTAAAATGTTTTCCGGGCGTAGCTATCTGTGTTTCAATCCATTTAATAGAATGTTTTGCAAGACCTTCCTTTGAAAGATTAGGTCCGACGTTGCCGCCTTTGCCGTCTATCGTGTGGCATGCAAAGCAATCAATACCGGGTTTATGAGAATGGATAAGCTCGCCTCCTAACTGAGCGGCGCTTAATTTAACCGGAGCAGTTAAAGCATGAACGGTAATATAACCGAAAACTATTACTAAAACAATAAATACGACTGTAATTCCTTTTTTCATGTTTCCCCCTTAAAAATAAACGGATAAAAATCCGCAATGTATTTTATTTAAATTAATTTATTGATTTCGATTATTATTTAATTATTAAACTAATATTATAGCTATGTTATACATATTATATATATTAGATTAGCAGTTATTATATTAAATCAGTACGGACTAATACGATATCAAAGAAAATACCCCGTACGGTTTTAATTTTTCTCTGCCGTTTAAGAAAGTTAATTCTGCCAGAAAAGCAGTCTCTACTACTTCTGCTTTAAATTCAGATATAAGTCCGGCAACGGCGGCAGCGGTACCCCCTGTTGCAAGAACATCGTCCGCTATGACAACCCTGTCGTTTTCTTTAAGAGCGTCTTTATGAATTTCGAGCGTTGCGCTGCCGTATTCAAGGTCATAACTCATGGCATTGCACTCTGCCGGAAGTTTACCGGGTTTTCTTACAAGTATAACGCCGCAGCCAAGTTTATAGGCAAGCGCCGAACCGAAAACGAAACCTCTGGCCTCGACGGAAACAATATAGTCTATCGATTCGCCTATATAACGGTTTGCAAGCATATCAATCGTATAATTGAAAGCCTTGGAATGCGCAAGTAAAGTAGTTATATCATAAAAATTAATTCCTTTTTTAGGAAAATCAGGTACTTCGCGGATATAACTTTTTAACTCTTCAGGATTTTTTATGTTTTTCATTGTTTTTTCGGTTTAATTTATATTTACATTTATTTGATGTATATTAACTTAACTTACATTTATTTGATGTATATTAACTCAAGTTATATTGATTAAATTTATATTGATTTGATTTATATTAACTTAATTTATATTGATTTAATCTATGTTGATTTTATTTGTTCGTCTGGCTGTTTAATGTTATATCTGATTTATTTTGTAATTATAAAACATCAATTTTTTTATGTCAATAATTTAATGCTGTATATATATAAATATATACGTTAATCAATGATGGACACCTATAATTAATTAGAAACTTATTAATCAGGAACAGATGCCGATAACTTACGAAATATGGAAAACTTAATCTATCTATATAATATATGTATATGTTTAATTAATTTAGAGATAGACGCATATAATTAATTACAGAAATAATTAATTTAGAAACAGATGCCTATAATTTAAAAATTAAATTTATTTATATAATATATACTTATATATATTATGTTTATTTATATATTCCCAGTCTGAGTTTTAATACAGTAAAAAATGCTTCAAAGATAATAGACTTAGACATTTTAGATTTGCCGAATGTTCTTTCATAAAAAATTATAGGTATTTCTTTATATGCACATTTCTGTTTTATAATTCTGTATTTCATTTCTATCTGAAAAGCGTAGCCTTTAGATTTTATGCCTTTCAAATTTATTTTCTTAAGACATTCCGCGCTATATGCGTTAAATCCTCCGGTCAAATCGGTTATATCCGAGCCTGTAATAAATTTAGCGTATATATTGGCGAAATAAGAAATCAAAAGCCTGCTCATTTTCCAGTTAATAATCCTTATACCGTCTTTATAGCGTGAACCTACAACCATACCGCATTTTTCATTTCCTATTGTTTCAATAAATTTTTTTATTTCTTCAGGGTCATGGGAAAAATCGCAGTCCATTGTTATTACATAATCGTAATCATTATCAGCCGCAAATTTGAAGCCCTGTACGTAAGCCGTCCCTAAGCCTAATTTTGACGGTCGTTTGAGCAAAAACAGCCTGTCCGCAAAAACATATTTCCCGTCTTTTTTTTTATTTTTTAAATCTAAAATGATTTCCGCCGTCCCGTCCGGAGAATTATCATCAATAATCAGGAGATTTATTGATACATTATCATTGCCGCTATTCCTGCCGCTATCCTTGTCTTTGTCCCTGTAATTTTCCGTATCGGCTGAAAAATTGCTTTTCGCCGCATTTTCAAATGATAAAGACAAAACGGCATTTATCATTTTTTCTATATTATCTTTTTCGTTATATGTCGGAATAACCGTCAATATTTTCATCGTTGAGCAGAGAAATTTAATTAAAGAATGATATTATTTTTTCAGTATAATTTGTCAGTATAATCTTTTAGACAGATGCCTAAGCGCATATTTTGCGTCAAAATCCTTCATGAGATAAATATAAAATTCCCTGACCGGCATAAATTTACGATAAATATCAAGTCTTCCGATAAATACAATGGATTTAAAATATTTTAAATAAGTCGAAACAGGGTTGAGCATATATTTATTATCCATAACAAACATAGCGTCTTTGCCGTTCAATCCTAAAATCTTGCTTTTGTTCTGCCATATATCATACTGATTTAAAAAACCTGAAATATTATATATATTCGCTTTCTTATTAAAAGCAGGTTTAAAATTCCCGTAAAAAACAAGTTCGTCGCTTATAGCATAGTGATGTGTGAGCAAAAATAGAGAATGATATTTGTTTTTATATCCTGAATATACAATTTTAAGGTCTTTTGCGGAAGCCGTCCATCCGAACAAATCATCCGTAATATTTGCTGTTTTAGCTTTGCCGGGTATGTGCGGAATCAGTTTAAAGATACCGCCTTTATGCAATTTATGTTCTTTATCTACATAGCTTATTATTTTTGCGACAGGTATAAAATTATAATAAATCTGGTAATAGAGAACCATGCTCATGAAAAATCCGGTAAAAAGAGAAAGATATAAAAAAGATTTAAACGCATAAAGTTTAAATCTTCCCAATATGTTTTTATTATTGCCTTGAGCTCCGCCAATGCGGCGAGTGCCGTTGATATTGCCGCCCTTATGCGGCTTTGCAGAATTTTCATAACGTTTTATAAAGGAACTTGCGAAAAAACCTGCAAGCGGAAAAGCGGCTAAATAACCGATGTCAGGCCAGTGAAACAGTATCCTGTGAGCATAGCCGTTTGCGATAAAAAAAACAAGTATAGGCACTGACATACTTAAGGCATACAATATGCTTTCATTGAAAATATTTTTATTGTAAATAATGAAATAGATGAAAACAAAAAATAAAATAATATATATCAAAGGACTCATCGCAACAAATTGTTCAAGCCAGTTTTGAAAAAATAAAACGGCATTAGGAGCAGGACTGGAAAAACCGTGCGACAACTGAAATTTAAAAGAAATGAAATTATGCTCTATATTCCAGTAAATTACAGGAGAAAACACAATAATGGCTATTATAAGAGTAAAGTATGGATAAATTGTTTTCAGCAGGTGTCTGTTCTTATTAGAAAATAAAAGATACAGCAATGCGGAAGGCGGTATTAAAGCAGCCGTATATTTGCTTAAAAATGATAATCCAAGAAAAATACCTGCTATGAGCCACCACTTGATATTTTCCTTGATGCTATGATTATTAATCTTATCATTAATATTATTATTAATAATCTTATTATCATCAATCTTATTATTAACAATTCTATCGTTATTATTCGCCGTCTTGCTTACCGCAATATAAAAACTTATTAAAAAAAGCAGATAAAAGAACAGCAGCGGGGTATCAGGCAAAATCATCACTGAGAGCACAAGACCAAAGATAGGGGAGCATAAAAAAAACAAGAATGCAAAAAAAGCGGCTCGTTTATCTTTAAATAATAGTTCACTAAAATAATATATTAAAAAACCGTCAAAAAAAGAAAATATAATAGCGGTTAATCTCGCCGTCAGTTCGCTTTTACCAAAAATATGCGTAAAAAAATAAATACAGTATGCAACAAGCGGGGCATCGTCAAGATAACCGGCTGAGGGATGAAGCGACCATACATAATAGTGCGCCTCGTCATTTCCAAGATTTAAAGTAGCGGCAAGATGCTCATGGATAAAAAAAGCGATAACTGATAAAATTACAAGCCATATTTCAAATTTATATGACCCTAAATAATCTAAAATTTCATTGGACTTTTCTTCTGCCGCATCACTTATTATATTTATTTTTTTAAAAATATTCTTCAAATTTCTCACTATTTATATTTAATTTTATTTTATTCCGATTAAATTCCTATTAACCCCGCATCTTAAGTAATTGCGCTAATACACAGTTATATCTGTCTTTTAATTCAATAGACGCGTCTATCGTTAAAACAGCTGCGCCGCCAGACTGTGAAACCGGTTCGTCAAGGGTTTTCTTCATTCTCAAATAGACTTCTTCATCTGCATCTGAATAATCTTTAGTAAAATCATTTGATTTAGAATTCCCTTCTGAATAATCTTTGGCAAAGCCGTCTGTTTTAGAATTCCCTGCGGTTTGACAGTCTGTATGGAGGCTGCGGTCAACAGGGCACTCGAAAGACTCTGACGACTCTGCAGATTTAAAATCAGATTTTGTCTTTCTGCTTTTAAGCCGCTCAATAATTATATTTTCATTTTCTTTATATATTTTAGAGTAAATAACAATAAAATTACAGTATTTTTTAGTAAAATAATCAATAAATATTTTTCTATGCCCGGCTTCCAAAAATGTTGCATCCATGACAACGTTTTTTTTAAGTTCGACGGCTTTCTTGGATTCCTCGAATATATATTCGTAAACCCTCCGGCTTATAGACTTGTCATATAAATATACGTCTTTTGATGCAAATAATTCTTTTCTTATTTTATCGGAAGTTAACAATGAAGCATTTAAATATCGGCTTAAAAGAAAAGAGAGTGCGCTTTTCCCGCTTCCCGGAAGTCCTACGTTCATTACAATAACGGGTTTTGCCAATAACTCGGCATAAAACATAGCTAAATTAAAATAATTTGCTGCTTCGTTAAGTTTATCCGCAACGTTTTCTTTGCTGTCATTGTTCTCTTTGTTTTCTTCTGTCTTATGATTTTTATTATTATTTTTATTATATTTGTATGATGTTATTTGAGCCGCGCTACCTTGCTCTGTCTTATTATTTTCACCGTGTGTTTGCAGAATAGCGATTTTGCATCTGACAAGAGCCCTGTACAATTTATATGCTAAAATTACTTTAAATTCATATTCCTGAAACAGATTAATTAAACCGGCGCTAAAATAATTTTTGTAATATTCAAATATTTTACCGGATTCATAAAAATATCCTCTGTGCTCCATATCCATCAGCAGAAAGGCAAAATCTAAATAAACATCCTGAAACCTTAATTTTTCGCTGAATTCTACGCAGTCAAGAATGCATATGCCGTTGTTCTTAGAAATATTTCCGATAACTATATGTTCCATTCTTAAATCGCCGTGACAATCCTTAACTAACCCTTTGCTTATTCTTAATGTTATATATTGTGCAAATTCATCGGAATTTATAAAATCATAAAAAATATTATTCAGTTTTTTAAGATTATTCTGATTATTCTGATTATTTATTTTTTTTAGAGCATTTAAATAATTTATATTGTTTACATTATTTATCTTATTGATACTATTTGCGCTGTTTGTATTATTTGTGTTATTTGCGCTGTTTATGTTATTTATCTTATCTTCTGCGTTATCTATATTATTTATATTGTTTAACGCATCAAAATTTAATTCTTTTTCTTCGCTGATAAAATTATAGACGGCTGAATAATTATCGTCAAAATTCTCTTTTAGTACATCAATCTTTCCGAACATGGAAATTCTTTTTGAACTATTTGCGTTTTTATGAAAAAGATAAATCCTTTTAGCTGTTTTTTGCAGAATTTTATCAATATCAGTATAAATATCAGCATCGGTTTCAGTTTTAATATCAATATAGGTATTATTATTAACATTAGTTTCAGTTTCAATGTTAATATCAGTATTACTGTTAATAACAATATCATTAACATTGTCAATATTATTAATATCCTCGCCTTTGTCATCAAATCCGCATCGTTTTTTACCCCGTTTTTCTTTATCTTTAGCAAGAATAGCGTCTAAAAATTGAACATCCGCAACACGTTTCATCCTTACCAAATAATCGATAATTTTTCCTTTTTTATATCCCAGCAGCAGACTGCCGTCATTCTTTAGCCTTAATTCAGGCATATCAAGGTATATTCCGGCACACGACCTTCTATTGAGCGACAGTTCTTTTCTGCAGTAAAATTTTCTTTTTTCTAAAGACGTGTAGTCTAAAAATCCGAAATTAACTTTTTTCTTTTGTTTATATGCGAATTTTTGGGTGAGATAGATTGACGAAATGTGAGTTTCGATAACTTTTATTTTATTAATGTTATCGGGATTTATCGGTTTTTTTTCAAACTTTATAATGGCTTTAATAACATCTGCGCTATTTATTTCATAGCTGTTTAGTATATCTGTATCCTGCATTTTATTAACAAAACTTTAAAGTTATGCGCTGTTTAGCCGCTATTTTTCCAACACGCCTGATTCTTTAGCCATTTTTTGCAATTTACCCATTGCTTTTGATTCTATCTGCCTTATTCTTTCTTTAGTAAGATTAAAAATACCGGCAATTTGGTGTAATGTCATAGGTTTTTCATAATTCAATCCGTATCTCAGCGTAATAATTTTTCTTTCGTTTTCTTTTAATGAAAAAAGCCAGTTGTTTAATAAATTTATAGTTTCGATTTTATTTAATATTTCATAGGGAGATGTACGTTCCTCGTCTTCTCTGACAACATTGTTTAAAGACATATTCTGGTCGTCTTCATTCTGCGAGAGCGAATAATCTAACGATGTTATACTGGCGATAGACCCGTAAATTTTTTCGACTTTATCGGAATTTATGCCTATATATTCTGCAATATCATCAGTATTCGGTTCATAACCGTTTTCCTTCTCCAAATTTTTTGAAGCTTTTGAAATTTTAAACATACTTTCGGAAATATGTATGGGAATCCTGATAAGACGTGCAGAATTCAATATTGCTCTTTCTATCGCCTGCCTTATCCACCATGTAGCGTAAGTTGAAAATCTAAATCCTTTAGACGGCTGAAATTTTTCAACAGCTTTCATAAGTCCGATATTTCCATCTTCTATTAAGTCTTCAAATGGAATACCCCTTCCAAGAAATCTTTTCGCAACCTGAATTACTAATCCGAGGTTTGACTGTATCATCAAATCCCTGGCTTCTCTGTCGCCGTTCTGAGCCTTTATGCTGAGTTCATATTCTTCATCCTTAGTTAAAAGCGGGTGTTTATGAATATTTTTTAGATATTGTGTATAAATATTATTATTATTAAGCTCCTGATACTCAGTTTTGGGTTCTTCAGAATATATTGTATCATTATTATTGTCTGTCATAATATTTTATATAATTATTATTATTTTAATTTTTATAATTTTAATTTTGTTTAATTATATTAATGAACTGTACCCTCCTAAGAGGCGGGAAATTTCTTGCTTATTTTTTTGATAAAATAATTATTACAATACAATTAAAATTAGAATTAAAAAATTAATATAATGTATTTAATTTTAAATATAATTAATATAATGAAATCAGCTTGCAAAACCTGATTTACCTATGAGTTTTACAAAATTTGCCGGCGCTATAATTTTTTTTTCTATCTTTCCGCTATTTTTCCTAATTACATAAATATTCTGTTTGCGGTCAAGCTCAAGCGGCATTACCATAATACCGCCGTCTTTCAGCTGAGCGAGCAGCGGTTCAGGTATTTCAGGAGAACATGCGGTAACAATAATTCGGTCATAAGGGGCATATTCCTTGAAACCTATAGAGCCGTCGCCGATTATAAAAGTTATATTTTTACAATTTAAACCGTCAAGGATTGTCCGCGATTTTAAAGATAACTCTCTGATTCTTTCTATTGTATAAACTTCCGATGCCAGATTTGAAAGGATTGCGGTTTGGTAACCGGAGCCTGTTCCTATTTCTAATACTTTATGTTCTTTATTGAGTTCAAGAACCGAAGTCATCAATGCAGCCGTATATATTCCGGATATTGTCTGTTTATGCCCTATCGGCAGCGGAGCATCGCTATAGCTCAATTCGCTAAAAGATTCTTCAACAAAAACATGACGCGGAATAGACCTTATCGCGCCTATAATATCTGCATCGCAAATACCTTTAGATACGATATACGAATTAATCATTTTTTCAATCAAATTTTTATAATTTGCCATAAATAAAAATATAAAATTAAAATAATAAATTATTTCCGATTAATTAATCTTTAAACGAAAAATCTATATTTTTAAACTTTTCGATAGCGTTATAATTTGTCAGGTCAATCTGAATAGGCGTTATAGAAATAAAACCTGCATGAACTGCCTCGTAATCACTATTTTCAATATCTTCAAACTTTATATTTTTACCGCCTATCCAGTAATATTTCCTGCCTCGCGGGTCTTCTTTTTCTACAACAAAATCTTCAAAGTATCTTTTGCCCTGCCTTGTTATTTTATATTCAAAATCCGGTGATTGTATAATTGTCTGCGGAATATTAACATTCAAAAAAGTAAATTTAGGAAGTTCTATTGCTGCTACTATATTGGCAAGACTGACTGTAAATTTTGCGGCTTTTCTGAAAGAAAGCTCAAGATCGTCTTCTAAAGCAGGGTCTTTAAGAAGATAGCCGCCGCCTTTATTTACGACTAAGGAAACAGCTATTGATTTTATACCCATTATAGCGCCTTCCATAGCGGCGGAAACCGTACCGGAATATGTTACATCGTCGCAAATATTTCCGCCATAGTTTATGCCGGAAACAATAAGGTCGGGTTTATATTTTAATATTGAGTTAACGCCTATATTTACGGCATCGGTTGGAGTACCGTCAACTGAATAAATTCCGGATTTAATCTCATGAACTCTCAACGGTCTGTCAAGAGTGAGAGAATGCGAACTGCCGCTTCTTTCCCTATCCGGAGCTACTACGACGGTATTAAAATTTTTTCCGGAGGATTTAAATTCATCCAGCAATATATTTATTCCTGATGCAAAAACTCCGTCATCGTTTGAAATAAGAATGTTCATTAATTGAGGATAATCTTTCTATCGGCAGCAGAGAGATTATTAATATTGTTAGATGTTAAATTTATCTTTTATTTATGGATATTTTGGGATAAAATATTTTTAATTATTCTCAACTCTTCGATAATTTCGTCTATGCGTCCTGAATTTTCGATTCCGGCTCTATCTTTGCCGCTGCAATCAGTATCATCAGCGTAAACAGACTGTTTTTTATTAATAAATTCGGCATTAGTATCCTCAGCAGCTGTATTATTATTGCTGCGAGCATTGCCGATGATATTATTGTTTTCCGCGCAATCTGCCGAAGTACAATCGATTGTTGCCGGATTATCCTGCAATACGGCATTGTTCAAACATTTTGAAACATCAGATAAATCAGCGGCATCGTTAACGGCATCTGCATTAGCAGTTCCGGTTAATTTATAAAAACCGGATTTTAAAGCATTTCTGGCACCTTTAACGGTAAATTTTTTGTCATAAAGTAAATCTTTAACGACTAAAAGTTTCTCTATCTCTTTTTTAGAATATAACCTGTGAGAACTGTTTAATTTTAAAGGCTTAATGAATTTGAATTCTGTTTCCCAATATCTTATAACATAAGTTCCGACCTTTAAAATATCGGCTACCTCTCCAATCTTATAATAAACTTTTTCCTTTTCATCCTTCCAATCCATTTTGTCTATTTACTTTATTTTTTAATACATTAGAAGGTTTAAACTTAAGAACCTTTCTTTCGCTTATGTACATTACCTCGCCATTTTGGGGATTTCTGCCTTTTCTTTTAGTCTTTTCTTTCACCGCGAAATTTCCGAAACCGGAAAATTTTAGCAATCCGGTTCTTTCGGCTTCAGATTTAACCATCTCAAAAAAAGAATTTACATATTTAAGCGAATCGTTATGAGAAATTCCAACCTTTTCATGAACTTTTGAAGAAATTTCCGATTTTGTTAAAGACATTGTTTATTTTTATTTTATATAAATTTATAGTTAGACTATTTTAAAGTTTTTAAATAAAATTTTATGAAAACCGCCTTGTTTAGTTTAAAAATTATCTTGACTGAGCAGCTGCGGTTTTAACAATTTCTGAAAATCCTGCAGGGTCGGACAAAGCAAGTTCCGATAAAACCTTTCTATTTAATAATATATCATTTTTCTTCAGCATATTCATAAAAACGGAATAAGAAATTCCATTTTTTCTGCATTCGGAATTAATACGCACAATCCATAACGCTCTGAATTGTCTTTTTTTAACTTTCCTATCCCTATATGAATATTTTAAAGCTTTATCGACAGCCTCCTGAGCAGTTTTAAAAAGTCTGTGCCTTGCGCCATAATAGCCTTTGGCCTGTTTCAATACTTTTTTATGTCTCTTTCTTACGGAAATTCCTCTTTTAACTCTCGGCATTACTAAATCGTAAAATAAAATTTCTTGACAATATATAACAAATAATCAGTATTGAATTTTTATTTATCCAAATTAATATTTACTATATACCGTGACAAAATATCTTATTTTGACGCCTCCTTTATTTTTAATTATTAAATTTAGTTTTATTTTAGATATTTTAAATAATTACTGCTATTATTTATTTTAATATGCGTCATTACATTGTCTTGCTTGCCTACTTGCATCAGTGAAAGCCGAAGGCTTAAAAAACAGAACCTTAAAAAAACAGTACAATAGAATAGTAAAGCAGCTCCATCCTTATAATAATTAATAATAAATTATAAATAAGGTATTAATTTCTTTATATTTAAAGAATCGACTGCGTTGACGACCCCTTGCTTAGCTAATCTTTTTTTTCTTTTATGCGCTTTTGATGTTAATATGTGGCTTTTGCCGGCTTTATAGTGCATGACTTTACCGGTACCGGTAATTTTGAATCTTTTTTTTGCTCCCTTGCTGGTTTTAATTTTTATTTTTTTCATTTTTATATCCTCTATTAAATATATTATTTTTAAATATTAAATTTCAACACGCATTCCATTATTTGCATAAAATGCGCTGCATACGCAGTCTTATTGACATAATTAGTCAAATTAATCCTTAGGCTTAGTCTGGGTACGCGGCGTACTCTTCAACGGAGCGACTATTGCGCTGAATGTCCTTTTCGCATCGGGCTTAATTGGAGATTCCGGCGTCCCTATGTCTTTAATATCTTCAATAACCCTCTGCAGCACCTTTACGCCAAGGTCAGTATGAATTATCTCTCTGCCCTTGAAGGCAATGGTCAACTTAACTTTATTTCCTTCTTTAAGAAAAGAAATAATATTCTTTAATTTAAAATTATAATCGTGGTCATCGGTATTAGGCCTGAATTTTATTTCTTTAGTATGAATAATAACCTGTTTCTTCTTTGCCAGCTGGTCTTTTTTGTTCTGCTCGTATTTGAATTTTCCATAATCCATTATACGGCAAACCGGAGGCGTAGAATTTTTTGAAACTTCAACCAGGTCTAAAGATTTTTCTCTGGCAAGTTTAATAGCTTCCGATAAACCGATTATACCCAACTGTCCGCCCTCATCATTAACTACGCGGACTTCTTTAGCTTTAATTTCTTCATTGATATCGAATTTTTTTTGGATATTAATATCCCTCTCTTTTAATTTTATAATTATTTTATTTGCAATACTTAAATCATATTGACGGCTTTATTTACGGCCAAAAATATTTAATATAATAATATAAATATTTATTCTAAGGATTATTACATAATTCGGTATAAATTGTCAAGAATGATTTATAACCGTTCATGCCATTCTTTTTGTATATATACTTCCTGAAAAATGAGACAGAAGAATTTCTTTATATTTATCGGCTTCTATTTTATTCTTTAAATTCTTATAACATATATAGGTATAGTATAAATCTTTAGGAATTATAGGATAGCCTCTATATTGTTTTAAAACAATTTTAAACATATAAGCCGCCTGTTTCCACATTCCGGCATTAAAGTAATATAATCCGGTAAAAAACGTATTTTTTGAAAGATGTATATTGATAATTTTTATCAATTTTAATGCTTCTTTTGAAAATTTGCTGTAAGGATATTTAGAAATAAGTTTTTCAAACTCAGCTTTAGCTTTTTTTGCCTGATTTTGAGACCTTCCGACCCCCATAATCCTTTTATAATGCGACATCCCTATATAAAACATTGCGAAAGATGCTTCTTTAGAACGGGGATGAAGAACTAAAAAATCGGTATATGCTCCTCCGGCTTCAATATATTTCCCCTCAGAATAATAAACATCGCCCAATTTTAATTCAGCCTTTCGTGTATTGCGGTATGATGGATAGTTAGTTATAAGCGATTTAAAATTTTTCGCGGCAGCGGGATAATTTTTATTTTTTGCTTCGTATAAAGCTTTTTTATAATAAATCCGCGGAGGCAATATCTTTTTGGTATTTTTAGAAGCGCACCCCGAAAGCATAAAAGAAAAGGAAATAATAGAAACGAATATAGTAAAGAGAAATACAATTTTTAACTTTTTCATATTTTAATTTTTAAAGTTTTTACTTAATGTTAATTTGCTTCCTTTTGAAAGTTTGATAGTTATTTTAACATTATACAAATAATCGTCAATATTAATTTTCAACGGAAGATAAATGCCGCTTTTCTTTATATATCTGCTAAACGTAATTGTTTCAATGAATTTTTTGTTTCTTATAGCTGCAATTTTATTTATAAGAAAATTGTTATTAACGTAAATATAATAATATTTTTGTTTTGTTCCGGCAAAAGCAGCAGCCTTCTTTTCTGCAAGTGTTTTATGTATTCCGTCTATATTGGATGCCTGCGGGTTATTACCGTTAAAAACGGTATTTTTAACGGTATATCCGCCATGATAAGCAGCCGGTTTATATTCAAAAAAGTATCCGTTTTCAGTATTATAAAAAATATCTGATTTATTTATTTTCTCGGTATTCTCCAAGTTAAGAATCAATCTGACCGATTTGAATATTCTTTTGTAAGAATTAATACTTTTAATTTTATATTTTTTATTAAATAAAACTTTTATTATAGAATTTGGATTTTTTTTAGTTCTGTGCGTATTGGTAAAAATTGCTCCGTTATTATTAATCTCAGATGAAAAGACGACATTTCCGTACATATCCATAATTGCAAATTTAAGACATTTCCCTTTTAAATACTTATAGAATACTGATTCTTCGTAAGGCGTTCCATCGTAATAATACTGCATTTCTGCCCTTCCTGAAATATTCTTAAATCCTTTGTAATTTGCAGCCACGTTTTTTATAACGGTTTTTTCCGAAACAAAAATATTATTTTTACGTATAGGAACAAGCTTCTCTTTGATATTATTATAAGCGCACCCTGTTAAAAAATATGACGCGGAAACGATGAGGCATACGGCAAATATTTTAAAAAATAGCTTCATTGAATGTTATGTCGTCTAATGTTATATTGCGATTATTTTCATCGATAATATAAGGCACGTCGGCATTATGTCCTGCAATTATTAAAAATTCGTTATAAGCGTCTTTATCTGTTTCTATATTGTAAAGTTTAAAATTTATTCTTTTAAGAATCAATCCGCGTATAGCTTCGTTGCATTTTTTCGAACCGGAACTTCCGAATATTCTAATAATTTTCATATCTGTCTTTATGCTTTACAATGCTTTACGAGCTCTTTAGTATCTGCTGTCTTATACTTATAGTAATTTATAAAATCACAATGCCGCAAGTTCTATTGCGCGCTATGCAAATTAAAATCTGCGCACCGGAAGCTTTGATATAGGCATAGGATAATATACCGGAACCGGAACGCTGCGCTTTATATTTCTATTATATATGTTTATTATTAAAATTTAAATCTTTATTTCAAATAATTTTTTATAATGCCTTCGACGTCTGTTTCAAATTCCTCGTATTTAGATAAATTAGAAGTGCCGCCCTGAGCAAAATCTTTTTTGCCTCCGCCTTTTCCGTCAAGCTCTTCCGATATTAATTTTATTATTTTAGCAGCGTCTATGGAACCCTCGGTAACCGCAATATAAATTATTTTTTCGTTTTGATAAAATGAACCTAATATAATAATAAAATTATTGCCGCCGGAATCACCTGCATTTACGCCTCCGCCTGCACTATATTTCGATTTTATTATATTTGCAAGCTCTTTAAGTTCATCAGGGGTAAAACTGTCTAATTTTTTTATTAAATATGAATAATTTCCTATTTTCTTAAATCCTTTGCATAATTCACCCGCTTTAAGCATAAAATTACTATGTTTAAGCTCTTTATTTTCTTTTTCTATAAACTCATAATCATAATAAAGCTTTATTATTTTATTATAGATATCGGCTTTGTTTGAATTTAAAAGGAGTATTATATTGTTCAGATTATCTTCCTGAATATATACCGTATTAAGATAATTATAGCCTGTGACGGCTTCTATCCTTCTAATTCCTGAAGCAACCGAAGATTCGGATATTATTTTAAAAAAACCTATTGAACCGGTGCTTTCAACATGGGTTCCGCCGCAAAATTCTTTTGAAACGCCTCCTATATTGACAATTCTTACTTTATCTCCGTATTTTTCATCAAAAAAATGCAGCGCGCCTGAATGCAGAGCTGTTTCCATTTCAGTTTCTTCAACCTCTACCGCATAATTGGAAAATATAAAATCATTAACCATAATTTCTATTTTACGGATTTCCTCGTCTGTTAAAGGTTTAGAATAATTAAAATCAAATCTCAATTTTTCGGAATCCACATAAGAACCCTGCTGCGAAGAAGCGCTGCCGAGCACTTCTCTTAAAGCCGCGTGTAAAAGATGAGTAGCGCTATGATTTGACTCGGTCATTCTTCGTAATTTTGCGTCAACTTTAAAGAATGCCTTGAGGTGCAAGTAGTTACCGCAATTGCTCATGGCTCCGGTTTCCAATCCGGCGCTGTCTGCTATTCTGCCGTGATGCAAAAATATGCCTGATTTTGTCTTAATTGTCTTGTCAACTTTAAAATAGCCTGTCTGCCATTCTATGAGTCCTTTATCCCCCTCCTGTCCGCCGCTTTCGGCATAAAAAGGGGTTTTATCGGAAATTAGAAATCCGGTCGCGTTATTTTCAGGATTATTTAATAAATTGGCCTCTTCATCTAAAAAACCGATTATTTCTGCCTCTTCTTCAAGTTTATTGTAACCGGTGAACACGGTTGGATTTAAATTTAAATCCAGACCTGCAAAATCTATTTTACCCTTTTTCTGCTTTGAATAATTTTTTTGATTTTGCATTAATTTCTCAAAACCCGTCAAATCAACATTTAAATTATTTTCGGCAGCCGCATCTATAGACAGGTCAACCGGGAAACCGTATGTATCATATAGTTTAAAAACAAAATCGCCGTTTATTGTTTTTATTTTTTCAGCTTTAAGACGGTTAATTTCGTCTTCAAGCAATTTTGTGCCGGAATTTAACGTTCCTTTAAAACGTTCAAATTCGTCCGATATAATCTTTTCAAATATACCGAAACTTTCCCTTATTTCCGGATAAAATGCAGCCATAGTTAAGACTACCGTATTGCCGATATAAACTAAATTGCTGATATTAAGATTTAATTTCAAAGCGTATCTGAACAATCTTCTTAAAATCCTTCTGAAAACATATCCTCTTCCTTCATTAGACGGAAAAATTGACTCGGAGGAAAGAAAAACGGAAGTTCTTATATGGTCGCTTATAACCCTCGCCGCCGTGTCATAAATATCGTTCCCGTCCTGATATTTTATTCCGGTGATATTTTCAATTTCACTTATATACGGCATAAAAACATCAGAATCATAATTTGATTTAACATTCTGAAGAACTCTTGCCATTCTCTCAAGTCCCATACCGGTGTCTATTGAAGGTTTAGGCAAATTTGAAAGTTTTCCGTTGTTATCTCTTTCAAACTGCATGAACACCAAATTCCATACTTCTAAATATCTGCCGCAATCGCATGTGACATCGCACTCCGCATGTCCCCATTCTGAAAATCCGGTATCAAAAAATATTTCGCTTGAATAGCCGCACGGACCGACATCTCCCATCTGCCATAAATTAGTATCGTCGTCTAATTTATATATTTTTTTTTCATCTATTTTTATTTTATCTTTCCATATCAGATATCCTTCTTCGTCTTTTTTATGAACTGTCACAAAAAGTTTCTGCGCATCAATTTCAAGTTCGTTAATAAGAAAATCCCACGCAAAGTTAATTGCTTCATTTTTAAAATAATCTCCAAATGAAAAATTGCCGAGCATTTCAAAAAAGGTGTGATGTCTTGTAGTTTTTCCGACATTTTCCAGGTCATTATGTTTACCGCCTGCACGCATACATTTTTGGGCGGTCACGGCTCTGTTGAAAGACGGTTTTGAAATCCCCGTAAAATAATCCTTAAACTGCACCATACCGGCGTTAGTGAACATTATTGAATCATCGCCTGCAGGAATCAAAGACGAACTTGGAATATGTTTATGTCCTTTTTCTTTGAAATAAGCAATAAATAATTCCCGAAGTTCATTAGAAAGTAGATATTTCATTAAAATTAATCCTTTATTAATTAGGCTAAATTAGGGACAAGCACCATTTTTATTGCCGCCGTTTATTTTATTTATTTATATTTTTAGATTTTTAAATTTTCCCATTTATTATATCTTCAACCACATTGGAAGAGAAACCTCTTCTTTGCAAAAAATCATACAGTTTTTTTTTGTATATTATTCTGTCTTCTTTATATTTTATTAGAGCGGGTTTCTTTTTTTCAAGAGCTTTTTCGGCAATCTGCCTTTCTTCTTCTGAAGTATATAGGCTTTCTAAAAGATTATTTATCAGTGAACTGTTTATTCCTTTAGTATGCATCTGATAAGCCAATTTCATTTTACCCACCATTTTCAATTTGCCGACTCTTATCATATTTTCACCGTAGCTTTCATCGTTTATATAATTTAAATCCTTCAGTTTTTTTATAGTCTGGCTTATAGATGAAGTAGAAAATCCTTTCTTAATTAATTTTTGAGCCATTGAACTTTCTGAATATGATTTGATTGCCAGAAGTTTTAAAGCATGGTCCATAGGAAGCTTTTCGGTATTGCTTCTTAGTACTTTCATTTTGTTTCCCATATAGACTGGTTTGAAGACCCGGATCCGGAAGCAGAGTCTACGCCGGATATAAGCAGAGCCAGGTCGTTAGGACTGGTCGATTCGGCTAATGCATCCTCATAAGTAATCAGATTGTTTTTATAAAAACCGTATAATGACTGGTCAAATGTCTGCATACCGTATTGCGTATTTCCTGCTTTTATATAATCCCGAATACCTGAAGTCTTGTCTTCATTTAGTATGCAATCCTTTATCGTTTCAGTGCCTATTAATATCTCTGCGGCAGGAAGTCTGCCCTGTTTATCTGCTCTTTGAATAAGGCGCTGGGATATAACGGCCGTAATAACACTGCTTAATTGTATTCTTATCTGCTTTTGCTGATAAGGCGGAAAGACAGCTATAATTCTATTAATAGTTTCCTGAGCATCTAACGTATGTAATGTACTCATAACGAGGTGTCCGGTTTCGGCAGCGGTAATTGCGGTTTCTATAGTTTCAAGGTCCCGCATTTCTCCTACAAGAACAACATCAGGGTCCTGCCTTAACGCTTCTCTGAGCCCATGGGAAAATGAATACACGTCCATACCTATTTCACGCTGGTTTACTATGGATTTAATATCTTTATGAAGATATTCTATCGGGTCTTCTATGGTGATTATATGGACAGACTTATTAGCATTAATATAATTTATCATTGAGGCCAGCGTCGTGGATTTTCCGCTTCCGGTAATACCTGTTACTAAAATTAGACCTCTTTCTTTTAACGCAACCGATTTGACAATAGGAGGCAAACTCAGCGTATCAATGGAAGGTACGCTGAACGGTATATATCTCATGGCAATACTTAAACTGTTTCTCTGAGAAAAAATATTCACCCTGAATCTGCCGACATCGGCAAGACTATATGCGAGGTCAACGTCTTTATTTTCTTGAAAAACTTTCATCTGATACTTATCTATCATACTGAAAGCAATCTTATCTATAATTTCCTTTGAAAGCACCCCGAAAGCCGGTTGAACAACTAATTCTCCGTTAATTCTGAAAATAGGAGCGGAATTAACTTTCAAATGAACATCCGAAGCTTTTTTATTCACTGAAAACGTCAGAATTTTTTCGATAAATGTAAGAGATTGTTTCTGCTGTTCTGAAACATTATTTTGCCGATCGCTATTAATATTATTCGCATTATTTATATTATCAGTTTCCATATCAATCCATAATTAGATTATAATAGTATTTAATTAAGTTAAATTTTTTACGGTTTTAAATTAAAATGCTTCATTATTTTCCCCATTATTTCATTTTTTATAGCCGGGTTATTTCTAAGAAATTCTTTAGCGGCTTCTCTCCCCTGGCCCAGTCTTTCTTTTCCGTAGCTGAACCATGTTCCTGCTTTGTCGATGATTCCGCTTTCGGAACCTATGTCCACTATATCGCCTTCGGTAGATATGCCGCTGTTATATATTATATCAAACTCCGCTTCTTTAAACGGAGGGGCGACTTTATTTTTGACTATTCTTGCTTTTGTACGGGAACCTACTACTTCATCTCCTTTTTTGATAGAACCTATCCGCCGAATATCAATACGCACCGAAGCGTAAAATTTGAGAGCGTTCCCTCCGGTTGTAGTTTCTGGAGAACCAAACATAATACCTATTTTCATTCTGATTTGATTTATGAAAATCACGGCTGTATTTGATTTTGATATAGCCGAAGTAAGTTTTCTCAGTGCCTGAGACATCAATCTTGCCTGAAGTCCCATATGTGCATCACCCATATCTCCTTCTATTTCCGCTTTCGGAACAAGCGCAGCAACGGAATCTATAACAAGAACATCTACCGAACCTGACCTCACAAGAGAATCGGCTATTTCTAATGCTTCTTCGCCTGTTCCGGGCTGTGAGACTAAAAGGTCATCTACATTGACGCCGATTTTTTTCGCATAATTTAAATCTAAGGCATGTTCTGCATCGATAAAAGCAGCTATGCCGCCTTTTTTTTGCGCTTCGGCAATTATCTGCAAGGTTAAAGTAGTCTTTCCCGAAGATTCCGGTCCAAAAATTTCAATAACTCTGCCCTGAGGTATACCGCCAATTCCTAGAGCTATATCTAAGGAAAGAGAGCCGGTTGAAATTGACGGTATGTTCTCCACTATCGGTTTACCGCCTAATTTCATAATAGACCCCATGCCGAACTGCTTTTCTATTTGAGAAATAGCCAGCTCAAGCGCTTTTTTCTTTTGTTCGTTTATTGGATTTGCAATATTTTTGTCTTTGTCTTTCTCTTTTTCTTTGTATTTGTCTTCTTTTTCTTTGTCTTTTTCTTCCGAAATATCGGAATTGTTGATTTTAGCAGCCATAATTTAATTTATCCTCAATAATATATATAATTATTTGATATTATATTATAAATTTTATAATATCAAGTTAAAATAATTTTAAAAATAGATTACATTATTGTTACATTATATTTACAATATTATTACATGAGCGTTACGCCGTTAATAAACTTAAGCTGTTTTAAAACTATTTAAAATTATTTCGGAACATTTTATTATTTATCCGTTCCTGTATCAGCCCCTGCATATGCCATAAGTCTATAAATCCAGAATAAAACCATTTTGGCGGTATAAATCTTTATTTCATTTCTTGTGCCTGAAAAATTATACTGTCTAACCTCTTGAATATTGTCGGAAGATAAAGCTATAAATACCGTTCCGACGGGATAGTTGTCCGACTCTCCCTTAGGTCCTGCAAAACCGGTTACTGCAGCGCCTATATCGGAATAGGCTTTTTTTCTTATATTTTCGGCCATTAGAATAGCACATTCCGAAGATACCGCTCCATTTTTTTCTATAATATCTTCATCGATGCCCAGTTCATTTATCTTCGCAAAATTGGAATAAACTATCTCGCTTAAAATAAAATAAGCCGAAGCACCTGGCGGATCAGTCAATTTGTTAGAAATATAGCCTCCGGTGAGCGACTCCGCAATAGCTACGGTAATCCGGTTTTTTTTTAGCAAACCTGCACAAACTGTTTCTAATTCATCATCATCATATCCGTAAATAAAATTATTAAACTCTGTAAGTACAATATCGTCTATTACTTTGGTAGCGTCATGAAGTTTTTGAGTTGTAATGCCCTTTACGTAAATACTTAGAATAATTTCACCATAAGAAAATTCAAATGAATATTTTAAATCCGCAAATTTGCCGCTTATACGCTTTAGGCGATTTTCAAACTTTTTTTCTTTAAGACCGAATAATTTATATTTTCTTTTTTTTATAAAATAAGATATTCCCAATTTTCCTATCATTTTTCCGAGTACATGATTTTTAAACATTGCCTTTGCATCATCCGGCTCTAAAGGCATAGCGGCAAAAAAAACCGGTTCGGTCAAGTAAAAACCGGAAAGCCCGGAATTTTGATTAGGAATAATAAATGAATTCTTTGGAAAACAGCATGATTTTTCATAGGAAGATTTAAACGATTTACCTCTCGACTCATATACAAGTTTCATTAAATCCAGCGCATCTTTGCTTTTTACCATTTCTTTTTTTAACACATTTGATACCATTTCAGACGTAATATTCAAATCTTCTTTTAAACCGCCGCAAACCAATATTGCCGAAGAATCTCCCGTCAGCATATATGATAATACTTTATAAATACTGTCTGATGAGTCGTCTGGAAGGCATACCGCTTCTTTAAATTTTAAATTATAATCGGCAAGCATATCCGAAAAATCTAAAAGAACCTCGCCTGCTTTTTTAAAATCGTAATTATCGGCAATAATTAATATCTTAATATCATCCATTAAGTTGTAAGAAATTATTTTAAATATATAGTCTGTATATTTTTATTATATATATTATTTATCTATCTATTTATCTGCCTATCTATTCTATTATGTACTTATCTATCTATATATTTACCTACATATATAGATTTATGTATTTGTCTATCTATTTATTTACCTATCTATCTATTTATCTTTTATTTAATGAATCGTTTTTCATTTCTTCATTATTGTAATAAGATATAGCTTATTTATAATATTAATTAATATTAATTTTCATAGCCCTACAATTATAACAATTATTAATCTTAAAAGCACTGCGGAAATAACCGCGGCTATGACATCGTCAAGCATGATGCCTATACCTCCGCCGATACGTTTGTCTGCGGCGCCGATAGGGAATGGTTTAATTATATCAAAAATTCTGAATAATAAAAATCCTATTAAAACATACAGTATCGAAAAAGGCGCCCAAAAAGCTCCGAGCATAGTGATTAAATAACCTTCAACTTCATCTATTACGACTTCGGAGGGGTCCTTTTTACCAATAATTTTTTCTGCTCTTGAAGAAAAAAATATTCCCGCAAAAAACAGCACGATACATAATATAATATAACCTGAAAAGGTTAGATAATGAAAAAAGAGAAAATATAAAACCATAGAGACAAAAGTTCCGGCAGTTCCGGGACCGTAGGGAAAATATCCGACATAAAAGAAAGTTGCAAAAAATATAGATACGCTGTCTAAAAAATTTTTATTTTTATCCATTATTTTTATACCCTGCTTTTTATATCATGCTTTGTTTTATTAATTCGAAAATAATAGTAATAGCTATTTTAAAATTTTTTTTACTATCCGGATTGATATTTATATCGGCGCATTGATATGTTTAACAATATTGCTACGGCAGAGATATCTACAATCAGCGAAGTTCCTCCGTAGCTAAAAAATGGGAGCGGAACACCCACTACCGGCAATAAACCGATAGCCATGCTAATATTAATAACCGTGTGCAAAGTAATTATAAATAAAGCTCCGGAACCCAGAAAAAATGCCGGCAGCCTTTTAGTATTAGAGACTATTTTAAATCCTCTTATAATTAAAATGAAATATAATCCTATTAAAATTATCGAACCGATAAATCCGAACTGCTGTGCATAGGTAGAAAATATAAAATCCGTCTGTTTGGCAGGCAAAAAATTTAATATACTCTGGCTGCCGCGCCTGAATCCGTCGCCTAAAATTCTTCCGGCGCCGACTGCTATTTCAGATTGTATAATATTATAACCCGCGCCTAAGGATGCTTTAGCCGGATGCAAAAATATAAGAATTCTGCTCTTCTGATAAGTTTTAAGATGTCCCCATATAACGGGCAGCGCAACCATGGCAAAAAACAGGGCTGCTGCCATCGAAACTCTTTTAATGCCTGCAAGATAAACAATAATACATCCGACAAAAAAAACGATAAGCGATGTTCCAAGGTCCGGTTCTTTAGCTATAAGTAAAACAGGTATAATAATTATTAAAAAAGGAATCATTAAATCGGTTAATTTATAATATTTTTTTTTAGCGTTTGTAAAATATTTTGCTAAAGCAAGAATTAACGCTATTTTCATAAGTTCTGAAGGCTGTATTGTAAACAATCCTAAAGAAATCCACCTTGATGCGCCGTGTGATATTTTCCCCTTTATTAAAACTATAATTATTAAAATCAGAACAATACCGTAAATATAGTATGCAATATCTATAAGGGTATTATAATCTATTGATATTATTGCAAACAGCACAAAAAAAGAAATTCCGAACCATATAATCTGCCTCATAACATAAGAGTTAAGCAATTCATGATGATTAAGACTTAATGAACCAAGCAGATTAACTATCCCTAAAAAAGAAATTATTATTACCGTAAAGAATAAAATAAAATCAAAATTTTTAATGTTATCCGATAATTTCATTTAAATATCAGTTATACTCTTAATTTATATTATATATATTTATAATTTTTGTTTTATATTGATTTTTCTAAAAACTTGTATAAATAAAACTTGGAAGATTTTTATTTTTATTATTTTTTCTTTTTTTAAGAGACGGTTTCCACATGCCTTTCTGTTCAAGATATTTTTCAACTATTTTTTTTGCCACGACCGCCGCATGCGCTCCAAGAAATTTTGCGTGCATTTCAAGAATCACTACGGCAATTTTTGGATGATTCATCGGAGCGAATCCGACAAACCACGCGTTATCCCTGTCTTTTCTCGGAATATATTTTGCATCGTAAATAGAATAAGTTTTTGAGATTATCTGCGCAGTTCCGGTTTTACCGCAAAATGAAATGCCCCTTATCCTTCCGTTAGTGGCAGTTCCGTTTTTTCCGTTTACTACTTCATACAGACCTTTTTTTATAGCTTTTACATAACTTCTTTTTAACTTAATCCGTCTTATTAATCTGCTTTTAATCTGTTTTACTATCCTGCCCGAACTCGATACAATCCTGCTTACTATATAAGGCCGGTAAATATAGCCTCCGTTTGCGATAGCGCTGTACGCCTCAATAAGCTGTATAGGCGTAACGGAAACATAACTCTGTCCGATTATAGAGGACAATGTTGAACCTTTATACCATCTTCTGCGATAAACTTTATAAACTAATTTTCTTGTAGGAATAAATCCGGGATTTTCCGCAGGCAGGTCAATTCCTGTCTTTTTGCCGAATCCAAGTAAATGCGCATAATAGGCTATCTGAGAAATATGAAGTCTGACGGCAATAGAATAAAAATAAGTGTCTACGGATTCTTCTAATGCGGTATATAAATTTATTTTTGAATCCTGATTGGGATTCCAGTTATAAAATACCGCGTCTCCCAGTTTAAAAGTAGGACCAGCAAAAATCTTTTTATTCGGTGTAATCAGATGCGTTTCAAGACCCGCCAGCGCACCGACAATTTTAAACGTGGAGCCAGGCGCCAGAGAATTTTGTATGGCTTTATTTTGAAGAGGATGCTCGTCATTATTTATAATTTTATCCCATTCTTTTGTTGAAATACCTTTAGAAAAATAAACAGGATTAAAAGAAGGAGTGGATACCATAGCAAGAATTTTACCGTTATTCGGATTCATTGCAATTACGGCGCCCTCTTTATTTTTCATAAGTTTATATGCAAGTTTTTCTAAAGTAAGATTTAGCGTAGTATAGATATTATCCCCCATTTTAGGTTTTTCGACCACGACTTTTCCTTCAGTTTTGCCGAACGAATTTACTACGACCCTTTTTTCTCCGTCTTTTCCGTGTAAATATTTTTGATAATAATATTCCAACCCTGTTTCTCCGATAATATCGGAAGGATTAACATATGAATATTTTTTCTCTTTTAATTGTTCAGAAGAGACTAAACCGACGTAGCCGAATATTTGCGCTCCCATATCTCCATATTTATAATGTCTTATAGGGATTTTTTCTATAAAAAAACCGGGGAGATAGAGTTTATTAACTTCAAAAATAGATAAATTTTTTATAGACAAATTTCTTATCAAAACTATTGAATCATAATCAGGTATAAATTCTTCTTTTTTTACTATTTTGTATAATCTGGAATATTTTTTATGAAACATTGAAGCAATTAACTGAAGTTCTCCTTTTAATGACTTTACATGAGCTATAGTTACGGCAATATTGAAAGACGATTCATTGTCAACCATAATCTTGCCTGTATTTGATAATATATATCCTCTCGGTGCCGGCAGATACATTATCCTTGTAGCATTATTTTTAGCAAGATAATAATAATAATTTCCATTGATAACCTGCAAAAAAAATATTCTTGCAATAATCAATAAACATATCACCGAAAAAATCAATGCAATAAAATTTAATCTTTTTTTCTGGCTGTTAAATATCCCGTTTTCGTTAAATGCAGAAGACATATAGAAATATAGTTAATAATAAAATACAAAAAATAAAATATAAAAAAATGCAGTTAAGTTTAAAAAAAGGACAATTTTTAAAATCGGGACAAAGCAGAAATACGGCAATATCTTCGCAATATCTTTATAGCTGCGGCGT
Organism: bacterium; assembly: GCA_021825865.1. Classification (GTDB taxonomy): domain Bacteria; phylum SZUA-79; class SZUA-79; order Acidulodesulfobacterales; family Acidulodesulfobacteraceae; genus Acididesulfobacter. The sequence goes on from JAKAFU010000020.1 coordinate 29,194, forward strand.
ATCGCATATTTATTATAATAAAATTTAATAAGATTAAATAAAATTTATAAATTCAGTCCGCTGTGATTTATTCCTTCAATATCTACCGCAACTGTTTTAAATCCTATTCCTTTTATTTTTGATATAATATCAGATAATGATTCATATTGCATTAAATTATTAATTTGCGCCGCAGGAACTTCAATTTTTGCCAATTTTCCATAATATCTTACCCTTACTTCGTTAAATCCGTTTTGCGTCAGCACATCTTCAGCCCTTTCAACCATTTTAATTTTTTCTTCCGTTACAATGCTGCCGAACGGTATTCTTGAAGCAAGACAAGCCATTTGAGGTTTATCCCACGTATCAAGCTCAAAAAATTTAGAAGCGTTTCTTATATCGTTTTTAAAAAACCCGGCTTCTTTTAAAGGAGATATGACATTAAATTCTTTTTCGGCTTTCATTCCCGGTCTATCTTTAAAATTAGCTTCGTCTTCGGCATTAGTTCCGACGGATAATTTGTAGCCCTCTGGAATATAAGGTCTTATGGTCTTGAATAATGCAATTTTACAAAAATAACATCTTAAATAATCATTTTTTAAATATGATTCGTCTAAATACTCTTTAGTTTTAACTATAATATGTTTTACGCCTAATTCAAACGCCTTTTTTTTACAAAACTCGACTTCTCTGCCCGGTATTGTAAAGGAATTACCTGTAATAGCCAATACATTTTCGGCGCCGAGCGTTTTTACGGCAATAAATAATAGAAAAGTTGAATCTGCTCCTCCGCTGTATGCAACGGCAATTTTTTTTTCACTGCCGAGAATCAATTGAATCTTTTCTATTTTTTGCAACAAATCATCATCTATTGTATTTATATCGGTATTCATATCGTTTGCATTTTTTATTTTTTATATCCTTGCAATTCATTATTAAACACGCTGCATTATTTTATTTATTAATTGAATATTATATTTTATATGCGATTTAGATTCAAGATATGTTACATAATCATCTAAAAATTCAGTCTGTTTCTCAAACATATAATTTCTATATACGGCAAACTTTTTTTGCGGCGCAAGTTTAAAAACAGGGAAATGAATATATTTTATTTTTAATACCGTAAATCCGGATTTTATAGAAATTGGAACTAATGAAATCTTGCCTTGAATACCGGATGACGCCGCTTGCAGCACAGCCCCGTTGAAGTTATATTTTTTAAATTTCTTCGAAGCAATCAATTGAGTATCCGTCTGTAATGGAAAATTAACAATCTTGGCTTTAAATTGAATTGCCAATTTTTTAAATCCGCTGTTAGAAAGAACAATTTTTTTAATGAACTTGTAGGCAACGTTTTTAGTTTTGAAAATAGCTGCTTCAAAAGCAACGGATTTATTCTGCAATCTATAATTATCCGCAATCTGCTGTTTATTAAAACTAAAAGAACTCTGAATAATTGCACGCATAAAATGCCTGTTAATTTCGTGTTTATAATGTTTTTCAAAAATAGCCTGCGTCATATGATTCTGTGCAAGGACAGAGGTAAAAATTTTATTGCTGAAATTTCCGTTTTTTTGAAATGCGTAAATACCCGCTATTTTATTTGCGAGATAATGCTTGGAAACGCTGACCCCAAAATTATTAGCTCTATTTTCTAAAACTTTATCTGCGACAATAGAAGATAATGCTTTGCCGGCTATATATTTTTTCATAGTCTTATTAATATTTTTGCCGTATAATTCTCTATAATAATTTTCAAGATTACCGTAATATCTATAAAATGCCGCTACCGTGACAGGTTTCCCGTCAACCATGGCTACATTCTGCGGAGATATAGCGCTGCCTCCTCCCACAATATACGGTAAAAAGCTAAAACCTACTATAAATAAAAATCCTACAACTATTGTCACTATCTTGCCAAATAAAGAACCGTAAAATCTTCTTAAAAACTCAAGCATAAATAAATCCTCTTTTAATTTTTTAAAATTAAATATAATATATAATTTTATACGTCTTATGTTTTTAATGCAAATAAAAAATAATTTAAAGGTTAAATCAAAGAGCAATTTTATGGAACCTTTTGACGAAAATTTCACGGACAATAATACTTGCGCCGATACGAATTATATCAACCTGCATTTTGCAAAATTAGATATTAACCGTCTAAAAAGAGCAGGCAAGCCTGAAGCAGTCTTATGCGACGGAAAAACCCCGGCAGAGATTTTAAAAATAGCAAAAACATTAGAAAGGATTGCAAATAACGTCATTTTTACGAGAGTAAATTATAAAATAAAAAATATCCTTCTTTCAAACTGCAAAAAAACAATATACTACGACAAAGCAAAAATTATAGTATTAAATCCGCTGCAGCCGGAGGAATGCAAACTTAAAGGAAATATTCTCATCGTTACCGCAGGTACGTCTGATATACCGGTTGCCGAAGAAGCCGCAGTTACGGCAGAAGTTTTGGGGAATAAAATATCTAAACTTTATGATATAGGAGTTGCCGGAACTCACAGAATTTTTGACAATATAGACAAAATTAAATCGGCTGACGTTATCATAGCCGTTGCCGGAATGGACGGCGTGCTTCCTACTTTTATTTCAAGTTTAGTCGATGCAGCGGTCATCGCAGTGCCTTCGTCTAATGGTTATGGAACCGGATTTAACGGAATATCGGCTCTTCTTTCTATGCTTAACAGCTGCTCCGGAGGTTTATTAACGGTAAACATAGACAACGGATTCGGCGCCGGCGTGGCAGCTAGCATCATTAATAAAAAAATTAAATAGCTGCAGCCGTTTAGTTTTTAATTATTTAACTATTATTCGATTATTCGGTATTATTAAATTTTTAATCCTGTTTGCGCTCGTTTATATCTGTAATAATCTATTTTTCTAAAAAAATAAAATACTATCGGGGATACCATAGAAGTAATAGCGCTAACCGGCAGCAGATAAAACAAAACATAATAAATCAAGTTATATCTGTACTTAAAATAAATAAAACTTACGGCAAATATTAAAAAATAATAGAGCGCAGACGATATAAACGTTATAAAAATATCGTAAATTATATTATCCGATAAAAATTTTTTCCATAAGTAAAAGGCAACCGTAAAAATGATAACGCCTGCCATAGCATAAGTATACGGGTTCATAGCGGTAAAACATCCATATACGTAAAAGAATAAATAGGATGCGATGAGCCCGTTAAAAATATTAAAATAAAGAGCAAAATAAATAATAGCAATAAGCGCAAAATTAGGTAAAATAAAAGGATTTTCAAAATAATTGGAAAAAATCAGGGTAAGTATAAGCAAAAAAAGAGAAAATAGCGTTATATAAACATTTCTTATTATTTTATCTCTCAATGAGAACATTTTTTGAATTAAATAAATTTTTATGAGGCTCTACTATTATTTTTTTAAATATATCGTTAGGCTTGCTTATAACCTTAATTATATGACCGACTGGCAATCCTGCCGTAAACACTCCGCCTAGTCCGGAGGTCAAAATAGTATCCCCTATATAAGCCTTCTGGGTAGAAAAAATAAATTTAATTTTTAAATATCCGTTTCCTACACCTTTCGCTATACCTACAACCCCTGTTTTTGCATCAACTACCGAAAATGCACATTTTGGATTTGTAATAGCGATAGCTTTTGAAGAATAGCGCCCTGCTTTAATAATTCTTCCTATAACTCCGCTGTCCGAAACAATTCCTTCCCCGATTTTAATTCCGCTATGCTTTCCTTTGTTTATATAAAAACTTCTGAACCACGATTGTATGCCGTGAATTGTGATAACCGCAGATATAGTTTTTTTTGAAATAATATTTCTTTTTAAATTAAGAAGTTTTCTAAGCTCACTGTTTTCTATTTTATACGTATTTAATTTATAGAGTTTTTCTTTAAGAAGATTATTTTGTTTCAAAAGAATTTTATTGTCTTTTTTTATAGATATTAAATCAATATAGTTCGAAAAAATATTGGCAGATAACTTTACCGGATAATCCGCAATTTTATAAATAAAATATATACTGCCGTAAATATGTCCGGACAAAACACCGTTATATTTCTTGCTGTTCAAGTGAGCTAAAAATATGACGGCGGCAATAATCACGACTAATATTAGCAAAAAAATATCTTTATTTTTTTTAAAAAATTTTTTAAACCCTTTTTGCATGGATATTTTTATTATATTGTCGGTATTAAAAACCTATAATTACTATAATTAATAGAGTATTTTTGCAGTGAATTTTATTAATTTTTTATTGGCATTATTAGAAACCTATAATTAATAGAATCTTTTTTCAGTGAATTTTATTAATTTTTAAATTAATAAATATTAATAACTATTGAATATTAATGACTATTTTTACACTAATTTTCAAGAACAATATCCTTTAATATATTCAGCTCGTCTAATGCCATACCTGCGCCCCTTACAACGCAAGTAAGAGGGTCATCTGCGATAATAACCGGAAGTTCCGTATTCTCTCTTATTAAAATATCTATATTTTTTAAAAGAGCGCCTCCGCCTGCAAGAGCAATACCTCTGTCAACAATATCGGAAGAAAGTTCCGGCGGGATTTTTTCTAGCGTAGTTTTAACCGCGTCAACAATTTGAGATACAGGCTCAGATATCGCTTCGTAGATTTCAGCCGAAGTAATTTCAACTATTTTAGGAATTCCGCTAAGAAGGTCCCTGCCTTTTATATTCATCGTAGATATTTCTTCGGCGGGATAAGCGGTACCTATCGTCATTTTAATCAGCTCTGCCGTTCTATCACCTATAAGGAGATTATATTTTTTCTTCACATATTGAATTATAGAATCGTCTATCTTATCGCCGCCAACCCTTATGGATTTTGCATAAACAATGCCGGACATTGAGATAACCGCAACCTCGGTAGTTCCTCCGCCTATATCTACTATCATATTTCCTGCAGCTTCTGTTATCGGTAATCCCGCTCCTATAGCCGCCGCAACAGGCTCTTCTATCAGATAAACTACTCTGGCTCCGGCAGCCTCTGCCGATTCCCTCACCGCTCTTCTTTCAACGGCGGTAATGCCTGAAGGAACTGCTATAATAATTCTCGGTCTAACTAAAGTTTTTCTATTATGTATTTTTCTTATAAAATATTTAAGCATAGCCTCTACTACTTCAAAATCTGCAATAACTCCATCTTTCATCGGTCTGATTGCCTGAATGTTGCCGGGCGTTCTGCCAAGCATTTTTTTTGCATCCTTGCCGACCGACAAAATTTTCTTTTCTCCTCTTGAATCTATGTGAACAGCCACAACGGAAGGTTCGTTTGAAACAATACCTTTATCTTTCACATATATTAAGGTATTTGCAGTTCCTAAATCTATTGCGAGATCTTGTGAAAAAATTCCTATTATATTATCAATAAACATACTTCCAACCTCTTTATAAATATTTTTTATAGATTATAAATTTTAGATTAATTACAGATTAAATTTTAGATATACATATATATATTTATAATTATTAATTTATAATTATTAATTAGATATACATATATATTTATAATTATTAAATTGAGCTTTTAGAATCAACTTAGGCTATACGGCAAATATATATTAACAATAAGCATATTAATAG
>JAKAFU010000021.1 GCA_021825865.1 bacterium
GTCTTTCAAATTTGCGCTCCAGAACCTTTTCCGCATAAAACGTCAAAAATCTTTTTGAGCGATTTCCGCTGAGTGTAATCCATAAAATAGGTGAAGAATTTACATTTAATTTTTTAATTACAGGCGTATTAATATTTTTAGGCAGGGTATCCAAAATGGCATCTACGTCTGCCGTCACTACTTCATATCTGTGGTCTATATTTCTGTTTAAATGAAATTCTACGGTCACGGTAGACTGCCCTACGCTGCTGGCGGACATAATGTGCTTTATACCCGAAACGGAATTTACGGCATCCTCAATTTTCTTAGTAACATCAAGCTCCATTTCTTTTGGACTTGCCCCTGGCAAGGTTGTCGTTATGTTTACGATAGGAAACTGAATATTAGGGTATAAATCGACTGCGAGCGTGAAGTAGCCGAAAATACCGAGTACAACAAAAATACTTACCATCATTACGGCAAATACCGGTCTTTTAATAGATATATCTGAAATTTTCATAATATAATAAATTTATTTTAATTTGCTTCGTTTATTTCAGTTAAATTTTACTATCAAACATATTTGGAAAATTAACTCAGCAGCCTTATTAATTATTTTATTACTGCATTTAATTCCAATATTTATTGTTATTAAATTACACTCTAAAAATAATAAATGTCAGATTAAATACAATCCTCAGCAAATCTAATATGCAGAGAATACGTATTAACAATTAAGCAGCAACAGATACATTCTGCCCGTTCCGCACAAGATTTGAGCCTTTAACTATTACAGAATCATTTTTGGTTATGCCTTTTGTAATTTGTATATAGCCCTTCTTAGTTATACCTGTTTTTACTTTTTTTATGTAAGCTTTACCATTTTTATATATAAAAACAAAATTTCCGGTCAAACCAGTTCTTAAAGATGCTTCTGGTACAAAAAGACCGTTTCTTATTGTTCTGACGTCAACATAAACATTGGCAAACATCTGCGGTCTGAGCATTAACTTATTGTTTTTAAATAATGCCTTTACTCTTATCATTCTGGTCTGAGGATTAAGCTGAGGGCTTATAAAATATATTTTACCCTTAAATATTTTATTCGGAATACCTTTAATCTTTGCAGATACAGTCTGTCCATTTTTAATTTTAGGGATTAGACTTTGGGCAATATGAAATTCTAATTCAAGCGGTTTAAGAGAAACTATTTCATAAGCAACTTTGTTTATAGCTACATAATCTCCGATGTTAATATTTCTTTTGTAAACAACGCCGTTAATTAAGGATTTTATTAAAGTATCCCTATAATTCTTCTCGTCAAATCCTAAAACTGATTTATCGGAATTAAGAGCAGCCAGAGCCATTTTATAGTTTGAAACTGCGGTATCATATTCTAAAGGCGTTAAAAGCTCCTTCTTATACAGCATTTTATCACGTTTTAACGTTGTAAGCGCAAGAGAAAGATTTGCCTTATCTTTATTTATTAAGCCTTTCTGAGCCTTTAGAGTATAATATGCTTTTGTTCTGTCTATAACCGCAAGAACTTCTCCGGAATGAACCGAATTGCCGTCATGCGCATAAATTTTTACTATCTGTCCTGCAGCTCTGGAAGAAACATCTGCTGTTTTATAAGGTATGAAGTATCCGGGTGAAGCAATATATACATGCGCATTCATTGTCTTCACTTTTTTAACCGTCACAAGCATATTATGTTTAACCGCTATTTTTTTACTGGCGCATGCGCTTAAGGTAAAAACAGAGATCAGAATAAACATCATAAGCAGTGCGGGAGCAATGACATATTTAAAATTCCTTTTTGTTATCTTACGCTTAGGATCAATGCTGTTAAGGTCTATATGCCGGTTTAAATTATCATTTGAATTATATATTGTTTTGCTATTTTTACTATTTTTATATTCTAAAAAATTTATAATTTTATTTTTCATTTTAACAATCCTTTAATTAATTTTTGATTCCGTCAATAAAGATATCAAATATTTCAGCCGATTCTAATTTAATTAAATCTTCGTTAAATTCAGCATGATTATTTCTAAAATTATAGATAGCATTAGTTTTAATAAGTGAAATAAGGTAAAAACCGGTCTTTAAGGGGTCCAGAACATTTTTAAAAATTCCTTCGTCTATGCCTTTAATAATTATTTCAGAGATAAATACCGCATATTTTTTTCTTCTCAAGTTATAAGACTCCTGAGAGGTCTTCTTTAGAAATACTACGTGCATTTCATCTAAAAAAACTGTTTTAAAAAAATATTTATTTTCGCCTATATATAAAAGGTTTTCATATATTAAAGTTTTAATTTTTTCTTCCGGGGTTTCTTTTTTTTCTACTTTATCCGCCATCCTGCTGAACATGGTTTGAAAACCGCTTTTTAAAACATTTTCAAGTACATCGTTTTTGTCTTTGAAATAAAGATAAATTGTACCTTTCGCCACTCCCGCATTATTCGCCAGCTTATCCATAGTAAAATTGGAAAAACCTTCTTGTTCAATAAGTTTTCTTGCAGATGCTAAAATACAATCGAATTTATTTATTTTCCCTGTTTCTTCTTCGGCCATTTATGCTGCCATTCCTTAGTTTATTATTTTTAATGCTGTTATAACTAGTTTGTTAAAACTATACCTTTTTTTAATATAATTTTACGGCTTTTAAGTATATCAAAGCATATCTCTACAAAAAACCTTATTAGATAGTATTATAATGACTTTATAGTCATAAGTCAATAAATTTTAATCTGACAATTAATTACATATATGACATATGTATAAACTAAATGTATAAACTATATAGAAGTTATAATATTTAATATATCTATTTTATATTTATATATGGATTTATATTGATATATAAATTTTTATACGGGTAATAATATTTTATATTAATTTTGGCAATACTGCATGAGCGGCTGTTTTATTTTTTTAATTAAAAATGAAAAAGCAAGTACCGCAATAATGAAATATAATATACTAAAGATTATATGAACGGGGAAAGAAGATTGGACATTTGCTGCATAAATAATAATGTTTGACAGAATTAATATTGGAAATGACCACAATAGAATCCATCCTTCGTAAAAATGGAAACAATGAGCCTCCTTGCCATATAAACCGCCAGAACCGGCAAGTACAAATCCAATTGAAATTATGATTAAAATATCTTTAAATGAATTATTAAAATTAATAAAATAAAAAGAAACAGTACCAAGAAGTATCCCCGCTATAATACATGAAAGGATAAAAATCTTAACTTCTTTTTTCCACACAAGAAGAAATATTCCTGAAAGCAGCGTCCCGGCTTCAAATATTGAAAGCCCCAGCAAAATATAACCGGAACTGCTAAAAAAATAGGCTGCAACAAATATTAAAATTCCGGCAAACGCTACCGCATAACCAATTCTATAAGTTATATCGTAAGATTTAGGATAATGAATATCTTCCTGACTCATAATAGTATTATAATATGCTTAATATATAAGATAACTTTCTTGTTTTTATAATGTTTTATAATAACCGAATCAACTATGGTCTTTACCTAGAACAGTTATTAACACTTTGTTTTTATCAGAAAATATTTTATTTGTCAAATTAAATATTAAATCATCGTTTACGGCTTCTATTTTTTTTAATACCTGATTTTTTGAAATATATTTTTTATAGTATATTTCATTTAAAGCATTCCTGGTCATTAAATTGTTGGAAGATTCTAACCCAAGCAAAAAACTGTCGGCTACATGTTTTTTTGCATTTAATATATCATCTGCGCTAATCTTGCTTTCGGACAACTCATTAACAATATTTAAAATAACGTCCTTTGCCGTCTTAAATTTGTCTTTTGCAACTCCCGCATATATTAATACATAGCCGTCTGTTCTGTGAAAAACGCTGCTGGAATAAATAGAATACGCCAGACCTTTTTTTTCTCTCACCTCTTGAAACAGACGGGAACTGACGGAACCGCCGAGAACTGTATTTAAAATTTCCATTACATAATATGCCTTATCAGTTTTCTTAATACCGTCAAATCCAAGTATAAAATGAATCTGCTCTAAATCTTTGCTATGAAAAAATTCACCGTAATTTTTAGATATTTTTTTGTTTCCGCTATTTAAAGTATCTGAACCGTCATAGTTTTCGCCGCTTTTCAATCCGCTATTATTGAATTCATTTTGATTATTTTCTTTATAAAACTTTTTTATAAATGAATCTATAGAGACTACTACCTTATTATGGTCTATATTTCCGGCAACAGATACTATAATGTTTTGGGGAACATAATATTCATTAAAATATTTAATAATCTTATCCCTGTTAAAACTCTGTACAGTTTCAGCGTTTCCCAGTATAGGATTTCCGTAAAGGGAATTACCGTAAAAATCTTCATGAAAAAGGTCATGAACATAATCGTACGGATCATCCTGCGCGCCCATGATTTCTTGCAGCACGACAGATTTTTCTTTTTCAATTTCGCTTGCGGAAAACAATGAATTAAACATTATATCCGTCAGCAAATCAATGGCCCTTTCATAATTTTTTGCTAAGACTTTTGTATAAAAACAGGTTAATTCGTTTCCGGTGAAGGCATTTAATGCTCCTCCCATAATATCAATTTCTTTATCAATATCTAAATATGAACGTTTTTTTGTTCCTTTGAAAAGCATATGCTCTATGAAATGCGATATGCCGTTGATATTGGAAGGTTCATTCGAACTGCCTGTTTTTACCCAGAAACCGATAGAAATAGAATCAAAATAAGATTTTCTCTCAGTTATAACAGTTGCGCCTGATTCCAAAATATCTTTATAAACTTGTCTCATATTTTTTGCACCTGTTATAACGCCGCTTTTATGGAAAGTTTAATTTTACCTGCTTTATCAATATCTATAACCTTAACCTTCACCTCATCCCCCTCTTTTAGAAAATCGGATACATTTTCAACCCTTTTTTCGTCAAGTTGAGATATATGAACAAGACCGTCCGTTCCCGGAAATATTTCAACAAAAGCGCCAAAATCCATTATTTTTCTAACTTTTCCATAATAAATCTTTCCTATCTCTGCTTCCTGAGTAATGTCATTTATCATTGCAACGGCAATGTCCAAAGAATTTTTATCGGATGAATATATATTAACTTTTCCGGTATCATCTATATCTATCTTCGCTCCGCTTTTTTCAATGATTCCTTTAATAACCTTGCCGCCCTGTCCGATAATTTCTCTGACTTTGTCCGGTTTAACCCTAATTGTTATAATTTGAGGCGCATTTGAAGCAAGTTCTTTTTTAGGTTCGTTAATTGTTTTAAGCATAATATCAAGAATGGTAATACGTCCTTCTTTCGCTTGAGCTAAAGCCTTACGCAATATATCGTCGGTTACGCCGGCAATCTTTATATCCATTTGAAGAGCCGTAACGCCGTTTCTTGTTCCCGCAACTTTAAAATCCATATCCCCGAGATGGTCTTCGTCGCCTAAAATATCAGTTAATATTGCAACCTTTTCATTTTCTTTTATTAGTCCCATTGCAATACCGGCTATAGGTGATTTAATAGGCACTCCCGCATCCATCAGAGATAAAGTGGCTCCGCAGATTGTTGCCTGGGATGATGAACCGTTTGATTCAAGAATTTCGGAAACAACCCTTATCGTATAAGGAAATTCATCCTTGGAAGGAATGACGTATCTTAACGCTTTTTCGCCGAGAGAACCATGTCCTATTTCACGTCTGCCTGGTCCCCTTAACGGAGCTACTTCTCCGACGGAAAACGGAGGAAAATTATAATGTATCATAAATCTTTTAGAGGATTCTTTTTCAGGGGCATCCACAATTTGTTCGTCGAATTTTGTCCCTAACGTCGTTACTACTAAAGCTTGAGTTTCTCCTCTCGTAAAAACTGCAGAACCGTGAGCCATCGGAATTTCATCTATGGAACAGGTTATCGGTCTGATATCTTTTAAACCCCTGCCGTCTATTCTTTTGCCTTCGTCTAAAATTAAATTTCTTAATATATCTTTCTGAATATCTTCAAATACGGCATATATTATATTTTCATTATCAGGATAAATTTCGCTGAATAATGTTTTAGTTCTTTCTCTAAGAGACGATACGGCTTCGTTCCTTTCCTGCTTAGAGGTTATCAATATACATTTTTTTAATTCATCGTATACATTTTCCTTAATTTTTTCTATAATCTCTTCAGGTTTATTCTGTAAAGGAATTTCTATTTTCTTTATATCCAATTGAGAGATAATAGATTTTTGAAATGCTGCTAATTCTTTAATTTTATTATGTCCAAAATTTATTGCGGAAAGAAGCACTTCTTCGTCTAATTCGTCAAAACTTCCCTCTACCATTGTTATTGCATCGCTTGAACCTGCTATTACCAGATGCGTATCGCTTTTTTCAATTTCCTGATAGGTCGGGTTAACGATAAACTCTCCGTTTATCCTTCCTACTCTTACACCTGCGGTAGGACCATTGAAAGGAATCTCTGAAGTTATTAGCGAAAATGAAACGCCGAGCATAGCGGCCATATCAGGATCATTTTCTTCATCCATCGATACAACCGTTGCAATAACCTGTGTATCCAAAAAATAATTTTCGGGAAAAAGCGGTCTTATAGGACGGTCTAAAAATCTTGAAGTAAGAACTTCTTTTTCTGTTGCCCTTCCTTCTCTTTTAAAAAAACCTCCGGGTATTCTGCCTGCAGAATAAAATTTTTCTACGTAATTTACCGTAAGAGGCATAAAATCTATACCTTCTTTAATATTTTTATTTACACAGGTAGTAACAAGCACTTTGGTCTTTCCGATAGTTACTAATGCGCTGCCGCTAGCCTGCTTAGCTAATCTTCCAGATTCAATAGTAATCTTTTTCCCGTCTAAATCGAAGCTTTCAACAATATAATTATTTATCATCGTAATATTTAATCCTCATCTCTTTATATTGACGAATATAAAAACCTAACGGCAATATAGTTAAATTAATTTAAAATCATTTTCTAAGTTCAAGAGATTCTATTAAAGATTTATATCTAGCTTCATCCTTTCCTTTAATATAATCAAGAAGATGCCTTCTTCTCGAAACCATTTTTAAAAGTCCTCTTCTTGAGTGATGGTCTTTAGCAAACTTCTTAAAGTGTTCGGATAATAAATTAATGCGGTAAGTTAATAACGCAACCTGTACCTCTACAGAACCTGAATCGGAATCATGCTGTTTAAATTTTCCGATTATTGACTGTTTTTCTTCTTTTGATATAGCCATTTAATAAACTCCTCCAAAAAATAATTTAATATTGTATGTTAATTTTTTTTAATAAATAAAAAATAAAATCTAATGTGCAACTGTATTAAACAAAGCAGTAAATATAAAATCGCAAAAATAAGAACTAATGGATTAAATCTATATTAATCAGATTACTTGCAATAAAATCTTTGCCTTTTTCAAGGTCTTTAAAGGATACTGCATCTGAAATATCGTATCCGCCGGCGTTTGTCCTTCTAAGAGAAATAAGGTTGATCGGTAAATTAAAGTTATCCATAATATCTTGCGCAAAAGCTCTTATATATGTGCCTTTAGAAACCCTGCAGCTAAAATTAATAAACAATCCTTCTACGGATTTGATTTCGAATTCATATATATGCACCGTTGATGTTTTATTAATAATTTCATCCGGCAATTCATCGCTTTTATTCTTTCTTGCATATTTATAAAAGGCTATGCCCTTATATTTTTTAGCACTGTACAAAGGAGCTTTTTGAATAATATCTCCTTTTAAATTGCGCAGATAATTTGAAATTTCAACAACGTCGTCACCGGAAATTTCTTTTTCTATAATTATTTTACCTGATGCATCAAGCGTATCGGTAAACTTTCCGCATTCAAACGTTCCTTCATATGATTTCGGCATATCAAGAAACTTGTCTTGCAATTTTGTCGCATTATTTATTAGAATCGGCAAAACTCCTGTGGCAAACGGATCAATGGTACCTGCATGGCCTACTTTTTTGCAATTCAATGTTTTCTTTATAAAATTATCTACGCCGAAAGATGTAATATCTGCCGGTTTATCTATTATTAAAAGCCCTGATTTAGAGAATTTGTCTGCAGTATTCATATATATCCTTTTTAAGGTTGTTTAAATCTCCGCTCGCCTTGCATCCTGCCGCAAATTTATGACCGCCGCCGCCGTACTTTTCTGCAACTTTAGAAACATCCGCATAGCTTTTTGCTCTAAAACTCAGTCTATATTCATTAAAAGAAACTTCTTTAAAGAAAATAGCAATTTCAACGCCGTTAATAGACCTTGGATAGTTAACAAAATTTTCAAATAAAGCCATGCCTTTCTGCTGATTTTCATTGTCTTGAAATATTTCACTGCGCATTTGTTTGGAACCTACCATGGATGCAATTTTTCCGTCTTGAACCAATTCAAGCGTAGCTAAACTCTTTGACAACAGCTTATACTGTTCTAATGGTTTTGTTTCATATATTTCTTCGGCAATTTTAGCCGGAGCTATATCATATTGAGTTAAGACGGAAGCAATATAAAAAGCGTTTTTTGTAGCGGAAGCGTATCTGAAAGAACCGGTATCCGTTAATATTGAAGCATAAAGGCATATTGCTATATCTTTATTTATTTTAGACAGTACTCTTTGTCTTTCTTCGGCTTTACACGGCAATTCTTCGCCGATTTTATATTCTATTTTGTTTTCTTTAGCGCCGTAAGCCGCAAAAAGGTAGAATAATACCTCCCCTGTGGAACTTGCATCAGGAATCACAAAATTGGCATGTCCAAAATTATTATTAGTAAAATGATGGTCAATGTTAATTATTCTGTTAATAGCCAACATATTTTCATAACCGTCGCCGACTCTTTGAATTTCGCCGCAATCTGCTACAATGAGCAAATCTATAGGTTCCGCCGGAAGTTTCTGGGAAAATTCCTTTGCCCATGGCAAAAATCTTAGATTTAACGGTATAGGGTCTTTGTCGTAAAGATATATTTCTTTATCTAAAGATTTTAAAAACATTCCTATAGCTATAGCAGAGCTTATCGCATCACCTTCAGGATTTTCATGCGTTGCAACAAGTATTTTTTTAGACGTCTCTATTAAATGAAATATTTCATTTGCGCTGTCTGAAAAACTTCCGGCATTGTTTAACTTGTACATTTATATTTTTTGTCCTTTTATTATATTATTATAGAGAAAATTATATTATGAATTATCGTCCGTTATTTTCTTATGAGCGTTTATTATTTTAAGAATCCTCGATGATTGTTCAATACCCTGGTCGTATTCAAAACTCAAATCCGGTATTAATCTTAGTAAAACTTTAGAAAAAACTTCTTTTTTAATAAAATGTTTTGAACTTTTAAATCCGTTCATTGCCTTCTTAACTTCCTTCTCTATATAGGCAGAATATGTATTATCTTGAGGAGCATAAATATTTCCGTTCTTTATAGCAATAACACTAAAAAAAATTTTACAGTACCTCAAATCTTTCGATATCTCAGCCCTTAAAATTGTAACATTCTTAAGTCTGTCATCGTTAATTTTAAATTCTAATACTAATGAAACTTCGCGGGCAATCAATTCTGCAACCCTTTTATTTCTTTCTATCATAATGTTTGTTTTATATATTCAATTTCATAAACTTCTATAACATCATTAATTTTAATATCATTAAAATTTTCAAGGGATATACCGCATTCAAAATTTGACTGCACCTCTTTAACATCATCTTTAAATCTCTTTAAAGAATCGATATGTCCGCTGTATATTATAACATTATCTCTCAAGAGCCTGGCTCCTGCCGCTCTTTTGACAACCCCCGATGTTACCATACATCCGGCAACAGCGCCTATTTTTGGAACATTGAATACGCTTCTTACTTCAGCTTTTCCGACTACAATCTCTTTTTCTATAGGTGCGAGAAGACCTTCCATTGCATCTTTAATATCTTTTACCGCATCATAAATGATATTGTAATATCTTATCTCTATATTTTCAGTTTCGCTTAAAGTATGAGCTTTAGGCTCAGGACGTACATTAAAAGCTATAACGATAGAACCCGTTGCTTTTGCAAGCATAATATCCGATTCGGTAATAGCGGAAGCGCCGCTATGAATTATTACAACCTTAACTTTATCTGTAGAGAGCTTATTAAAAGATTGAATGAGAGCTTCCATGGAACCGTACACATCACTCTTGACAATTAATTTAAGTTCTTTGACGTCGCCCGCTTTTATTTGAGAATATAAATTCTCAAGGGTCATTTTGCTTGAAGACCTGTACTCGCTCTCTCTTCGTTTTAACTGCCTTTCCACGCTTATTTTTTTAGCTTCTTTTTCATCTTTTAAAACTATAAAATTGTCACCGGCTGACGGAACGCCTTCTAATCCGAATATTTCCACAGGAGTGGAAGGACCGGCTTTCTCTAATTTGTTACCGTTATAGTCCATCATCGCTCTTACTTTGACGAAATATAAACCGCATACTGCGCTATCGTTAATATGCAACGTTCCGCTCTGAACAAGCACTGTTGCAACAGGACCTCTTCCTTTATCGAGAGACGCTTCTACTACCGTTCCTCTTGCCGGCTTATTGGGATTAGCTTTCAGTTCTAATATTTCCGCCTGAAGAATAATAAGCTCAAGAAGTTCTTTTAATCCCTGTCCCGTTTTTGCCGATACTAAGGAAAACAAAGTAGAACCGCCTAATTCTTCAGATACTAAACCGTATTCCATTAAACTGTTTTTAATTTTTTCCGGATTAGCTCCGGGTTTATCTATTTTATTTATTGCAACTATTATAGGAACATTAGCTGCTTTAGCATGATTAATAGCTTCGATAGTCTGAGGCATAACACCGTCATCGGCGGCTACTACAAGAATTACTATATCCGTTATACCTGCTCCTCTAGCCCGCATTTCGGTAAAAGCTTCATGTCCGGGAGTATCAAGGAAAACAACCATCGAGTCGTTCACTTTCACGTTATACGCACCGATATGCTGGGTAATACCGCCTGCTTCATTGGTCGTAACATTTGTTTTTCTTATAGCATCCAGCAAAGAAGTCTTACCATGGTCAACATGACCCATAACTGTTACTACCGGAGCTCTCGGAACCAAGGACTCTTCAGCATCGGGAGCTTCCTCAAGCGCTACGACTTCATCAAAACTGACATTTTCAACCGTATAGCCATATTCGGAAGTTATAAGCGAAGCTGCATCTATATCTATGATCTGATTAATTGTAGCTATAATATCGACATCCAAAAGCTTTTTGATAACTTCGGAAGCTTTAACGCCTATTGCCTGAGAAAGTTCGTTGACAGTTATTCCATTGCTTATTTTAATTACTTTTTTTGATTGTTTTTTTTCTGTTATTAATGTTGAATTATATTCGCTATGTTTATTAAAATCTTTATATGTCTTAAATCTTTTTCTGGGTTTTCTTGGAGCTACATATTCTTTCTCTTCAATTAGATCTATTATTTTCTCATTTTTTTTAGGTTTAACTACATTCTGTTTTTTTACGGTATTTTTCTTTAATGATTTATTTTCCGGCGTATTTAATTCCGTAGCGTCCTTTAAACCATTGAGTAAACCCTTAACCGCATTCAATGGTAAAACGGCAGGCTTTTCTGTTTTTAAGTTCGCATTTGACGCTGAATTATCTTTATTTTCCTTTTGCAAATTTTCAGTGCTTATTGCGTTTCCGAATTTGTTGTTTTTGGCATTCAGGTCTGCTAATCCGCTTTGCTCTCCTTCTGTCTGTCTAATTAATGCGTTTGTTTCTTCATCTTTATTTAATTTGTTTTTAGCAAATTCATGATTATTTGAATCATAAACAGAACTCTCTTTACTTTGCATATGAACATGAGAAACTTCTGCTTGAGATTCGTGAGACTGCGATCTTTCCGGCATAGCAGATGCCGGGTTTTCTCCGCTTGCGCCTTTCACGTTATCATTTTTAGAATTATCATCGCCGGCTAATTCAACTTTGCTCAGTCTTCTCCTGATGACCCCCTTAGAAACTCTTCTTTCTTCAGTTTTTAAGGAATCTTGAACATTACTTTCATTTATTACTTCGTTATTATCTGCCATAGTTTAGTTAATTTCCCTGTTTATCCGTTCTTTAAGTTCTAAATCTGATTGCAGACGATTAAGTAAATCCTGAGCCGATTGAATAATTTTATCCGCTTTTTTAATATCGACGGATAAATCATTTGCTAACTTTTCAGAATCTGCGCCTGCTATAATTTCAGCGGTAGAATAACCGCTCTGATAAAGCGACCTTGCTATCATATCCCCCATGCCCGGAATATCCATAAGCATTTTATACCCTTCTATATCTTTCTTAGCAGACTTAGATTCAGAAACAACATCTATTTTATAGTCCGTTAATTTTGACGTAAGCCTCACATTTTGTCCCTGCCTTCCTATCGCAAGCGATAACTGGTCGTCGGGGACGATTACGGTAATAACCTTAGCCTGGCTATTTAGCGAAACCTTTGACGGTTCGGCAGGGCTTAAAGCATTTGAAGCCAGCTTGGCAGGATTATCGGAATATTCAATTATATCTATTTTTTCTCCTCTTAACTCATTGATAATGTTTTGTATTCTGAAACCTTTGATTCCAACGCACGCACCTATGGGGTCAACATCTCTGCTGCTGCTGTAAACCGCAACTTTAGATCTGAAGCCGGGAGCCCTTGCAACCTTGGCTATCTTCACTATTCCGTCATAAATTTCAGGGATTTCAGATTCAAAGAGTTTTATTAAAAATTCATCCGACGCTCTGGAAAGAATAAGCTTCGGACCTCCTTTTTCCATTTTGATATCCGACAATACCGCTCTTATTCTGTCATGAGATTTATATACCTCGCTAAATATTTGATCCTGTTTCGGTAAAACAGCTTCTGTTTTGCCGAGATCTACAATTATCACTGATTTTTCGACTTTTCTTACAAGACCGTTTACAATTTCGCCTTTTCTGAGATTAAATTCGTCAAATATATTTTTATGTTCAACTTCTTTTATCTTTTGAAATATAATTTGTTTGGCAACCTGAGCTTCAATTCTTCCGTAAATATTTTTTTCTACTTTAAGACCGAGACTGTCTCCGATATGACTATCAGCATCGTATTTAATAGCGTCATTCAGTGTAATTTCCGTTTTGTCATTTTTAACTTCTTCAGCTACCTCTTTAAACATAAAAACTTCTATTTCTCCTGTTTCTTCAGTGTAATGAGCTTCTAAATCATAGCCGCTTCCGATGTTTCTGCGTGCAATTGCAAGTATAGCCTGCTCAACAGCTTCTATAACTAAAGACCTGTCAATATTTTTATCTTTAGAGACCTGATCTATAACTAAAGAAAGATGCTCTGTATTAAGTTGCGCCACAATTAAACTCCTTAACTTATATAAAATATAAAATTAAAATTTTTATTCTGCTATTAAATTTGCCTTCTTTATTTTTGAAAAAGATATAACATAATTTTCATCGTCTATTTCATCGTATATTTTTATATTCGCATTTATAATATTCGAACCGGCTTTGTTTAAGTCTGCATTGAGTGAATCTAATGATACTTTTGCACCGGTTTGGTCTATTAAATCTGAAACATCAATAATTTTTCCTATAAAATTTAATCTTCCGTTAATTTTTTCGTTCAAAGATATTTTAGCGCGTTTATTTTTAAATCTTATATAGTCTTTTATTTTAAAAATTACTCTGTCTATACCCGGGGAAGACACTTCCAGATTATATTTAAAATCAATTAATTCTTTAATATCTAAAATCATGCTTAATTCTTTGGATATATCGGCAAGCTGAGATATGCTTATTCCGCCTTCCGCATCGGCATAAATTCTCAAAGCAACCCCTCTATTTTTTAGAGAAGAAACAAATAAAGATCCGACAATATAGCAGCCATAATATCTTGCAATATCTTCCGCAAGTTCGTCAATTTTTTTCAATAAATCATCATGCATAAATAAAAAAAGCGGGATAAACCCACTTTTAGATAAAACTTTAGTAATGGTTAACTCTATTTACTAATTATAAATAAATAAATGATAAATATCAACAAAAAAATTTATGTTTATATTTAATTGAATATAAAAAAAGACCTTCCGGAGGAGCCTTAGTAATATTAGCAGCCGTTTTACCCGTATTAAGCAGATAATTTATACGTTCGATATTAATTTTGCCTAAGCCGCAAAGAACTATAGCCCCGACAATTCTTCTTACCATATGTCTTAAAAAACCGTCGCCGGTTATATAAATGTCAAATCCGTAATTTTTTTTTTGAATATTAATTTTAATTATTCTTCTGAAATAATCTTTGATACACTTTCTTTTATCCGATTTTGCAAAATTTATAAAGTTATAGTTACCGACAAACATATTAGAAGCCTGATTCATTAAACTAAAATTAAGATTATCTTTGATATACCATGAATATTTTGACAAGAGCGCGCTTTTAAATCCGTTATTTAATTTATAAAGATATGTTTTAGATACGGTATCGAAAGTTGCGTGAAAGGAATTATGAACAAGCTCTACGCTTTTAACGGAGATATCATTATATGGCAGCACCCCGTTTAAACTTGATTTTAATTTATCCAAATTAAGTAAAAAAGGCAATTTGAAATTAGCCACCTGATTTAATGCGTGAACCCCTGCGTCTGTCCTGCCTGAAACAAACAGCTCGGTGTCTGTTCCGGTTATTTTTTTAATTGCTTTTAAAACTTCTCCGGATATTGTTTTTAATTCTATATTGTTATTTTCTGCAGAAGAATTATTCTGGATTTGCCAGCCGTGATAATTTGAACCGTCATACTCTAATACTATAAGATAATTAATCATCCTCTGTCTGCAATTTTAGAAACTATATACCTTAAAGACCTTGCGGACAATCCAAGTTCTTTTGCCAGCAATTTTTTAGATTGTTTTTTATCTTCCATTCTATCAATTATTATATTTTTTTCAATATCATCTATAAATTTTTCTAAACTTATTTTATTTTTAGCATTAATTTCATTGAATACAAAAATAATTTTTTTTAAAATATCTTCATAGGCTGTTTCATTGATATTTGAAATAATATTATTTGATTTTTTTTTTATGCTGTCCGGAAGGCAATTTTCCGTTATTTCTTCCGTTCTGCAATATATACATGCTCTTTCTATTAAATTTTCCAATTCGCGAATGTTTCCCGGATAATCATAATCTGCCAAAATAGAAACTGCATTCTGGTCAATAAATGCAATATTTTTATTAAGTTTCTTTGAATAATTGCCGATAAAATATGAGACTAGTAAAGGAATATCCTCTTTATGCTTTCTTAAGGGAGGCATCTCAATATGAATAGCATTAAGCCTGAAAAATAAATCCTCTCTGAATTCACCGCGCCTTATCGATTCGTTTAAATCTTTATTAGTTGCAGCAATAAATCTTATATCTAAAGAATATTCTTTATTGGAGCCTATTTTTCTAAAGGTTTTTTCCTGCAGAACTCTTAGCAGTTTTACCTGAACAGACATCGGCAAATCGCCTATCTCGTCAAGAAACAGCGTACCTTTATCTGCATATTCCAAAATGCCTTTTTTATCATAATTTGCACCGGTAAACGCTCCTTTAGCATAACCAAAAAGTTCGCTTTCAATAAGATTTTCAGGAATTGCGGATAGATTGACCGGAACAAATTCGCCTGCATGTTTGCCGTCGGAGCGTTTATTAAAATATATATCGTGGGCAAGTTTTGCAGCAAGTTCTTTTCCGGTTCCCGATTCGCCCGTAATAAGCATTGTAGTAAAACTTTTTGCGAAAATATTTACTTCGGTTATAATTTTTGATATTGCCGCTGAATCCCCGACTATATTTCCTCTTAATCTGTCATTATCGGCTAATTTATTTTTTAAATTATTAAGTTCGTCATACACGGAAAAATATTCTAATGCTTTTTTAACGGTTATCTTAAATTCTTCAGTATCAAAAGGCTTTATAAGATAATCGAATACCCCTTCTTTTAAAGCATTCACGGCTGTTTTTACATCGGAATACGCAGTCATAAGTACGACCGGCAACAGATGAGCGGCGTAAGAATAATTTGTATTTTTAAGGCGTAAGAGCTTAAATTGTTCAAGAAAATCTATGCCGTTTATATCGGGCATCGAAATATCAGATATAATTAAATTGAATATGCCGTCGGTATTATCGGCAATAAGTTTTAAGGCTTCCCTTGCCGATAATAAAGTCGTTACTTCATAACCCTCATATTTTAAAAGTATTTCCAAAGAATCTAAAACGGATTTTTCGTCGTCTATTATAAGAATTTTTTTACCGTTTTTCATGTTCATATAATGGTAATGTAATATTAATTAACGTGCCTTTATTTTTTTTGCTTTTTATACCGATATTTCCGTTAAAATTATCGATTA
This sequence comes from bacterium, assembly GCA_021825865.1. Taxonomy (GTDB): domain Bacteria; phylum SZUA-79; class SZUA-79; order Acidulodesulfobacterales; family Acidulodesulfobacteraceae; genus Acididesulfobacter. Next base: position 16,447 of record JAKAFU010000021.1, read on the forward strand.
TTGATTTGACTATTGAAAGCCCAAGACCGGTGCCGTTTTTTTTTGTGGTAAACAGCGGTTTAAATATATTTTTAATAACATCTTCATCTATGCCCTCTCCGTTATCGTAAAATTTCATTATTAGTAAATCGCTGCCCGCCTTCTTTTTGCTATTCTCATGTTCGCTTTCGCTATGTTCGTCCAGTCCCGCCGGAAACTTTCCTGAAATTTTCATGGCGCTTATTCTTATTTTACCTTTTGTATTATTACTTAAATTATTTTTGTATCTTGATTTAACCGAAACGGCAGCATTTTCAATTATATTCACAAATATTTGATGCAGACGATATTTTTCAAAATACATATCAATTTTATTATCTATTCTATTTATTATATTATAATCTTTCGATGACTCAAATTGAGAAATTATATATTCTGAAAAATCATGAAGATTAAAGTATTCAAAATTAGCCGAATTGCCTATTGCGTTTGTGTTAAACGCAGCTGTTTTACTATTGACAAAGCCAAGAAAGTCTTTGACTAAAGACTCTAATCTTATAGTTTCTGTTTTTATTATCCTCGTCAATTTGCTGAAATCAGCATTATCGGCTCCGGCATTCATTATGTTACAATTTATATTATCAGAATTTAAAATATCAATAGAAGTATTAATTGCAGACAATGGATTTCTTATTTCATGTGCAAGCCAACCTGCTAATTTTCCGGTAGCAATTAATCCTTCATTTATTTTTGAGTCAAGTTCTAATTCTTTTACATATGATATATCTTTAAAAAGCAGAATGCGCCGTCCCGGATTTTTATTGTCTTTAAATTCAGAATAGGAAAAACCTATAATTTTCCCATTATGTCTGACTTCAAAACGGATAGCGCCGACTTTGTCTTCATCGAAAATATCTAGCGGAAAGTCTTTAAATATATTATCTATTTTTAAATTAAAATGATAAAAACTGCCTGCTTTGCCGGCAATAGAGTCATTAAATACATCCTGACCTATTAAATCCATTCCTGCTCTGTTTATAAATACGATATTATTTTGAACATTTAAAACAATAACGCCTTGCGTAAAACTATTGATAAGTTCTTTGTTAAATATTGCCGCATTTTTCATTACCTCGTCTATTTCTATTACTTTATTACTTAAGTATTTTATATTATTGGAAAATTTATATAAAATCCAGCCGAATATTAATAAACCGAAAATATTTAAACTGAGCGCAAACAGCAATTTGTCAGGCTCATATAAATAATAGTAATGGCCCGGTACATTGAAATAAAACTGCAAGTCGGCAATAAAACCGATAACTAAAGAAGAGGCTACCGTAAAAAAAATAATACCGGCGCCTAAAAAAATAAATCCGGCTATTAAAACTAATAGATAATATAAGAAAATCAGATTGCTTTCCAATCCCCCGTTTAAAATTACGAAAACGGATATCAAAATAAAATCAAGAATAATCTGTATTAGTCCAAACAGAGCAAAATATCTTTCTTTATTCCTTTTTTTAATATAATAATTTACAAATGAATATAAAACGGTAAGGAAAACTATAATAACAACTAAAAAAATAAAAATTTCATATTCTGTATAAAAAAATAAATCTGAGCCGTGATTAATTAATATGAGCAGGTAGGTTAAAACCGCCAAGGAAATTGCGGTAAATCTGAATACTATAACAAATTTCAGCTTTTCATAAATGTTACTGCCTTCAATATGAAAATTTCGTTTCAGGCCTTTATTTGCCATACCTAAAAAATCATCCTTTAATTGCATTGCCTAGATTAAATATAGGCAAATACATAGCCACAACCAAAACGCCTACTACAATTCCGAGAAAGACTATAAGAGCAGGTTCCATCATTGAAGTCAGGTTAGTTACCGCATTGTCCACCTCTTCGTCATAGTAGTCGGCAACTTTAGCCAACATTGCATCAAGGTTTCCTGTTTTTTCTCCAACCATTATCATCTGAATTACAAGAGGAGGAAATAATCCTGTTTTGTTAATCGCGACAGAAAGCGGAGCTCCGGATGCCACATCTTCTTTTGCTTTAATTAAAGATTCTTCTATAATTTTATTTCCGCTTATTTTAGAGACTATGCCTAATGCCGATAAAATAGGAACGCCGCTTTCAATCATTGTTGAAAGGGTTCGGGAAAACCTTGCGATAGAAACTTTTTTTAACAAAAGTCCCATCAGAGGTATCTTAAGTATCAAACGGTCTATATTTCGTCTTCCGTTTTCTTTTTTATAATATGATTTGACTAAAAAAATTATTAAACCGATAGCGACAATTATATACAATATATACGATTTAACGAAATCGCTGAAATTAATCACCTCCTGAGTAAGAGCCGGCAATTTTGCGCCTACGCTTGCAAAAAGGTTTGCGAATACAGGTATAACAAATGTTAATAATATAACTATAACTCCGAATGCAACTGACAGAACTATTATAGGATATATCATTGCACCCTTCACTTTCCTTTTAAGTTTAAGGGTTTTTTCGAAATATACCGATAATCGTCTAAAAACTTTATCTAAAACGCCTCCTTTTTCTCCCGCATCGACAAGATTTATATATAAATCGTTAAATACACGCGGAAATTTTCTGAAACTGTCGGATAAGCTTCCGCCGCTTTCTATGTTTTCTTTAATCTTAGATAGAATTCCTTTTAAATTTTTATTTTTTTGCTGTTCTATCATTATAGAGAGACCTTGCAAGATAGGAACTCCCGAATCTACTAATGAAGAAAACTGCCTTGTAAATATTATTAAGTCGTCATCGCTGATTTTGGTTTTAGAACTTATTTCCTTTGATGCAGTAAGCTGCATACTCAGAAATTCGCTTTTTTTATCAACATTAATAGGATAGATATTGTTTTTATGAAGCTCATCGATAACAATTTCCGGACTCGTTGCGTCAATCTGACCGGTTATGTATTCCCCTGTTTTCTTTCTGCCTTTCCATTGATAAATAGGCATATAATGACCACCCCTTTATAATTTTATAATATATTTATATTATAAAATAACATATTATAATTATATAATCAATCAAATATTATTTTATAGGCACCTGTTCGCCGTTATAATTTATCAAAATCAATTCCCGAAAATAATACGTCGTTTGTTTTATTAAAAGAACCGTCGTTTTGATTTTGCTGCTGCGTTCCCTTTGTTCCTGCGTTATTATTAATATTTGAAGAAGTATTATTATTTAAAGAACCGCCCTTAGACATCAAACCGGAATTAATATTCTGTTTTAATTCATCAACATCAGAAGACCGCGAATATGCTTCAGTTTCGCTTATTATTTTATTATTAACCAACGAAGCAAGTGCCTGATTCAGCGTTTGCATACCATATTTTTCTTGTCCCAGCTGAAGTTGAGAATATATTTGATGAATTTTATTTTCTCTGATTAAATTTCTTATAGCTGCATTAGGTATCATAATTTCAGCCGCCATAATCCTGCCAAGATTATCTATTTTCGGAATAAGGGTTTGAGACATAACGCCCACTAAGGATAGCGATAATGACGACCTGACCTGCGACTGCTGGTCTGATGGAAATATATCTATGATTCTAGAAATAGTCTGCACGGCAGAATTGGTATGCAGGGTTCCGAAAGTTAAATGTCCCGTTTCGGCTATAGTTAATGCCGCTTCCATTGTTTCCATATCACGTATTTCGCCTATTAGAACTACATCAGGGTCTTCCCTTAAAATATGTCTTAAACTTTCTATGAAGCTATATGAATCCTGACCTACTTCCCTCTGATTAACCAAACATGATTTATGCTGAAAAATATATTCTATAGGGTCTTCAATAGTAATGATATGTTCATGTCTTGTGGCATTTATTGAATCTATCATCGCTGCCAGAGAAGTAGTTTTGCCGGAACCGGTAGGACCGGTTACTAATATTAAACCTCTTGGAGATTTTATGATTTCTTTTATTATAGGAGGCAAACCTAGAGCGTCTATTGAAGGTATGGCATGCGGAATAACTCTGAATGCGCCTGCAATCGACCCTCTGTCAAAATATAGATTGCCTCTGAAACGCGATACCCCTTTCTGTGAAAATGAAAAATCAAGTTCGTGTGTCTCTTCAAATTTTTTCTTCTGCGCATCTGTTATGACGCTATAGCAAAGACCTTGAGTATCGGAAGGAGACAACGACGGAAAATTAAGAGGGGCAAGGGAACCTCTAAGTCTTATTACCGGAGGCGTACCTGCCGCTATATGTAAATCTGACGCCCCCATATCCACGGTAGTTTTTAATAAATCTGCTATTGATGACATTTTCTTATCCTTTAATAAATTAATAAATAAAAATAATAAATTAATAAATAAAAAATTTAAAATAAAATAAATAGTATTAAATCATATAACCAAATAAACTAATAAGAATTTAAAATAAATAGTATCAGACGGTATTATATCATACAATTATACGATTATGTTATTATATTATATTATTATGTCATATAATTATATTATTAGTTGTTTTAAGATATTGCAGTATTTCTTCCATAGATGTTATACCAGAGATAAATTTTGCTTTTGCCGATTCGCTTAAAGTAATCATTCCATGGTTTTTAACGGCTATATTTTCAATTTCAAATTCATTTGCATTCTTATAAATTAAATCTTTAATGTCATCAGTTACCGTAAGCACTTCATATATTGCAATCCTGCCCTTATATCCGGTGTTCATACAGGCAGGGCATCCTTTAGCTTTATATAATACATTGCGTTTTATTATGTCGTCTTCAAACCCGAAACCCTTGAGCATCCGAGCGTCGGGTATATAAGGTTCTTTGCATTCAGTGCATAATTTTCTAACAAGCCTTTGCGCTATTACGAGATTAAGGCTTGATGCCACGAGAAACGGTTCAACGCCGACGTTAATCAAACGGGAAATCGTAGACGCGGCATTATTGGTATGAATAGTTGAAAGAACTAAATGACCTGTTAAAGCAGCCTTTATAGCAATTTCCGCAGTTTCTAAATCTCTTATCTCCCCTACCATTATTATATCAGGGTCCTGCCTCAAAAAAGAACGCAGCGCCTGAGCAAATGTCAAACCTATATCCTCATTAATCTGCACCTGGTTAATACCGTAAATATTATATTCTACAGGATCCTCCGCCGTAGAAATATTTACTGTTTTTTTGTTTAAATCGCTCAGGGCACTATAAAGAGTAGTTGTTTTTCCAGAACCGGTCGGTCCGGTAACTAAAATCATCCCGTACGGTTTATGGATAGCATCCTGAAAATCGTTAAGCTGATTATCGGAGAATCCTAATTTTTTCATATCAAGCTGAAGAGAAGACTTGTCTAGTATTCTCATAACTATTTTCTCTCCATACAGTATCGGAAGACAAGATACCCTTATATCAACTTCTTTACTTTCTACCCTGACTTTTATTCTTCCGTCCTGAGGCATTCTTCTTTCGGCTATGTCCATTTGAGACATAATTTTAATTCTTGAACTTATAGCATTTTTTAGTTGTCCCGGAACTGTCATGATTTCATTAAGTTTTCCGTCTATCCTGAATCGCACGCGTATATTATTTTCATACGGTTCAAAATGCAAATCGCTTGCGCCTCTTCTAATTCCGTCCGATATAACTTTATTGACAAATTGGATTATAGGTTTTTCGGAAGAAGACCTTTGTAATTCTGAAATATCAATTTCTTCATTAGCGTCCTCAATAGAAATGGAATCAATGTAGTCTTTGTGTTCCGTCAAAATACTGGAAGCATTATAATAGGTCGACAGAGCTTGATTTATTTCTGATTCCGCAGCAAGCACCACTTCAACATTAAGTCCGGTATAAAATTTGATATCTTCGAGCACGGTGACTTTTGTAGGGTCAGAAACTGCCAGATATAAAGTATTCCCTTGTCTTTTATACGGAACCACATGATATTTTAATGCAGTATCCGGCGGAATTAATTTGATAACATCGGGCGGTATAGCCGAGGAAAGAAGATTGACGGTAGCCGCGCCGAACTCTTTTGATAAAAACGACACAAGCTCTGAATCTTTGACAAAACCCAGCTTTGAAAGCTGCTTACCAATACTGCCTCCTGTTTTTTCCTGTTCTTCAAGCGCCATTTCTAATTGATTCGCGGTAATAATATTATTTTTAACAAGTATTTCTCCAAGTTTAGCATCTTGTAATTGTTGACCTTTTTTGATTCCGTTTCTTATCTTTTCCTGTATTAATAAAGCATTATTTATATCTTCTTTTTTTACACTGCCGTGTTTTACTAAAATTTCGCCGAGTTTTTGAGATTCCATAATGATAACAATAAAATATTAATATATTAGGTTGTAAATCAATTTATTATATTATCATATGTTATGCAGTCTGTTATATAAAAATTTTATCGGCACCTAAAAAAAGCCTATTTAGCCGGCAATTCTATTTAATTTTATTTTAAGGCGTTAACAGTAAAATCAAAATCAGGTTTTCTGCCCGTCCATATATAAAAACTTTCAATGGCCTGAAAAATGAGCATTGAAAATCCATTTGCCGTTTTAATTTTATTTTCTTTCATAATTGACATAAACGCAGTTTCGGGAGGATTGTATGAAATGTCTATCGCATAGGCATTTTTGTTTAATTTGCTGAAAGGCAGCGATAATATTATTTTGGCAGATTCTTCGGATGGGGTCGCGGTATTTATAATTAAATTGCAATCATCAAATGCATCTTTAATTTTACCGGAAAGAAAATCGGAAAAAGATAATGATTGAATATTTAGCCAATTATTATATTTACTCCATTCAGCCGCCGTTTCAACTAATTGAGCTGCTTTTTCTAAGTTTCTGTTTATTACATATACGCTTGAAGCGCCCTCTTTCAGCACAGAATATAAAACAGCTTTCGCAGCGCCGCCCGCTCCGATAATTACAATTTTTGCATTATTTATATTAAAATTGAATTCATATTTAACGCTTTTTATAAAACCGCAGCTATCGGTATTATAACCCTTGTAAATATTATTCTCCAATTTTACGGTATTTACGGCTCCTATCATTTCTGCTTCCCGATTCAACTTATCTAAATATTTTACAACCTCTATTTTATAGGGTTTTGTGATATTGGCGCCGTCTAATTTAAGAGCCTTAAAGCCGTTAAATGCCTCCTTAAAACAATCCGGACTAATATCAAATTTTTTGTAGCAAAGATTTAATTTTAAAAGATTTCCCAGTCTGTTATGAATGAGAGGAGAAACGGAATAAGATATATTATGTCCGAATATGCCGAGAACAAAAGGGCAGACATATTTATTTTTAAGATTTTCGGAAATAATAAAATCCATGAAATTCAGACCGTCAGCAGCTGTTTGAGAAGATAATCTATTTTAGCCGCTTTTTTATCATCGATAAACATGTACACATATCTTTCTATTTCATTAACAAGTTTAGTAAGGGATTGCTTGTCAGTATCAACATGACTAAAATCTACAGGAATTTTTTCGGCTTTTTTTCCTAATTGTTCATTTAATATTTTTTTAATAGAATCTACAATGTCAACATTCGCAGACTTAGCGCTCTGAGGCGGCTCAAGGTGAATATATCCGCTTTGCAGAAGATTATATAATGTTTTTATAATAAAAAAATCATTCTCAATGGAAAGAGCAATAATCTGATTAACCGTTCTTTTTCCGTCAATAAGGGATAAAACATTCCATATTGCAGGCGAAAGACTTAACGGTCTTGAATTGCCAGTCCTGTTTGTAACAACGGAAGGAACATATTGCTTTGAAGGTATAACTTTAGCAATTACTGAGAGTTCGTCCCTTCTTTTTTTTGTTTCTATTAGAACCGGAAGAAGATTTATTGGAGATGCGAAATTTATAACTTCAGGAAGAGGCTTCTCGTCAAAAGAAAATTCGCCGTTAGATAAAAACAGAATGTAGTTAATAGTTTCAAGTATATAGTTAGAAATAAAATCATTTTCTTGAGCTTTCGGAACAACGCCAAGTTTAAAAAAATATATATCAAATCCTGCCGTAGTTTTATAATAAGTTCTGTACTTTTCAAGCATTTGAAAATAATCTTCTTTACTGATGTCTAAATATTTCATTATAAATTTTTCAAGAATAGAATTTTCCGAAATAGACAGAAAATTTAATAAACCGTCTTTCAGAAAAAGTTTAGCCGCAAAATTATCAAAACGAAGATTTAAAACACCGGTCTTTTTTGATATATCTAAAAATTTCAATACATCAAAGAGTTCTAGATTTGTTATATTTCCTTTAACATCCATAATATTATTTTCGAACCTCTAATTCTTTAATTAAGTGAAAAATAAATCTGTTAACTATAGCTACAAATATAGAACCGAAAAATAGAACTAAAGAAATGAGGAAATATGCCAGATCCATATTGGTCAGATATGAAATAAAAAAGAAACTTCCTGCTTCGGCTATGAAAAAAAACAGCATAAAGACGAACATAATAGCAAGCCATTTTCCTACAAAGCCTCCTGGAATCCTTTTTTTAAGAGAAGAAGCTATAACCATATTGATAAGCATTATCAGAGCCCCAAATAATATAAAAATGTAAAACAGATTTTTAAAATTTAATAAAGTTAATGATCCCACCTCTTAAATCCTCCAATGACATAACGTTAAATTATTTATTATAATTTATACATAAATACACAAATAGTCAATATATAAATTGTATATTTATTATACAGTTAATTATTATTTATTATATTTTTATATATATTATATTACATCTAAAATTTTATGCAATAAATTATTATTTAATTTTTGTCTTTTTTTATTTACAGTCTGTTTATGAATTTACATAGTCCGATAAATATAAAATTGCAATTTATTGCTTTTAATTGCGGCAATGCCGTTTATATGAAAATTTAAAATTACAATTTCCCGCTTTTAATTTAATAAATAATAGATTATAATTAAAGAATTATGAATATAAACATTAAAGATTTAAACAAATTAAGCTTTGAAGAAGCTTTAAGAAAACTCGAAGAAAATGTTGCTAATCTTGAAAAAGGCGATCTGGGTCTTGAGGAATCGCTTAAAATCTACGAGGAAGGGGTTATATATTCTAAATATTGCATTAATAAATTAGATGCCGCCGAAAAAAAAGTTGAAGAATTAATGTCTGATAAAAACGGCGGCATAAAAACAAAACCTTTAGATAATATAGATACGCTCGAAAATATAACTGATAACGATAATGACGATAACTCCTCCCCAAAGAAGTCTGATTAAAAAGAAGTCTGATTAAAAAGAAGTCTGGCAAAGCGGTGAAAAAGAAGAGACCATTACTGACAGCGTTACAGTTAATAATAAATAATATGTTTTGCAAACCAATCTCAAAATTAAATTCTAATTTTATATGCATTCAATAGAAGATTACATAGAACAAAACAAAGAAATTATCAATAATTTTTTATATGCGTATTTTCAGAAAAATTATAATAATAACTGCGGCTGCCTGTCAAAAAAAAATAGCTTAGCCAAAATTTCTGAAAGTAATAAAAAAATCTCTACCGATTTTTCGATAAACGATGCAATGTATTACACCGTCTCTCTTGGAGGCAAAAGAATTCGTCCTATTTTTTTACTTATAACCGCAGAATGTTTAGGTTTTAAAAATAAAGCGCAATTGCTTCCGTTTGCATGCTCAATAGAACTTATACATTCGTATTCTCTTATACACGACGATTTGCCTGCAATGGACAACGATAATCTAAGAAGAGGAAAACCCACAAACCATATAGTTTTTGGCGAAGCTGCCGCAATTCTTGCGGGAGACGCATTGCTTTCGGAAGCTTTTATAATTATTTCCGACAACGAATATATAAAATATTTTAAATGCGATACTATATTGAAAATCATTCAGGAACTGTCTTTTTTATCAGGCGCAGGAGGTTTAGTAGGCGGACAGTTTCTAGATATAATAAATTCAGGTGTTCCAATTGATAACAGCGTACTGACGGAAATACACGATAAAAAAACTGCCGCTCTTATAAAAGCCGCCTGCGCTATGGGCGGAATCCTCGGAGGAGCGGATGACGGTCTGGTAGCAGCTTTAAAAAATTACGGAACTTATCTGGGACTCGCCTTTCAAGCATTGGACGACTTACTGGATGTAATAGGCAGCAGTCAAATTACAGGAAAGACCGTAGGGATTGATAAAAATAATAATAAATCAAATATCGCATCAATTCTCGGCATTGAAGAAACCAAAAAATTAATAGAAGAATATACTGAAAAAGGGATATCTTATCTTGACAAAACAAATATAAATTTTAATATGCTGAAAGATTTTTCGTATTATTTGACAAAACGGACAAACTAAAAATTAATAAATAATATGTATCATAATGTTGTAAAAAATATAACCTAAAACAAAATAAATATATATAATAAGAAATATAATAAACACGCAGACAAAACGATTATTAAACTTGTAGGGTAAAGTTCGCAGGTATGGTATGTGATATATTTAATAAATATCGTATTGCTAAATACGATACAATAACTTTAACTTTATAAGAAAATAAAAACAATGATATTAGATAATATAAACGACATTAACGATATAAAAAAAATAAATTTGGAAGAGCTTAGCTCATTAGCAAAAGAACTCCGCAAAGAAATTATTTCGGTGTGCTCAACAAACGGCGGACACCTTGCTTCAAGTTTGGGCGTTGTTGAACTGACTATTGCTCTGTTAAAGTCATTCGACATAGAAAAAAATGATAAAATTATATGGGATGTAGGACATCAATCTTATGCATATAAACTGCTTACGGGAAGACGCGACAGATTTCATTCTATTAGAAAATTGGGCGGTTTATCCGGTTTTCCGTCTATAAACGAAAGCAAATATGATTTTTTTGGAACGGGACATGCCGGTACTTCTATATCTGCAGCCTTAGGAATGGCTGTTGCAGATGATATAATAAAAAAAAACGGCAGCGGCAGCGGACGAATTATTGCCGTAATAGGCGATGCCTCCATTTCTAACGGACTGGCACTGGAGGGGCTTAATCACGCCGGCGCAATGAAAAAAGACATCGTAGTGATACTTAACGATAATGAAATGTCAATATCAAAAAGCGTAGGTGCTTTTTCAAATTATCTTAACAAAATTTTAACCGGCGAGATTTACATAAAATTTAGAAACGAGACGGAAAAATTTTTAAAGTCTATACCTTTATTAGGTTTGCAATTTGCAAAACTGGCTTCTAAAACTGAAGAATTGTTTAAAAACATGATTGGTCCGGGTATTATATTTGAAGAACTCGGTTTTACATATATAGGACCTATAGATGGACATAATATAGAATATTTGCTTAGTGCATTTGAAAATATTAAAAAAATAAGAAAACCTATTCTGCTCCATATAATTACTCAAAAAGGCAAAGGTTATGAGCCTTCCGAAAAAAACCCGTCGTTATTTCACGGTATTTCGGCATTTGATAAAAGTACAGGGATAATGCTCAAAAAAACCGGAAATATGACGCTTGGAGAGGTTGCAAGCAATTTTCTTGTTAAATTAGCTAAAAATAATGGAAATATTATCGCTATAACCGCTGCCATGACTGAAGGAACAGGTCTTTCTAATTTTGCAAAAATATATCCCGACCGATTTTTTGATGTCGGAATACAGGAAGAGCATGCGGTTACATTTTCCGCCGGAGCCGCTGCAAACGGGCTCAGACCTTTTTTCTTTATTTATTCCACGTTTCTCCAGAGGTCTCTCGACCAGATAATCCATGATGTATGTCTGCAGAATCTGCCTGTTGTTTTTTGCATAGACAGAGCCGGCATCGCCGGAGAAGACGGTGCTACCCATCAGGGTATATTTGATTTATCGTACTTAGGCTACATCCCTAATTTAGTCATAATGTGCCCTAAGGATTCCGATGAACTTATAAAAATGCTTAAAAGCTCCTTGTCTTACAATAAACCTGTTGCAATAAGATATCCTAAAAGCGAAATGCCCTTTTTTGAAATGCCGGAAGCTGATGAGACAGCCATAATCAAAGAAGGCGAATTTGAAACTTTAATTGCTCATTTTGATTACATTATTGTAAGCATAGGACTACAAACCGCTATGCTTGAGAAAATATTGGATGAAATTAACAGCAATAATAAAAATAGCGAACATGCAACACAAGTAGGTCTTATTAATGCCAGATTCGCTTCGCCTATATCAGACGACCTGATAAATAAAATAAAATACGCAAAAAAAATAATGACCGTTGAAGAAAATGTTGAATTCTCAGGGTTCGGGTCAAAAATTATTACATTATTATCTGAATCCGATAATTTATCAAATGATGCATTGAATTTTAAATACAAAATCGTTTCTTTGGGCAATAATTTTATTGAACACGGCTCGAGAAAAGAATTGCTTTCTCTGTCCGGATTTTCAGAAGACGGTTTTAAAGTAATTATAAATAGTTTTTTCTTTTCTGAAAATAAATAATAAATAAAGTGGAAAAAGCAAGATTAGACATTCTGTTAGCTGAAAAAAATATTGCGGGACAAACATTATCCAGAAGCAAAGCCTCTTCTTTGATAATCGAGGGTAAAGTTTTAGTAAACGGCAAAGTATGCGTTAAACCCGGCACACCGACAAATATTACAAGCGATATTAAAGTTCTTGAGCCGGCTAATCCATATGTATCAAGAGGAGGGGTTAAACTAAAAGGAGCTTTAGCCGACTTTAATATAAACGTTGCCGGCTATTGCGCTCTAGATATTGGAGCTTCTACCGGCGGATTCACCGACTGTCTGCTGAAAAACGGCTGTAAATTGGTTTATTGCGTAGATGTCGGATACGGACAGTTGGATTATAATCTAAGAAATAATGAAAATATAATAAACTATGAAAAAACAAACATAAAAGATATAGGATTTGACAAAATAAAAGACAAGGTAGATATTTGCGTAATAGATGCATCTTTCATATCATTAGAAAAAGTACTGCCTCATACCGTAAAATTTTTAAAAGACGAAGGTCTAATTGTAGCATTAATAAAGCCTCAATTTGAAACCGGAAATAAAAAATTTCTTAAAAAAGGCATTATCAAAGATGAAACAATATATGAAAGCATAATATCCGGCATTATAGAATTTTCAAAAAAAATCGGACTTAAAAGTTTAGGGGTAAAAAAATCGTGCATAAAGGGAAAAAAAGGGAATACGGAATTTTTTATCCATCTTGTAAAAACGGCAAACGATCTATTATGACAAAAAATATAACAAAAAAAATTACAACGATGAATCGTACGCGGCTATTTTTAGCGTTAATACTGCTTGTTAATACATTATTGATATTTTTTATTTTAGCAGCCTTTGCGTCGCCTTCAAATGCTTATAGTTCATCAGACATACAAAAAGTTATAAAGGGTTTCATTTACGAAAATTATGGAAACTACGGCAAATCTATATATAACCTGAAAAGCGCGCTGAAAAAATCCCGCAGCGCCGCCGGATACTATGAACTTTCCAGATTATATTTGAAAAACAAAAATTTTACAAAAGCTATTTATTACATAAATAAATCAATTAAAACAGCTTCCGGAAAATATAAAACTAACTGTTACATCTTAAAAACCAAAATATATTTAAGCGAAAACAAAATTAAAAAATCTTTAGACATTCTGAATTTAATTTTAAAAAAGCATCCGTCTGACAGGCAGGCATTATTGCTGATTGCCGACATTTATAAATTCGAAAAACATTTTGCGGCAGCCGCGGCATATTTAAATCTGCTAAAATTATACTATCCGGCGGATATAGATTCTTATTATGAATTGTCAAAAATTTATATATTAGAAAATAAATCTGCAAAAGCAATAAAAAATCTGAAAGAAGTTATTAAATTAAACCCTTATTTTAAAGAAGGCTATTTTCAATTAACCGCAATTTATACGATAACCGACAAAGAACGCTCAGCGCTAAACATTCTTAAAAAATATTTAAGATATAATCCCTTGAGTAATTTTGCATTATATCAATCAGGTCTTATAAATTACGCCGTTAAAAATTATGGAACAGGCAGAAAATATTTCTTCAGGCTGCTGCGTTCAATTCCTAGTTCAAAATTGAGGGAAGCTCAAGAAATTGATGTAAGAAATAACGCATATTTTTTTATAGGCGCTTCTTATTATTTTCAAAATAATTTTCCAAAAAGCATAAAATACCTTAAATTGGTGAAATACGGACATCATTATGTTAACTCAAGGTTTCAGGAAATTGAAATATATTTAACGCTTAATAAAAAAAACAAAAGTTCTAAAAATAATGCAAAAATAAATAATATAATCAATAGACTAATACATAATAAAAAATTAGAAAAAAATCTAAAAGTATATTATTTTTCAGCAATTTCTTTAGAAGAAATCAGACAATATAAAAAAGCTGAAAATATTCTGCACAAAGGATTAAAAAATTTTCCTAAAAATACATCACTGCTGTATCAATTAGCCACCGACTATCATTTTTTACATAATAATAAAAAATCAATAAAAATAATAGATAAAGTGCTGGCGGCAGACCCGACTAATGCCGATGCACTGAATTTTAAAGGATACTACCTCGCGGTGCATAAAAAAAATTTAACTGAAGCAGAAAAATTAGTTAAAAAGGCGCTGTCAATAGAACCGGATTCCCCTTATATTTTTGACAGTATGGGATTTGTTTATCTAAGATTGAAAAAATATAACACGGCTCTGCTTTATTTTAAACGAGCTTTAAAAAAATTAAAACATTCAAGCACGGTATTGAGACACACGGGGTTAGACTATTTAATGCTGAAGAATTACAATAAAGCTGAAAAGTACTTAGAATTATCGGAAAAGATAAACAAATCAACGCTGACATTAAAATACTTAAAAGAAGTTGTCAAGTTCAGAAATCAAACAAAGAAATAATAAATCGGGTAAATGAATGATGTATGGTATGGTATGGTATGGTATGGTATATACTGCCGCTTCACATTGCAAGCTGCAGATGCAGAACCGCAGAATCGGCATTGACCCTGCAATTGCCTACAATCTAAATATTTAAGTTTTTAATAGTTTCCAGCTTTCTGTATAATGTCTTGAGTCCTATATTTAAGGCTTTTGCAGTTTTTACCTTGTCATTTGAATTTTGCATCAGGGTTTTGGATATAATTAAATTTTCTGCGTCTTCAAGACGGATATTTAACGGAATTTTTATATAATTTTCTTCCTCGTCGTCTATATTATTACAGACATTTTTTTTATCCTTTTCATCTTTAGACAAAGCGCCGCTATGTTTTAAATCTTTTAAATAAGCCGGCAGAATAGTACCGTTGGCAACAGTTTCAGCGTCTGCAGCAGAAACTGCAACCATAAATTCAATAATATTTTTAAGTTCTCTTATATTCCCTGGATAATTATAATCTAGTAAGATATTTAAAACTTTTTCATCAACGCCTTTAATATTTTTACCCATTTCTTTCGAAAAATCTTCTATAAATTTATTAACAAGCAGGGGTATATCTTCTTTTCTTTCACGGAGAGGAATGATTTTTAAATTTATTACATTTAGTCTATAATATAAATCCTGCCTGAACTCGCCTCTTTTTACCTTATCGGCTATATCCTGAGACGCAGCTATTATTCTTACATTTACTTTAATTGTTTTATTCCCGCCGACACGCTCAAATTCTTTCTCCTGAAGAACTCTTAAAATTTTAGCCTGCGTCTTGAGAGGAATTTCTCCTATTTCATCTAAAAAAATAGTTCCCCCGTCTGAAACTTCGAATCTGCCTTTATGGAGAGAATCCGCACCTGTAAACGAACCTTTTTCATGTCCAAAAAGCTCGCTTTCCAAAATTGTTTCGGAAAGAGCTGCGCAATTTAATTTAATAAAGGGTTTATTTTTTCGGTCGCTATTATTAACTATAATATTTGCAAGCAGTTCCTTTCCTGTTCCTGATTCGCCTTCTATTAACACTGTAGAATGCGTATTAGATACGGCAATAGCGGTATTTATAATTTCTATCATTTTTTTGGACTTAGTAATTAAATTGCCGAAACTAAATTTGTCTTCAAGCCTTATCTTTAGTTCATTTATTTCGCTTAACAGGTTGCGTTTAGAAACAATTCTTTTTAATATAATATCTAATTCTTCAAGATTAATAGGCTTTGTTATGTAATCATAAGCTCCGGATTTAATTGCTTCTACAGCAGTTTTAACAGAACTGAAACCTGTTGTGATCAATACATCTATATCATAATTTTTTAATTTTACGGTTTTCAGTATCTCAATGCCGGAACCGTCGGGCAGTTTAAGGTCGGTTATTATTACGTCTATAAAACTGATTTTTTTTACGTCATTTAAAATCTTAGATGCCGATTTAAAGTCTCGGGCTTCAATAACGTCATGTCCTTCTTCTTTAAGATAATTTGAAAGCGCAAATAGCGATGCTTCATTATCTTCAATTATAAATATATTCAATTTTATATAAAAACTTTATTTATTAATATTTAATATTAAAATTAATTTGTAATAATAAGAAGCGGCAGAAGCGGATTAATTAATAACGCAGCCTAACACAATAGACACTCTGGTTCCTTTACCCTGTTCGCTATCAATATTGACGGTAAATCCATGCGAATCTAGAACTTTCTTGACAAATGCGAGACCTAATCCTATACCGTTCCCTTTTGTAGTAAAAAAAGGTTCAAAGACTTTTTTTAAATTATTTTTACTAATTCCTACGCCATTATCCTCTATTGTAACAACTGCTTTAGAAAAATAATATGATGTATATATATTCACGGAACCCCGCTTGCCATTATAAGAATGAATCGCATTTAATATTAAATTCAAAAAAACCTGCTTCATAAGATACCTGTCCATTTTTACAGTAATATGCTTATCAATATTTAAATTAATCTTGACAATGTCATTAAGGTAATTTAAATCAATATCGCTAATGCATTCAAGAATTAGAGAATCTAAAGAGACATCATGGTCAAAATCCGGTTTGAAAG
>JAKAFU010000002.1 GCA_021825865.1 bacterium
AGGTTTTAATATACACAGTATTTTGCCAAGAATAGTGCTGTTTTCGGCAGGTGCGGTTTTAGCGCTCAGCGCTGCAATGGCAATAGCTAACTATGTGAAACTTTACGGCATAACCTTCCTGAGTTCCGCAAGGTCGAAAAGGGCGATGAAAGCTAGGGAAGTTCCGCTATTGATGAATATTGCCATTTTAATTCCGGCGCTCCTCAGTATATCATTATCCGCTTTTATGTTTTTTTATACCCCTTTTATGTCTAAAGTATCAAATTTGATTTATCATATAAATATAAACGCTCAAATAATGCATAATTATATTTTTATCCCGTATTATAATACTTTTTCTGCGTCCAGTCCGGTTTACCTGTTTTTTGTATCAATAATCCTGTTAATTGTTTTATATATAATTTACCGTTATTTGCTTAAACCTGAAAGAAGATACGTAAAATACGCGTGGACGGGAGGAACCGAAAGCTCAAATCCGCATGCGCAAATTTCTGCTTTAGGTTTTTCAAACGCAATAAGAATAATGTTTAATATTGTTTATAAATCAAGGCAGAGAATTGAAACGAGGACAATAAAAACTTTGTATGCCGATGTAAAATCAGATTCAGATTTAAAATTAGGAATAGATGCGGATAATGCGAATGCGGACAATGGAGGCTTGCATGCCGAAGCAAAAAATCCTTTCCCTTACGCTTCTTTTTACCACGATTCAAGCGGATACGGTTCCTACATATTTCCCCTGTTAGAATATTATCTTTATATGCCGGTTATAAAATTTTTTAACCGTCTAAGTTCGTTGACTACTTCAAGACTGCAGAACGGTTCATTAAACGTATATATATTTTATATATTTTTCGTATTTCTTGCCGCGCTGTTTATAGTGATAATTTAGTGTTTAATATTTAAATAAATGTCCATAATCTCCGCGCTGTTTAAATTTCTTTTTATATCAATAGATTTTTGTCTGACTGCGGATAAAATCTCTTTAGCCTCCGTTTCATTTATAGCGATGCCCATTTTTTTTAATTTGAATTTAATAATAGATGTGCCGCTGTGTTTTCCGGCTAACAATTTTCTTTTAAGCCCTACTTCTTCAGGCTGATACGGTTCATAATTTATCGGATTTTTAATAATGCCGTCCGTATGAATACCCGCTTCGTGATGAAAAATATTTCTGCCGAGGACAGGTTTGTTTGCCGGAATAGGTCTCTTAGTGATTTTTGCTATAATTTCGGCAAGCTTTTTTACTTTTTTAAAATCAAAATTTATTTCTTTTTTTTCTATAAATTTAAAATAGGCAATAACTTCTTCTAAAGCGCAATTTCCGGTTCTTTCCCCTATACCCGCAATGCTGCCGGAGACAAAGTCGGCTCCGGCTTCCAGAGCCGCTACGGAATTTCCGGTTGCCATGCCTAAATCGTTATGAGCATGTATTTCAATGGCTATTTGTTTAAACTTAGACTTTATAAGTTTTATATTTTTATAGATTTCAAGAGGATTCAAAATACCGACGGTATCGGAATATCTATATTTATAAGCACCTTCGCCTTCTGCAATACTTATTATTTCATAAAGATTGTCTTTATCGGCTCTTGACGAATCTTCGCCGCCTACGGAAAATACGACTTGTTCCTTAGTTAAAATACGGCAAATATTAATCAGAGTTTTTTTTACATAATCAAAATCTTTATTAAGTTTATATTGCATATGGATATCCGATATAGGAATAGAAATATGAATATACCGCATTCCAATATCAAGCGATGTTTTAACATCGTCTATATTAGCCCTGTTCCATGATATTATTTTTGCATTTAAACCTAAAGAGTTAATAGTTTTTACGGCATCTTTTTCTTCTCCGCCCATAATAGGAATGCCGGCTTCTATTTCATCAACCCCTATTTCATCGAGCATTTTAGCTATTGTTATTTTTTCGTTATAAGAAAAAATAACCCCTGCAGTCTGCTCTCCGTCCCTGAGGGTTGTATCGTTTATTAAAAAACTGCCTTTTTTTTTATTTTTTAATTTTTTCATAAAATTTTATGCAATAAAATTGTAAGTAAAGTATAGATATATATTATATGAATATATATGACGCTGAGCGATTATATTATTAAAATTCATACACGATTGAATAGAATAGATATTCTGTATCGACGAATTATGCGCCTAACTTTTCCTTATTTTTTTATGCATTACATTATATCATATACTGCATACTATATATTATAAATACTATATACACTATAATATTATTACATTTACATGCTATATATTACATGATTTTATATGATATACAATAATTAAAATAGCATAAAATATGCCAGCGTATATACAGCATTTGAGCGCATTTGTTCTATTGTGCAAGCAGTTATAAATCTTATATTGGTATAAAATTAATCATTAAAAAATATTATGCACAAATATTAGGCATATTATTTGTTGATTTTTTAATAATAGCAGTACATTTGGTGCTGTCTAATTAATTTATTATCTTTTAAAATAATTTAATTACAGAGCACATTATTGTCATTTAATCTAATAATTTTTGTTCATTTGGCTAAATAATACAATCAGTTCACTTCATTTTTCAATCTTCCAAGCGCTTTCCGGTCTAAAGATTGGTTCTGAATATCAGTCTATCGTATCCGTTTTTCTTCTGTTCTTTTCTGCAGCTATGCAGTAATAGTAGTAAAGCAGATTATGCAAGTGATTATTTTATAATTTATGGCTAATATTTTTTATTTGGCATAATTTATGCATTATAATAAATAACGATAATAAGCCGTTAATTTAAAATGAATTAAAAAAATAAATTAGATGCAATTAAGAATTGAGATGGATAACGATTAATAAATATAGAAATTTTAATATTTAACACATGATAAAAAATTAAAAAACTAATTATTTTTTTGGAGGGAAACAAAAATGAGACAGATTGCAATTTATGGAAAAGGCGGCATAGGAAAATCTACAACAACGCAAAATACTTTAGCTGCTTTAGCCGAGCGAGGCAAAAAAATAATGCTTGTAGGATGTGACCCTAAGGCAGATTCAACAAGGCTTTTATTGGGCGGCGCAACTCAGGAAACTGTTTTGAATTCTGTTAAGGATGTCGGTCAGGAAAATGTTACGGAAGAAGACGTTTTCAGAATAGGATTTGGCGGAGTCAGATGCGTTGAATCAGGCGGACCTGAACCGGGTGTCGGATGCGCAGGCAGAGGTATTATCACATCTATCACGACATTAGAACAGCTTGGAGCATATGAGAAAGAACTTGATTATGTATTTTATGATGTTCTGGGCGATGTTGTATGCGGCGGGTTCGCAATGCCTATAAGAGAAGGATATGCAAAAGAAATATATATAGTATGCAGCGGAGAACTTATGGCTTTATATGCTGCAAATAATATAGCAAAAGGTGTTTTAAAATTTGCAAATTCGGGCGGAGTCAGAGTAGGCGGACTAATTTGCAATTCAAGGAATGTTGATAACGAAAAGGATATGGTTGAAGCTTTTGCAAAGAAACTGGGTACTCAATTGATACATTTTATCCCAAGGGATAATGTTGTCCAGAGAGCTGAAATAAAAAAGAAAACTGTTATAGAACACGAAACAGGCGCAAAGCAGGCAGATGTTTACAGAGAGTTGGCAAGAAAAATAGAGGAAAATGAGATGTTTGTTATTCCTACACCTATGGCTATGCAAGAGCTGGAAGATTTAATGATGGAATACGGCTTTATGGAAGAATACGAAAGAACTACGGAAGCCGCAGCAGCAGCAGCAGCCGCAGCAAAATAAATTATTTAATTAATTTTTATTATTTATCGGTTTTGTATTTTACCAGTTATGCCAATAAAACGGCAGAATTACTTAAAAAAGGCAAATTATCATGAAAACAGACAATAAAGCAATTAACAGCATGAGGAATATAAAAAAAGACGGGAATAGCAATGCCTCAGACTATAATAATAGCGAGGACATCAAAAGGCATCCGTGTTTTAGCGTAGAAGCATCAAAATCTTACGGCAGAATACATTTGCCTGTTGCCAAAAGCTGCAATATTTCGTGCAATTATTGTCATAGAGATTATGATTGCCCAAATGAATCAAGACCGGGGGTTACAAGCAGGCTTTTAACCCCTGAAGAAGCGGTAGCAAGGATATATGAGGTAAAATCTCTTTATAATGAAATAAGCGTTGCTGCGGTGGCAGGTCCTGGAGACAGTCTTGCAGACCCGGATAATACGCTTAAGACATTTGAGTTAGTGAGAAAAGAATTTCCTGAATTAATATTTTGCATGAGTACAAACGGTCTTAATTTAAAAGAAAATATAAACGACCTTAAAGATGCGGATGTAAAATTTATTACGGTAACATTAAATGCAACGGATGCAGCTATTGCTTCTAAAATTTATAGATTTGTTAATTATAAGGGTATTTGCTATAAAGGCAATGAAGCGGCAGAACTGCTGCTTGAAAAGCAGCTGGAAGGCATAAGAACCGCTGTTTCGAAGGGGCTTATCGTCAAAATAAATTCGGTATTAATACCCGGAGTTAACGATAAGCATATAAGAGAAATGTCTGAAAGCATTAAAAAAATGGGAGTATATCTTTTTAATGTAATGCCTATGATACCGGCAGATAAATCATTTTTTCAAAAAATAGGTGTTCCGGCTGCCACAAGGCAAGATATAGCTAATGTAACAGAGGGTATAACAGGCATTAACATCATGAAGCATTGCCGGCAATGCAGATCTGATGCCGCGGGTCTGCTTGGAAACGATATAAGCAGCAAGTTGAATAATAATAAGGAGAAAGATCATGATAACAGAAAATGCTGTTCAGGGGTGTAAACTGCAGAAAAGTTTAAATTTTTCACAGGATGAAGAATTGTATATAGCAACTTCCGACACCAAAGGGAAAATGGAAAATGACTATAAACCATTTGTGAATAAAATTTTAAACAGCCTTTCATTTGTGCCTGATTCTGTGCTTGATCTTGGCTGCGGTCCCGGTTATATAGCACGGAGGTTCAGTGAAGTTCTTCCGGATGCTAACGTTGTAGGCGTTGATATTTCGGAGATTATGATTAGTCATGCTTTAAAAAGTTCTGCTAAGATTGCGGATGAAGCACAGTTAAATTTTAGCGGGAGAAGTCTGCAGACTGCGGGATTTACAAATAATCACAATAATAATGATTACGGTAATAAAATTACAAACAATATATACGCCATGAAAGCTGCAGAACGGGTGATTGCTGTTTCAGGCGGTGCTGTTAATGTTAATGTGAATTCCGATGCTTATGATTTAAATAACCGTTTGAATAACAATTTGAATAATTACGGCAGCCGTTTTCATCAAAAACTGCGGTATTTGATTGCTAACAGCGAATGTCTGCCTTTTAACGACAATTATTTTGACGTTATTATTTTAAAAGGAACATTTAAATGTCTGGAAAGAAAAGCTGAATCCCTTGAAGAAATGCACAGGATATTGAGCAGCCGCGGGGAGATATTAATATTCGAATTCAGGAAGGATATACCTGAAGACGAGTTTTTGATTCTGACAAAAGATATGCAGCCTCAAAAAGTTAGGTCATTAAGAAATAAATTGAATTGTTCTCCCGATTTGGCAGAATATAAATATTGTCTGTCTAAATCAAATTTGTCAAAATTTGCCGAAATAACGAGCGACGGACTTGATTTAAAAATACGCATAATTAAATAATTAACTTGTTAAATAGTCAGATAGTTAAGCAGCTAATTATTCGATTAATGATTTCAATAAAAAAATAGATATATCAAAACATATAAATATAGATAAATATGGAATAAATAAATAATAAAAAAGAAAAATTAATAAATAAAAATAAAGCAGATATAATAAAACATTAAAAAACAGGAGAAAATTTTTATGAGTATTATGGACGGTTTTAGCGGAAATATTGAAGAATATATAGTAGCTCCGAGAAAATCAGGTTCAAAATGGGTACCGCATTTTTTAGTAGCTTTTGACCAGGAAAGCTGCATTTCATGCGGCAGATGCATCAAGGTGTGTCCTGGAGGAGTTTACGTTTTCGAAGATGAAGGCGACAAGATGGTAGTTAGAATTGAAAATATGGATGATTGTCTCGGAGATATGTCATGTGAAAAGGTTTGTCCTAAGAACAAGACGATGCATCTGCATAAATTTGAACCGCTGCAAAAACTGTAAATTGTGAACTGTAAAACGATGCGATGTTAATTTAGTTAACTTTAACTGCATATAAGCAAGCATAAATCTATGGAGGAATTAAAATGGCTATTAATATTAAAGAAAGCGAAGAGATAGTTGAAGATGTACTGAACATCTATCCCGAAAAACCTAGAAAAAACAGACAGGAACATATTGGCGTCAACAAAAAAGATGCCTGCGGGTCTTGCGTAGCTAAATCTAATTTAAAATCTCTGCCGGGCGTTATGACCCCCAGAGGCTGTGCATATGCCGGTTCTAAAGGTGTTGTGTGGGGTCCTGTAAAAGATGTTATTAATATCAGCCACGGTCCTATAGGATGCGGACATTACAGCTGGGGAACACGCAGGAATTTAGCAAATGGAGTTCCTGGCGTAGAAAATTTTATGCCTTTTCAATTTACTACCGATTTCAGGGAGCGCGATATTGTTTTTGGCGGCGATAAAAAATTGGAACAGGCGATACATGAATTAAAAGGGCTTTTTCCAACCACCAAGGGATTTGTTGTAGAATCGGAATGTCCCATAGGTCTTATAGGTGATGATATTGAGGCTGTAGCTAAAAAGACATCCGCCGACTTAAACACAACGGTAATCCCCGTAAGATGCGAGGGTTTCAGGGGCGTCAGCCAATCATTAGGACATCATATCGCCAATGATTCAATAAGGGATTATGTTGTCGGTACGGGCAAATTAGACGACAGTCAAAAAACTAAGTACGATGTTGCAATTTTAGGCGATTATAATATAGGAGGGGATGTCTGGGCTTCAATGAAGGTTATTACAGAAATGGGTTTAAATGTAATTGCCCATTGGAGCGGCGACGGGTCAATCGAAGAGATGAGAATTACACACGAAGTTAATTATATCCTTCTTCATTGCTATCGTTCGATGAATTATATTTCAAATTACTATAATGAGAAATACGGGATTCCGTGGATTGAATACAATTTCTTCGGTCCCACGAAAATAAAGGAAAGTATCAGGAAAATAGCCGCTTTATTTGACGAACATATACAGGAGCAGTCAGAAAAAGTAATTGAAAAGTACGAACCCAAAATGCAGGCGGTTATAGACAAATATAGACCGAGATTAGAAGGCAAAAAGGTTATGATACTTGTCGGCGGGCTTAGGCCGAGACATATAGTCGGAGCGTATGAAGACTTAGGAATGCAGGTAGTTACCGCCGCTTATGAGTTTGCTCATAGCGATGACTATGAAAGAACTACAAAAGAATTAGAAGACGGGGCTATTATAGCAGATGATTTAAACGAACATGAGTTTATTGAACTTGCGCACAGATTAAAACCGGATTTAGTTGCATCGGGGATAAAAGAAAAATATGTTTTTCAGAAAATGGGCATACCTTTCAGGCAGATGCATTCATGGGATTATTCCGGTCCTTATCACGGATATGACGGCTTTGAAATATTTGCAAAAGATATGGACCTTGCAATTAACAGCCCGTCATGGAAATTTGTAAAACCGTCATGGAAAAAATAAAGAAATAAACAATAATAATATCCGTATGTTAACTTATATATAATTGATATTCAATCAATAGTTGATAGCATCTCGGTTTGCAAATTTTGAGAAATATATTGCAGTTATAGTAAGTAATTATAATAAGTTGTATATTATTTGCGGCGGTAATGCCGGCATTATTTATAAATACCAATAAAATTTGAGGAGGCTATTCAAATGGCTAAGATGACTAAAGAAGAAGTCCGGCAAACTAAAGACTGGATGAAAACCGAAGAATATAAAGAATTAAATTTTAAAAGGAAATCTATTGTAATTAATCCTGAAAGAGCTTGCCAGCCTCTAGGAGCCGTTCTATGTTCCGCAGGATTTGAAGGAACTATGCCATTTGTTCACGGTTCGCACGGCTGTGTTGCTTATTATAGAAATAATTTATCAAGACATTTCAGGGAGCCGATTGCTGCGGTTTCTACATCTCTTACAGAAGACGGAGCCGTGTTTGGAGGGCAGGCAAACGGGTTTGAAGGTTTTAAAAATTGTTTGAATCTTTATAAACCTAAAATGTTTGCAATATCTACAACCTGTATGACGGAGGTTATAGGCGATGATTTGGGGGCGATAGTAAATAATGCCAGAGCAAAAGGATTTTTGCCTGAAGATGTGCCTGCGCCTTATGCAAACACTCCGAGTTTTGTCGGTTCGCATATAGACGGTTACGATAATATGCTTGCTGCAATTATAGATACGTTAGGGGTTAAAAGCGAATCTGTTTCAGACGCTATAAATATAATACCCGGTTTTGATACGACCACAGGCAATATTAATGAGATAAAAAGACTTTTAACAATCATGAAGGTTCCGTATCTTGTTATTGCAGATTACTCTAATACGCTGGATTCTCCGCTGAACGGCGAATATAAGCTATACAATGAGGGCGCAACTACCTTAGAAGATACAAAAAATTGCGTTAATAACAGAGCGACTATCGCGCTTCAAAAATTCAGCACTAAAAAGACGATAGCTTTATTGGCGGATAAGTTTAAACAGGAAGCAAAAGCCGTCAAAAGTCCGGTCGGAATAAAATTTACAGACGAATTTCTTATGACCGTTTCTGAAATTACAGGAAAAGAAATTCCAAAAGAAATTGAAGACGAAAGAGGCAGAGCGGTTGACTCAATGACGGATGCGCAGCAGTATATTCACGGCAAAAAATTTGCAATATTCGGCGACCCGGATATATTAACGGGACTGACAAGCTATTTGCTGGAAATGGGCGGTATTCCTAAATACGTGCTGTGTTCTAACGGCAATGAAGAATTCAAAAACGATGTTGAAGCATTGCTGAAAGAATACGGATGCGATGAAGGGGAGGTTTATATAGATAAAGACCTGTGGCACCTGCACTCTCTCGTAATGACCGGACCTGTCGATATGCTTATAGGGCCGAGCCACGGAAAATTTGTAGCAAGAGAAGCCGGCGTTCCTCATATCAGATTAGGATACCCTATTTTTGACAGGGTCAATATCCACCGTTATCCTTTTTACGCCTATTCAGGAGTAATTAATTTAACGACATGGATAGTTAATAAATTCATTGAGATTGTGGACGATACATCTGATGATGCCCATTTTGAGCTTTTAAGATGAAAAATTTATAAAATAAAATTCATACGGTATAAAACTTAAAAAAAGGAGGCGATTAAAATGCAGCTTAAGGTTAAAGAAGAGTTGTTTGATGAGCCTACATGCGAGCATAATATGCAGAAGAAAGAAAAAAAAGCATGCAAAACAGCTGTTCCCGGTTCTTCAACCGGAGGATGCGCTCTTGACGGCGCATATATTGTGCTGAGCCCGATACGCGATGCTCTTCATGTTGTTCACGGGCCGATTAATTGCCTCGGCAACAGTTATAATCAAAGAACATCGAAATCAAAGGGCAGCGAAACATTTTATATGTACGGAATGACATCTTCAATTAATGAAAATGACCTGATTTTCGGTTCCGAAGATAAATTAAAAAAAGGAATTATTTATGCGGTAAACAAGTTTAATCCGAAGGGTGTTTTTATCTATAATACTTGTGTACCTGCATTAACAGGGGAAGATATAGGAGGAGTCGCAAGAGACTTGACAGAAAAACTTAATATCCCCGTAGTTCCTGTGCAAAGTCAGGGATTTTCCGGCGGCAAAAATCTTGGAAATAAGATTGCCGGAGATGCGCTCTTTGAATATGTTATAGGAAAAAAAGAACCCAATATTGATATTTTAACCGATTATAATATTAATTTAATCGGCGAATACAATATAAAAGGCGAATTGTTTTTAATTAAAAAAGCGCTTAGCGACAACGGCATTAATTTACTTTCAAATATAACAGGCAACGCAACTATGGAAGAAATAATGTATTCGCATAAAGCAGGGTTAAATGTCGTTGTATGTTCTAAAGCTTTAGTATATTTAGCAAGAAAAATGGAAGAAAAATACGGGATACCTTTTATAGAAGAATCATTTTTTGGATTGTCTTCGACGAATAATGCAATGATGCACATAGCAGAAAGTTTTAAAGATGCTAAACTAATAGAAAAGGTTAAAAAAAATATTGAATCAAAGACTAAAATAATACGGAAAGAGATTGAACCGTATAAAAAATTTTTAACCGGCAAAAGAGTTCTTTTATATACAGGCGGTGTTAAAAGCTGGTCTTTAATCTCCGCATTAAATGACCTTGGCATGAAAGTTATAGCGACGGGGGTTAAAAAAAGTACGGAAGAAGATAAAAACAGAATCAAGGAATTTGACGCAAACGGAAATATTATAATGTTAGATAACGGAAACCCTGTTAATTTGATAAAAATGATAAAGGACGAGCAAGCCGATATTCTGCTTGCAGGCGGAAGAAATCAGTATACGGCTATAAAATCTTTAATACCGTTTTTGGACGTTAATCAAGAGAGAATTAATTCTTATACGTCTTATGAAGGAATAGTTCATCTAGGAAGGCAGATTTATCTTGAACTAAACAGTCCGGTTTATGAAGTTATCAGAAAAGCAAATTAAAGTTAAGATAAATTGAGCCTATTTTAACAAAAACAAAAATATTATGGAAAATTTAAAAAACATTGAGATAAACCCGTTAAAAACAAGTTCATCGCTCGGGGCGGTCATTGTTTTCCTCGGTATTAAAAATGCAGTTGTTCTCATGCACGGGTCTCAGGGATGCGCCAGTTTTGACAAAGTCACTTTAACAAAGCATTATAGAGAAAACATACCTGTTTATACGACTGCCTTAAATGAACTTGGAGCAATTTTAGGAGGAAGCAGCTATTTAAAAGCTGGGGTTAAAAATATCGCCGATAAAATTAACCCCGCTTTTATAGGTATTACATCGACAGGTTTAAGCGAAGTAAACGGCGAGGATATTCATGCAACTTTTAATGAGTTGAAAAAAGAATTAAAAGAAAGCGGAGACTATGACAATTTAAGTTTGGCTTATGTCAGCACTCCGGATTATGACGGAAATTTTGAAGAGGGTTATAAAAATGCTATCCTTTCATTATTGCAGACATTTTGCATAGATGCTCAAAATAATATCAGAAATATCAGCGATTATAAGAATAACGATAAAAATAAAGATAACGGCGCCAAAGAAGATATAAAAAATATACGCGCTAATGTGTTTTGTCCGTTTTCCTTTACCGCTATGGATTTCTTAGAGCTGAGAGACTTGTTAGAAGATTTCGGCATAACGCCTGTTATGATACCTGATTTGGGAACTTCAATGGACGGACATCTTGATGAAAACGGCTACTTGCAGACGACATCCGGCGGGACTAATATTGAAGATTTAAAAAAGGCAGGTTTAAATAATTTAAATATAATTATAGGCAGCAGTTTAAAAAGTTTAATCGCGCCGGTCAAAAAAATTACCGGATTAAATACTTATTATTTTTCCAATGTCAGCGGATTAAAAAATACGGATTTATTTTTTAAATTTCTTGAAGAAATATCTTTAAGAAAGACTCCTGAAAGATATAAAAGACAGAAAAGACAATTAATGGATGCATATTTAGATACGCATTTTTACTTTTTAGGTAAAAATATTGCAATAGCAGAGGGGATTGATATATTAGATTCATTTTCTGAAGTGTTGAACGAAGTCGGAGCGAATATTAAAATAGGGGTGACAACATCAAAAGCTTATGAAAATTTGAAAAACAGATTTGAAATTTTAACGGAAGGCGATATTGATTTATTTGGCGAACTTATTGAAAGTGACGGCAATGAAATAGACCTTGTAATTTCAAACTCTAATGCCGGATACACTGCTGAAAAAATAGGCGTGCCTATTTTAAAAGCCGGTTTCCCGCTAATAGACCGGATAGGGCATAATTTTAAACACTATATACTGTATAAGGGCAGCGCTAATCTGGTATATGAAGCTGCAAATCTGTTAATGTCTGCTAATGAAAAAATCATGAAGGAGGAGGAATAAATATGAAAGTAGGGTTTACGACAACCGACAATGTTTTTATCAATGACCATTTTGGATGGGCAAAAAAAATTGCAATTTACGATGTAACAGAATCAGGTTTTGATTTTATTGAATTAAGGGAATTTGAGGCAGAAGAAGATGAGATTGAAAAAATAGAAAAAAAAATTGCAAAATTGAGAGATTTAAAAATAATATTTGTTGAAAGTATAGGCGGTACGGCTGCTGCAAAAGTAGTCAGTTCAGGTATTCATCCGGTTAAATCAAAACCTGATGATAAAATAGTAACCGTTCTTGAAAATTTAAAAGAGGTTCTATCAACGAATCCGCCGCCATGGCTAAAAAAAATTATGATGAAAGATAAAATGGCAAATATTGTATAGCTGCACGATCACTGTTTTTATTCTTAATAAGAACAATTAGAATATATTTTAATAACGATTTAATAACAATTTAAGAAGGAGAAGAAAATTATGGAATCTATGGAAATGATTAGAGCAATAATCAGACCTGAAAAAGAGAAAGATGTTTTAAAAGGGCTTGAAGCAGGCGGTTTTATATCAGTCACCAAGATGCATGTTTTTGGAAGGGGTAAGCAAAAAGGCATAAAGGTAGGGCAGGTTGTTTATGATGAACTGCCTAAACTTGAGCTTATGATGGTTGTAAGTAAAAATGATGCAGAAAAAGTATGCGATATTATACAGGAAAATGCATATACAGGCAATATAGGCGACGGTAAAATATTCGTGGTGCCTGTCAGCCATACTTATACTGTAAGAACAGGCGCGGAGGGACTTTAATATGGAATCAAAATTTGAAGAAAAAGCGGTTGAGGTACTGGCAGTAATCAGAAGACATAAATTTCAGGAAACAAAAGAAATGCTCGCAAATGCCGGTTATGTCCAGATGACATTTTATTCTATACACGGGAGAGGCAAACAGAAAGGACACGGCGGTTTAGCCAATGAGCTGGACCCGGGATTAGATGCAATAAGCAAAAATAAAAATAATATGGAAGCGGCAGATAACGATTACCATTTTTTGCCGAAAAGAATGCTTTCTATAGTAGTACCGGAAAGCGAGATGCTAAAAGTAGTAAAAATCATAATGGATATTAATAAGACAGGATTTTACGGAGATGGAAAAATATTTGTCATACCTGTCGGATTTGTAGAAAGAATCAGAACTTCGGAAGAAGGATTATACGCTCTGGCATAAATTTTAAAATTTTTAAAAGTTCCTTAATTCTGTATATAATTTTGATTATAATTATTTACAATTGGCCGATAATCAAAAATAATGTTTCGCCGATTTGCAATTTACAAAATTGATTTAATCAATTGCAGTATTTAATAATTATTTTTTTAATTCTACTTCAGTATTAAGGAACTCTTAGTTATTTCTTTTTTGTTGACGGTTTTTTAGTTTCTTTTTTTATCGGTTTATTTGCCATAGTTAAACTCACCTCCTCCATTTTTTAAACGCCGTACAATGTATTTTTTATATCAGCATTATGTTGTATTATATATAAAATAATGAATGATAGAATTAAATTATTTGGTTTAATATTTATTTTTTTGTAGAATCTGCGGCGCAAGACCCGCCCATTCCGCAGGAGCATGACGGAGCCGCCGCCGTTGAAACTGCCGCACCGCTCTTCTCCGTATTATGATTGTGATGATGAGCGGCTGCAGGCGACGATGGTTGGTTGCCGCTTCCATAGTCGGTTTTATACCATCCTGACCCTTTTAGAACAAAACTGGAATTTGAAATTAATTTTTCAAGTTTTCCTCCGCATTTAGAGCATGTTTCCAACGGTTTTTCATTTATTTTTTGGATTACTTCTGTTGTATCCCCGCATTTAGTGCATTTATATTCTCTTATAGGCATATTAAAACCTCCGTTAATATATTTTTATATAATATATAAATGTAATTATATTTGATTATTATATCATAATTAAATTAAAAATAAAATATTTCAGGCATCATAATGTATTTAAAAAAATTTAAAAATATCTTATAATACTTACTGCGTTTATATTATAATACGTTTATCTTATAATGAAAATAATCATAGCGCTGTTCAAGTATGAATTAAAGATATTAAAAAATATACGACAGATATCAAGATAAAAATTGAGGCATATTGATATGACGACAGACGGCGTTAAAGTTAAAAACGATATACAATCCGATAGCATTAAAGACACCGGCGGAAAATGGCTTAACAGCAATGTTCTTTTTATATCATTATCCGCTTTTTTTGCCGATTTGGGCTATCAGGCCGTTTTGGTTATGTTTCCGATTTTTTTAGTTCTGGACCTGCACAGTTCCATTATTTATTTTGGTATAGCCTCAGCAATAAGCTACGGAATAGGCGCTTTTTTCGGCTACTTCGGGGGGCGCGCAGGAGACAGGTTCGGACATAAAAAAATTGCGATTATAGGAAATCTTTTAATACCGCTGCTTTCATTCACGGGTTTCAGCATATATCCGGCAGAGGCTGTCGCATTTTTTTCAACAGGGTGGTGGTCGAGAAATTTCAGGTCGCCTTCAAGAAGGGTTCTGCTTTCAAGGTCTGTTTTTAAAGAATTTTACGGGAAAGCTTTCGGTTTTTTACATGCCCTTGATGAAGGAGGCGGTTTTTTTGCAGGTATTTACGCGTTGATTCTTTTTGCTGAGCATGTGCAGACAAAATTTATTTTGCTCGTAACCGTTGTGCCTCTGTTAATTTCTACATTTTTTCTAACGCTTATATCCAAAAAAAAATTGATTAACAATCCGGTCGATAATCCGGAAAAAATCAGTAAAGCTCATATAATTAAAAATAACACGATACATAATAATGCTGCCGGCAATAATAATTCTGCTAATGATGCAGCTAGTAATACCGTTAATGCCAAGCCTGATACCGTAAGTTCGGCGAAATCAAAAGATGCCGATTTAAATGAAAATTTATTTAAAAGAATACTAATTGCTACTTCTTTATACGGTTTCAGTTCTTTCAGTTTTGGATTTCCTATTTTAACAATTGCCCAGTCTTCAAAAAACGATGAATTAGGCATCTTGTCGTATATTTTATTTTTTGCTTTTACTTCCCTTACAGGTTTAGTAGCCGGAAAAACTATACTTAAAACCGTAAAAAAATTGGGGTTCGGTTATTTTCTCACGTTTATAGGTTCGTCGGGAATGGCTATAGTATTTTTCTTCTCTCTGAATCCGCTATTATATTATGCTGCGGTAGCTTTTCTGGGTGTTTCTTTAGGGATTATAGAAACGTTGGAGCCCACGGCTGTGAGTATAATCTCCAAAAACGATAAGAGAGGAAAGGGCATGGGTGCTTTAACTGCGGCAAGAAGCATCGGAATATTCGGCGGCAATATTATTATGGGGCTTTTGTACTCCGTCGGAGCCGACTATTCTTATTTATATGCCGGTCTTTTAAGTCTTGCAGCGGCTATGATAGTATACACGTCAAAATCTGAAATTTAAAAAATCAAAGCTCTAGCATACAAGATACAAATAAAAGCTCTAGTATATTAGATAAAAACACAAGATAGAGAGTGTATGCTCAATTTATAATTTTATAATAATATTTATAAATATGAACAATTTTGAAGAAATAAAAAACATAGAATACTTTAAAACATTAAGCGAAGTTCAAATCGCCGAAGTAGCCGGTTTTTTAAAAGAAGAAAATTATGAAGCGGAAGAAAATTTATTTATTGAAGGCGAAAGATCCAAAGGCATCTACTTTGTTAAAAGCGGTACGATAAAAATTTATAAATCTTCAAAAGATGGAAAAGAGCAAATTTTAAAACTATGCTATGCAGGAGAGTCATTTAACGACGTCACGGTGTTCAGCGCAAATATAAATCCTGCTTCTGCCGATGCTGTTAATAAATCTACCGTTTTTTTGCTTTCTAAAGAAAACTTGGAAAATTTAATATTTAAATATCCTGAAATATCATTCAATATAATAAGAAGTTTGACGGATAAACTCAGGTTTCTGACAAGCAGGATTGAAGACCTTTCCTTAAAGCATACGCAGGAAAGAATAGGCAAGATACTGCTGCTTTTTGAAGGACAGAAACTAAGTCAAAAAATGATAGCGGATATTGCAGGTACTGCAAGAGAGGTGGTATCACGCGCTTTAAGAGAATTTTCCAATCAGGATATTATCAGATTAAATAAAAGAGAAATAGAAATAATCGATAAAGGCAAATTAAAAAAATTAGTAGACAAATAAAATAAATAGGAGCGATAATAGCAGCTAGATTAGCCGGAAAGAAAATTAACAAATTAACAAATAGTAAAAGACAAATAATCAAATAAATCGTGAGAATAATAAGCGGTACGCTCAAAGGCAGAAAAATTCCAAATGTGTTTAACGTCAAAGATGTAAATCCTTCGTCTGATATGCTCAAAGGCGCTTTGTTTAGTATTTTAGGGGATGAAATAAATAATAAAATTTTTTGCGATTTATATGCAGGCACAGGCAATATCGGATTTGAAGCATTGTCAAGGGGAGCCGATTCATGTATTTTTGTGGAAAGTTTTAAAAAAATGGCATTGCTTATAGGTAAGATAGCGGACGAATTTAAAATTAAGGACAAAATTAAAACAATTTGCGGCGATGCTATAAACTTAATTAATAAAAATTTTTTGGAAATATATACGCCCGATATTATTTTTCTCGATCCGCCCTACGAATTACGAATTAGCGGAAAAACTTTAGAAGCTATTGCAAGTGCCGTTTTTTGCGGCTCATGCGATTATCGCCCGCTGATAATTGTCCAGCATGATAAAAAAGAAATCCTGCAAAATAGATATGAGGATTATATTTTAACTAAAGAAAAAATATACGGCAGGTCGGCGCTGTCTTTTTATGAAAAAATTTAGAATACTGAAAGACGCTTAAAGACAATTTATTAATTATAAATTGCAATATAATTAAATTACTGCAATATGTCTCGGTAATCCGCTATTTTCTTTATAACCTAATTTTATAGTTCGCTATTTGGATGCACCCGTCGAACAGTCTAATATTAATGTTTTATTGCTTTTTTTTGCTGTTTATGGTAAAAATATAGCTTGCAGTATATACAAAGTTCATGGGCAGATTAATTAGCAGAGGCGCACTTTTTATATCGTGATTTATAATAATAATTCTCAAGCAGGTCCGATGACTATGGCTAAAAAAAATATAGCCGTTTACCCGGGTTCGTTTGACCCTGTTACTTTCGGTCATATAGACATTTTAAAGAGAAGTCTTAACATATTTGATAAAGTTATAATTGCTGTTGCATGCAATAGAAAAAAAGGATATCTTTTTGGTCAAAAAGAAAGGGTTAAGCTTATTAAAGATACGATAACAGGCATAGACGAAATCGAAGACGACAGGGTTGAAATTGTTGCGCTCAGCGGTTTGTTGGTAAAATTTGTAGAAAGTATAAATGCGCGTGTTATAATAAGAGGGCTAAGGGCGGTATCCGATTTTGAGTACGAACTGCAGCTTGCGACTACAAATAGAACATTAAACCCGGATATAGAAACTATTTTTATGATGACGGCGGAAAAGTACTCATTTTTAAGCTCGACTATCGTGAGGGAAATATCCCGCCTCGGAGGCGATGTTTCTACCATGGTGCCGCTTTTAATATCCGAAGAACTTCAAAAATTATATTCTAAAGGAGATAGAGATGAAACTCTCATGTAGGGCATCGCTGATTAAACCCTCTGCAACGCTTGCAATAACGGCAAAAGCTAAAAAACTTAAATCGGAGGGCAAGGACGTCGTCGGTTTCGGCGCCGGAGAACCGGATTTTGACACGCCTTCCTATATAAAAGACGCCGTAAAAGATGCATTGGACAAAGGTTTAACAAAATATACGCCTGTAGCAGGAATAGACGAACTTAGAAGTGCCGTTAGCGATAAATTTTTGACGGACTACGGCGTTCATTATGAAAATAACGAGATTTTAGTTTCATGCGGAGGCAAACACAGCCTATATAATTTATTTATGGTTTTGCTTGATGAAGGCGATGAAGTTATTATACCTTCACCTTACTGGGTTTCTTACACAGAAATAGTAAAACTTGCAGGAGGCGTGCCCGTTCTTGTTGATACTGCATCAAATGATTTTAAGTTTAATCTTGATATGCTTAAAGAAAACTATAGTTCCAGAACTAAAGCCGTAATTATAAACAGTCCTTCAAATCCAACAGGCGTGATGATGAATGATAAAGACCTGATAGACATTGCCATGTTTGCGGTTGAAAAAGATTTGCTTATTGTTACCGATGATATATACGAAAAAATAATATTTGACGATAAGAAATTTTTTAATGTATTAATGGTTGATAAATCATTAAAAGAAAATACCGTTGCGGTCAATGCCGTTTCTAAAACATATTCTATGACCGGTTTTAGGATAGGATATGCCGCAGGAAAAAAGGAAATAATTTCTGCCATGAACAATCTGCAATCACAAAGTACATCAAATCCTACATCGTTTGCTCAATACGGAGCACTTGCTGCTTTAAGGGGAAATCTTGATTTTACGGTAAAAATGAAAGAGGAATTTGAAAAAAGACGCAATTATATGCTGGAATTTTTTGCGAGTGAAATTAAAAGCATAAATCCCGTAAAACCGGATGGAGCTTTTTATATTTTTGCCGATATATCTGAAGTGCTAAAAAACAGCGGCGGGGCTATAGACTCATCTGCTAAGTTTTGCTCCTATCTGTTGGATTCGTATTTAGTCGCAGCCGTTCCCGGCATAGAATTCGGAAACGATAATTTTATACGGCTTTCATTTGCTACAAGTTTTGACTTAATAAAAGAAGGGCTTTATAGAATAAAAGAGGCGTCAAAGCCGGAAAACTTGAATAAAATCGATTTAAATAAATTGAAATAAATTTAAATTAAATTATATCAACTAAATATAAAGTAAGCGGAGATTAATTTAATTTAAGAACATTGTACTTGACTTTAGAGGAGATTTACATGTCATATTTAGAACGAAGAATATTAAAATTTCTTGAAAACACTAAAGAAAATACTTCAAGTAAAAAGAACGGCGCATTTGATGACAGAATTTTAAACTTTATAAAAAATATTCTAAAATTACCTTTGCTTGTCATTTCGTATATTGTCGTTGTTTTTACAAAACTTAAAAGGTTCATGTACGCCAATAGTATTCTTTTCAAGTCAAAAGACCCGGGTATTTTTACTGTAAGCATAGGCAATATCAATATGGGCGGGTCAGGCAAAACGCCGCATGTTTATTCGCTTGCCTCTTATTTATACAATAAAGGTTTTAAACCTTGCGTTGTTAGCCGCGGATACGGGGCTAACTTAAAAAAAAAATCTATATTGCCGGATGGGAATACGACAATAAACATCTTCTCTCCGATGAAACTCTCCTTTTGATAGAAAAATTTAAATCTTTGAATCAAGAAATACCTGTAGTTGTGTCAAAAAACAGATTAAAGGCTTCTACGTTATGCCTTCAAGAGACTGCTTATGTAAATTTGCGCGATATCTATGAAGCAGAGTCATTTGATATTGATAGCATAGATAACGGCGGTATCAATATTAATAACAGCCATTATGATGATGACGAATTTTCATCCCATTGCGCATACGGCGATGTTCATGATAAGTATGAAAAATATAAAAGGATAAGTATTATAGACGACGGATTCACTGCATTAAATATTAAGAAAAATTTAAATATTATTCTTATAGACGGAACTAAAAATTTATTTATACAGTCTGTTATTCCGGCAGGGATTTTAAGAGAGCCCGTATCTTCCGTACGGCACTCAAATTGCATTATAATTTCTAAAACGGCAGAGCACGATTTGTCGTTAGAAGCAGAGATAAGAAAATATAACAAATCATGTCCGATATTCTATTCTTACTACGTACCGTCAAATATCAAAGGCGGATTAGGCGGAAGAGAAGTAATTCCGTGCGGACAGGTATCTAACGGCAACGAAAGAGCAGCAAAAAAAGCGGCAGTTATCTGCGGTATAGGCAATCCTGAATATTTTTATGCAAATATAAAAAGCTGCGGATTTGATATATCAGATACGCTTGAGTATGGCGACCATCATAATTATAAATATGAAGATGTATTAAAGTTAAAATCAATAACAGATAGTCATGAAGATATAACAATTATTACCACATTAAAAGATTATGTGAAGCTGAAAAATTTCAGGCTGAAGCTTCCGGATGTTATAGACAAATTATATTATTTAGATTTTGAAGTAAAAATCGACGGCGAATTTTGTGATTTTATTATAGAAAAATATTTTGATTATATAGGAAATATAAAATCGGAATTAATTGATAAAGTTAAAAATTCTTTAACAATAAATCAATAAAATCAAACAGTGATGCCGAAGATAAAAATATAAATAAAAAGAATTGCCGGCAATAACAAGAATAATAATTAATAATAAAGATAATAATAATAAAATAATCATTAAACAGTAAAGCCATTAAACATAAATAAACTATAGATGAAAAAAAATTTAATTGCAGGGAAAGCGGAATATTTTTTGGTAAAAAGCCTTTATATAATTATAAATATTTTGCCTGTTAATTGCGCATTAGCTTTTGGCAGATTTTTAGGCATAACATTTTACAGATTAGACAAAAAACATGCAAAAAGCGTTATGATTAATTTAAAGACAGCTTTTGGAACAAATAGAAAAAATGGCGGAGAATATAAGAACGATGAAGAATTAAAGAAAATAGCCGTAAATTTTTATAAAAATCTCGGTATGGTTTTTATTGAGATTTTCAGGTTAAATAAATACGATAAAGAAAACATAGATAATTTTGTAGAAACCGATTTTGGCAATATTAAAGATATATACGGTAAAGAGCCGATTCTTTTATTGACTGCGCATTTCGGAAATTGGGAGCTGCTGGCAAAAACATTCAGTCTTAAGGGGTACAAAGGGAATGTTCTTGCAAGACCGTTAGACAATGAATATATAGAGCAGATACTCTACAGATTAAGAACTGCTTCCGGCAACAAGGTAATTTATAATAGAGAAAATGCCGTTAAAGAAATATTGACTGCTATTAACAATAAGGAGATTATTGGATTTCTTCCTGATGAAAATGCGTCTAAAAGAATAGGCGTTTTTGTAGATTTTTTCGGAAAATCCGCATGTACAATGCCGGGCATCGCAAATATTGCTGCTAAAACCAGAGCGACTATCGTGCCGGCATTTATTGTCAGACAAACCGAGTATAGTACCGCCGTGCATTTAAACAACAATGCACTTGCCGACAGCGGCAAAAATGCAGACGCGAAAAATAAGATTAATTATTGCAGGCATAAATTAATTATAGGAAAACCGCTAAAAATTGACTATACCGGCAACAGAAAAGAAGATGTCATAAATATTTTAAATATTTTTCACAGAACGATAGAAGATATTGTACAAGAACATCCAGAACAATGGTTCTGGATTCACAACAGATGGAAAACAAGACCTGATAAGTAAAAGAAATATAATCATATTATTTACTATTTGACAATTTATGATAAAATGATATGATGACGAAAAATTATAATAAGAAAATATAAAAAATAAGCATAAAAAGCTGCATAAAATATTATGCATCTTTAAAAAAAATGGAGCAATGATGCTGCTAAAAAAACTTATTAAAATTATTAAAAAAAATTTTAATTTTAGCGGAAAGAATAGCGTCAAATTCTCGTTTATTGTTTTATTGTATCTATTCATTATAGCTGCAGCCCCAATCGGCGTCGCAGAAGCGAGCGGAACAATAACCGGCGTTACACCGTCAAATAATTATAATCAAAGCTCCGGCAGCGCAGGAAACGTTACCGGTATGCAGCCGCCTGTTAGCAGCGGCAATCAGGGTATGTTTAATTCTAAATCTTATTACCCCGCCGGTCACGCAGATTCGGGTAATCCTTTCAAATGGTGGGGCGTTAATTTGGATTTATCGCCGTTTGTGAGTCAAAATTATACAAATCCTATAAGCCAGCTTGACAATATTTCTGATACAATAACCGGAATTAACAATGAATCTGTTGTTGTTCCATTCAATTACAGTTTAAATAATTCAAATTTTAACGGTAACGGATTGGCATTAAGATATCATTCGTTTAATCATATTATTTCCGTGGGCGATTTTTTGCCTCCTCCTATTTCATGGATTTTATTTTTTATTCCAAGCATTAAAGATAAATATTATTATTCAAGTTCAAATTTTAATTTAAGTTATGTTGACAGTTCTAATTTGACTATGAACACAACAGATGCAACTATAACAGGTAAAATGCAGGAGGTATTTTTAAGATATTACTGGAATCCGGTAGGCGTGGACTATCCGGTTAGTTTAGATAATCATAAGATAACTTTGGTTCCATATGCAGATTTGGGAATCGGCGGCTTTACAGATTTTTTCTATGCGCATGATTTTACCTCAACTAACCCGAATGACCTTCTGTATGCGGCTTTAACAAATCCGCAGGCAGCTAATGATGAATATGCTCAGGGGTTGTACGGATTAGGAATGCGATACGGCGCGGGAGTTCAGGTATTTGCTAAACATCTTTCCGGTCAAGTGTCTTTCCATGTATTGCCTTATAATTTTAAAAGAGGTTTTGCAGCACCTGGTTTTATAGCCGCAAATCAGGGTGCGTCGCTGCCTTCTCCAAATATGACAGAAGATATTTTTGATGCCGGCGTTCACTATAATTTTATATCTAACTGGTATGTCGGTTTAAATTATGAATATGATTCTTTTCATATAGGCTCAATAGGGCAGACGCCTATAAGTTTGTCCAATGTGAATGTGACGCAGCAGAGCAGCGGTATTTCAGCTAATTCAAATCTGACCGCCGATAATTTTTATAACGGCGGAACAATGACGAATAATTATTTATATTTAACTATAGGATATAATTTTTAACAATATGATGATATTATATTTGTTATAGATGTTATTTATATGTATTATTAATATTTATTTAACTGCAGGATATATTTGAAGAAATATTTGATAAAAAATGATACCGCCGAATCAGAAAAAAGTAGATGAACTTATTCAGCTTGACTTAGGATATATTCCGGATGTCAGCGTTGATGATTATAGACTTACTATAAACGGGCTTGTAGATAATCCTTTAGTGTTAGCCTATCAAGATATTGCGACTATGGCAAACGATAAAGTAATAGACGACTTTCATTGTGTTACAGGATGGACTAAAGAATCTGCAGCATGGGAAGGCGTGTTGACAAAAAAAATTGCCGCGCAGGTAAAACCTGATAAAAAGGCAAAGTATATTCTTATAGGCTCTTACGATGGCTATACTACAAATGTGGGGATTGATTTTTTTATTAAAGATAATTCAATACTTGCGATTAAATACGGCGGAGAAACGTTGAGCCGAGAACATGGTTATCCGCTGCGCTTAGTGATTTCCGATAAGTATGCATACAAAAGTGCTAAATGGGTGAAAGTTATCACGTTTTTAGATAAGGAAGAGCTTGGATATTGGGAAAAAAGAGGATATTCTAACGGCGCAGACCCTTTCAAAGAAGAAAGATACGCTTAGTAATTTAAATAAAATAAAAATAATATGCTAAATACAAAAAGAATTTATAAAGAACCGTCGGATGAAGACGGAATAAGAATATTAGTTGACAGGCTATGGCCGAGAGGAATGAGTAAAGAAAAAGCCGGAATAGATTTTTGGTTTAAAGATATTGCCCCTTCTAACGAAATAAGAAAATTGTATCATGCAGCAGCAATTGATTTTGATGAATTTAAAAGAAGATATTTGCAGGAACTTTCGGAATACAGCCATAATAACGATATGACAAAAGGCGGCGAATCCGAAAATTCATTGGCACAAATATTGACATTTGTCAAAAACGGCGGCAAAAATATAACATTGCTGTACGGTCTAAAAGATGAAATAAATAATAACGCCTCAGTATTAAAAGAATTTATCAAAAAGATAAGCAAGAATACCCGCACCTCTTTGACCGGAGCAGCTCACTGAAAACAATATGTTATTGTCCGCCGTTATAAGGAAATTTGAAATCATCGGCGAAGCAATAAAAAGATTCCTATTGATATGCGTGAAAAATATTGCAATATCATTAATATTCCTCGAAAGAAGATGCGGCGGGAATAAAATAATTTGCACAGAGCATTAGACCTGTTATAAATACTTGAAAATGGAGAGCTTAAAAATTAAAAAAACAAAGAGGTAAAGAGGATAGGATTTTGGAAAATAAAAAAAATAAATGCATATTTTTAGATAGAGACGGAGTTATAAATAAAGACATAGGCTATCTTAAATCTCCAGACCAGTTAATAATTCTTCCGGGGGTTATAGAAGCCTTAATAAAACTCAAAGAAGCCGGATTTTTGCTAATTATAGTAACGAATCAATCAGGCATTGCAAAAGGTTTTTTTTATGAAGACGATTTAATAAAAGTGCACGAGGCGCTTTTAGCAATTTTTAAGAAAAACAATGTTTATATTGATGATATATTTTATTGTCCTCATCATAAAGACGGAACGGTAGAGCCGTACAATATATCCTGTAATTGCCGCAAACCTGATACAAAAATGATAAAAAACAGCGTAATAAAATATAATATAGATTTGAGAAAATCTTACTTGGTGGGGGATAAAGATACCGATATTCAGCTTGCGATTAACGCAGGTCTTAAATCTTTTTATGTAAAAAACGATATGTATGAATATGACAAAAATGTGGTTCCGGATTATATTGTCGGCAATTTGGCGGAGGCTGCAGAGATAATTATTGAGACCTCAAATTCAAATATGTAACGCTGCTATTTTTTTAAAGATATATGCAATAGATATAACATATTAAAATATTAAGTAAAATTTAATATTACTACAACTGTTTTTACGTTTTGTTATGATGAATATATCGCAATAAATAGTTAGATAAAAATCATTAATAGTTAGACAAGAATTGCATTAGCAGTGTCCAATTATAAATAAAAATTAAATCGGTGTCTTGCCCCGTATCATCATGTCTATGTCAATTTTATACAGCTATCTTCGGTTATCAACGACCATGCCTGTTTTAATCATAATTTTACTTGTTATTAACATTTATTTTATTTTTTTTAAAAGCAAAAAAAACGAAAAAAACATTGAAGAAAATATTAAGCTATCAGATGGGTCGTTGTCGGCGCTTTCCGAAGTAAATATAAATTTACTAAGATTAAAAGATGCGGTTGAAAAATCCGACTCAAATATAAGAAATGAGATAAAAACAGAGTTTAAAAACAGCCGTGATGAAACTTTATCTTTATTAGCAAAAATAAGGGAGGAGCTTGCTAATTCTTCTAAGAGTTCAAGAGAAGAACTTTCCAGCTCATTTAAAAATTCAAACGATGCAGTTTTGAATTTTTTAAATACGACAGGCGAAAAACTTGAGCAGATAAGAAGCACAGTTGAAATCAGCGTAAAAAATCTTCAGGACGAAAATACAAAAAAATTAGATGAAATGCGTGCGACGGTAGATGAAAAACTTCATGCCGCTTTAGAAAAAAGATTGGCTGAGTCATTCAATCAAGTATCTGAAAGATTAGAATCCGTACATAAAGGTTTAGGAGAAATGCAAACGCTTGCCGCAGGGGTAGGCGATTTAAAAAAAGTTCTGTCAAATGTAAAAACAAGAGGAATATTAGGAGAAGTTCAGCTTGAAAATTTATTAAATGATATTTTATCGACTGGACATTTTGAAAAACAGTTCGATATTACAAAAAACGGTCTAAAGCAGAGGGTAGATTTTGCAATAAAAATTCCGCAGGATAACAATTTTAATTCCTATAATTATTTACCCGTCGATTCAAAATTTCCTGTTGAAGCGTATCTGTTTCTTCTGAATGCTTATGAGACAGGCGATAAAAGCGAGATAGAAAAGGCATCTAACGGTTTAAAAAGCGTAATTAAAAAGCATGCGGGGGATATCAGGAATAAATATATTTCTCCGCCCCAAACCACGGATTACGCAATAATGTTTTTGCCTACGGAAGGTCTTTATGCCGAAATTTCAAGACAGCAAGCTCTCATAGAAAATCTTTATAGAGACTATAAGATAATTATCGCCGGACCTAATACGTTAGTTTCTATTTTAAGCAGTTTTTTAATGGTTTTCAGGGCTATTAATATTGAAAAACATGCAGGTGAAATTCAAAATGTGCTTTCGGCAGTTAAAACCGAATTTAATAAATTTGGCGATATATTAAAAAATGCCCAGGATAAAATCAATAAGGCAAGCGACGATATAGATAAATTAATCGGAACAAGAACGAGGAAGATGCAGTCTGTTTTAAAAAATATCCAGGAACTTCCTGAAAAAGAAGCAGCGAATATATTGGATGTTCAGGCAAACACTGCGGCAGGTGCAGATACGGAGGCGGAAGAGCAGAGTAATCAAGAAAAAAATATGTAAATATTAAGAGCAGCTGCCGTTATATTATTTTTCCTTGACTTTACAAAATTTATATGGCAAAATTTCTTAGTTATTGATACAATAATGTAAATGAAGATAGATAATTTTTCAATAAAATAAATAAAGCAAACATAAAAATAAAATAAGGGAGTCAACAAAATTTATGCCTAATCATAAATCTGCAATTAAAAGAGTGAAACAAACAAAAAAAAGAAATCTCCGCAATACCAGCAATGTTTCTGCAATGAAAACATTTATGAAGAAATTTATAAGCGCTGCCGAAAACAAAGATATGGATAATGTTGAGAAATTTTTTAAAATTAACGTGTCTTTTATAATGAAATTAGCTTCTAAACATGTTATTCATAAAAACAACGCAGCGAGAAAGGTTTCTAAAATAACTAAACTTTATAATTCCGTAAAGGCATAAGCACAAAACAGCATACAACGCGAGCGCGAGGTGTGCTATATACAAAGAAGCAAAGGGCGCAGCCTCAGGAAGCATACATAAGAAGAAAAAGAAATAATAATTTAAGATAGAAGTATATATAGAAGGCAAAGCGAAGCATATAACGGCAAAAAAGCAGAAAAATAAAATTGTTTTACAGATTGTTTAGTTTTATTGTTTAACTATATTGCTTAACTGCAAGATTTGTTTTAAATATCAACTCTTCCAA
This sequence comes from bacterium, assembly GCA_021825865.1. Lineage (GTDB taxonomy): Bacteria > SZUA-79 > SZUA-79 > Acidulodesulfobacterales > Acidulodesulfobacteraceae > Acididesulfobacter. The sequence goes on from JAKAFU010000002.1 coordinate 27,396, forward strand.
TATCAAATTATCAGGAAACCCGGACGTTTTCAGCTTAATATCGGTTTCTTCTATTATTTCTATGATAGCCGACAGATTTTTTAGATTATAAGAATTAATCCTTGAGAGGAACTTATTTTTCAGAAATGACGGAACATTATTTGCCAGCAGTATAGTATTTAAATCAATGCCGGATTTGTCCATCAGTTTTCCTTTATGAATTTTCTTTATTTCTGTATATAGTATTGAAATTATTTTGACCGGTTCTTCTCCCTCCTCATATATCAGGCTAAAAATATTGTAGGCTTTTTTAAAATCTTTGTCTATTATAGCGTCTATAAAATCAAAAACAGTAAAAGTGCGGGATACGGAGATTAAAGACTTTATATCTTTTACGGTTAGATGTTTTACATGTTTCGTATTGTCATTGTCATGCGCTATATTAATGTCGGTAATATAGCCGTCTGCTGCAGCGTCAGCATCGTCGTTACCGCCGGTATTTGCAATAGCGGTATCGCAGCCGCTGCCTGCCGTACTGCTTTCTTTGACGGTTAGTTTTTTAAAATTATTTGATATTTTATCCAGTTCGTTATTTATATTGGAAAGATTATTGCCGATAATTCTTAAAAAGTAATAAACAGTTTCTTCATTCATAGCTATATTCTTTTCTTGGCACATTTCAGATATATATTTTGGTAATTCAGAATCATAAAGCGGTCTTATTTTAATGAGCTTAGAATATTCTTTAGACTTTAATGTTTTGAAAAAATTGTTGTTTTCGTTTATTTTTGCAGCATTTTTATAAAAAATCATTATAGAAGTTAACGACGGATTATTTATATATCTTATTAAATCTTCATTGTTCAAGATAGATTCTTCAAAATCATATATAAGTATTATTCTTTTGTCGGCAAAAACCGGATAGCTGTCAGCGATATTTAAGATTTGTGATGCGGAGGGGTTTGATAATTTATCAAAATTAAAATCAAACTGTTCTTTATTTAAATATGTAAGTTTTATTTTTTCAAGCTCTTTATTTATCCTGAATTCGTCTTCCCCATAAAAAAAATATATAAGTGTTTCTTCCATTGTAAATTAACTGATTTATAAATTCAATTTAAAATAAAGATAAAGGTTGAGATATCAAAGCGCTGCTTCTCTGCTTATTAATACTATTTGTGAATTATGGCTTTTGTTTCTATTAAAAGAATAATTTTTTTTGCTATCCTTTTTGAAACAATATCTAACGCTGTTTTTTCCTGTTTATGCCCTACTAACGGATTTTCATAGTTAAAATAGTTTGCGCTGGATGTCAGTGTAACATTATGAAATAAAATTTTGCCGCTCGTTTTGTATAAATTTATTGATACTGTTGCAGAAATTGAATACTGGACGGCTGCTGCAACGCCCGTGTATGATATAACAGAATTATTAATAGAAATTATTCTGCCGGTGAGGTAATATTGTGCGTTGTTTTTATTTGAACTGAACATGCCGGTAGAAGAGTTAAGATAATAAGCTATATTGTCTGAAAAATAAATGCCGATTCCGCTTTTGTATGTTATATTTTTAAAAGGCTTAATATAAATGTTTTTTATACTTGAATAATTTCCGTAAGCAGGCGAATAAATATCGGTATTATTATTTGAACTTATTGATGCACCGCCTGTTTCGACGGCACCTGCCGTTCCGTTTGTTTGTTTAAGCAGCGAATATCCGCAGGCAGACAGGAGCAGCGGAGGGAGCAGAATAAATATTAAAATAATAAGTCTTTTTAAAAGCATAGTTATTAAATTTTTTGAACAATAATTTTTTATAATAATCTTAAATAACGCGGTTAAATAAAGATAATCCTACATAGTGAATATAACAATATGATGAATAATAATTTTTAATTAATAGTTTTATCCGCTTTATATCCTTAAATATATTTTTAAAAATTAAATACTTTTGGTAACTCGGCTAAATAATAATATTAATTAGTTTATTTTTTACATATATATATTTTTTAACCAAAGAAATATCAGATATGTTTTTCTTAATTTTTTCGTTTTCCAATGACAAATTAAGAATATCATGCTGTTCTGAATCTAGATTTGCTGTTATTTGAGCTCTCAGTTTGCCGTTTATCTGCACTGCAATATTGCATGTATCAATTTTATAACCGGTTTCTATAATTTCAGGCCATCCTGCGCATTCAACGGTTATATCGCTGCCTAAAATTTCAAAACACTCTGAACAAACATGCGGAATAAATGGATATAATATTATTAAAATAGAATTTAAAATATGCTTTAATAAATATGCGTCGCTAATAGTTAAATCATTCTGAGTTTTATTTTTATCGTATTCATAAATTTTATTAACTAATTCCATACAGGAACTTATAATTGTATTAAAATGAAATCTTTCCTCCATTTCATTTTCGGATTTTTTTATTATAGCATTTAATTCATTATTAATCTTTTCTAATTCAATATTTGTATCTTCGAATTTTTTTTGCTTTTTTATTGTAACATTATTTAGATGATGTTTATATAATGAGCTCAGTTTATATATTTTAACAATAAATCTATAAGCGCCCTCGACCCCTTTCTCATTCCATTCAAGGTCTTTTTCAGGAGGAGCGGCAAAAAGCGAAAAAAGCCTGACGGTGTCTGCGCCATATTTATTTATTAGGTCGTCAGGGTCAACCACATTACCTTTTGATTTTGACATTTTAGAACCGTCTTTTACGACCATGCCCTGTGTTAATAAATTTTTAAAGGGTTCATTGACATTCAGGTACCCTAAATCTCTTAAAACTTTAATAAAAAATCTTGCATATAAAAGATGCATTACTGCATGTTCTACCCCTCCCACATACTGGTCAACCGGAAGCCAGTAATCGGCAGCTTTTTTATCAAAAGGAGATTGTCCAAAAGAAGATTTGCCGGCATCGGAATTGCAATCACAATTATTACTAGAATGTAAATTCGCATTGTTATCCAAATTAAACGGCAAACCGGGTTTTGTAGTATATTTTGCATAATACCATGAAGATTCGACAAAAGTGTCCATAGTATCGGTTTCTCTTTTAGCTTGTCCTCCGCATACGGGGCAGCGCGCATTAATAAATGATTCTAATTTTGCAAGCGGAGATTCGCCTTTGCCTGTAAAGGTTACATTTTCTGGCAGTTCTAATGGTAAATCCTCTTCATTCAGCGGTACGGCGCCGCACTTTTCGCAATATACAATCGGAATAGGGCATCCCCAGTATCTCTGTCTAGAAATTCCCCAGTCTTTCAGTCTATAATTTATCACACGTTTGCCGATGCCTGTCTTTTCTGCTTCTAAGGATATAGCCTTTTTAGCTTCTTCGGATGTTAAACCGCTAAATATAGATGAGTTAATTAAAATGCCGTCTTCAAGGAACGGGCTCGTGAGTTCCTGAATTTCGTCTTCTTTAATGCCGCCGTTCATCTCATTTTTATTAATTTCATTTTTTTCGATATTTGAAGAAGTCTTTTCATTGTTTTTATTTTTAATAACCTGTTTTATTTCAATATTATATTTTTTTGCAAACTCAAAATCTCTTTCATCATGAGCCGGAACCGACATGATTGCACCTGTTCCGTAATCCATTAGAACGAAATTTGCGATATAAATAGGAAGTTTTTGCCCGTTAAACGGATTAATTGCAAAAGAGCCGGTAAAAACACCTTCTTTTTCGTTAAGTTCTTTTGAAATCAAGCTTTTTCGAATTAATTCTTCAGTTTTAATCCTGGCATCTTCAGTTTTCAATAAATCTTTAGCGAGCGGATGCAGCGGCGAAATAGCAAGATACGTTGCGCCAAAAACGGTATCCGGCCGCGTTGTGAATATTTCCAGCTGTATCGGTTCAGCAGATATTTTAAAAAATAGACTAAGTCCCTCGCTTTTCCCTATCCAATTTTTTTGCATGAGTTTTACTTTATCCGGCCAGCCGCTTAGATTATCTAATTCTGAAAGAAGTTCTTCTGCATAGTCTGTAATTTTAAAAAACCACTGTTCCATGTTTTTGATAGTAATTTCACTTCCGCACCGCCAGCATTTTCCGCTTTCAACCTGTTCGTTGGCAAGGGTAGTATGACATGATTCACACCAATTAACGCGTGAGAGCTTTTTATACGCAAGCTCTTTTTTATACATTTGAATAAAAAAGAGCTGTTCCCATTTATAATACGAACTGTCGGACGTTATAATTTTTCTGTCCCAATCGTAAGAAAGTCCAAGTTTTTTAAGCTGAACTTCCATTGTTTCAATATTTTTAAGTGTCCACTCTTTAGGATTGGTGTTATTTTTTATCGCCGCATTTTCGGCAGGCAGCCCAAAACTGTCAAAACCTATCGGGTGCAGGACATAATAGCCTTTTAATCTTTTATATCTGGCTATAGCATCGCCTATGGAATAATTCCTGACGTGCCCCATATGAATCCTTCCTGAAGGATAAGGAAACATTTCAAGGCAATAAAATTTTTGTCTATTTTCACCATTGACATTGACACTTACATTGTCAAGCGGTATATCTTCGACGGAATATGTTTTTTCGTTATACCACTTATTCTGCCATTTTTTTTCTATTGAATAAAAATCGTAACTTTTTTCCTCTTCCATAGGTAATATCTGTTATTTTTTTATAGGTTTAATTGATTTAAACAACAATTATAATTAAAATTAAAAACAAAAACAAAAAATAATAAAATCAAATAAATTGTGAAATAATTATTAATAAAAAAAACTCCCTATTATAAAATATAGCAGGGAGTTTCAAAATTTTATAATTAATAATATTATCATAAAAAAGGATATAAATAAATATAGACTTTTTTATGAATAATTTTACGATAACGTCCAGTTTTCAATTTTATCCATATCTTTAAGATTTGTTTTAACATATACTTTGTTATCGCTTATTTTTTCTTCTAATTTAGCAATCAAATCTATATATTTTGACTCAAAGTCGGGAACATTTTTTAAAGCAAGAATAGCCAAATCAAATCTGCTCATTTTATTTCTTATCACCATATCAAACGGTGTCGTCGTGGCGCCTTCTTCCATATAGCCTCTAACATGAAAGCGTTCAGGGTCGGGTCTTCCGTGGACGAGGTCGTGAATTATCCTGATATATCCATGGAATGCAAATACAACAGGGGTATGTTCAAGAAAAAGATTGAGAAAAACATCCGGGTCTATTCCGTGAGGATGATATTCCGCCGGACTCAATGTCATTAAATCTACTATGTTTATTACCCTTGTTTTTAGCTCGGGAGCATATTCTTTCAACAAAGATGCGGCGGCAATAGTTTCTAAAGTCGGAACGTCGCCGGCGCAGGCAAAAATTATATCGGGATTGCCATCATCTTTATTGCCCGCCCAGTCGAACACGGAAATTCCTTTCTGACAGTGTTTTTTTGCCGATTCCATATCAAGCCACTGAAGCTCAGGCTGTTTGCCTGCAATAATAACATTTACGTAGTTTTTAGAACGCAGGCAATGGTCCATGACTGCCAATAGCGTATTTGCGTCAGGCGGAAAATAAATTCTGGCGACCGATGACCTTTTATTTATTATATTATCGATAAAGCCCGGTCCTTGATGTGAAAATCCGTTATGGTCCTGTCTCCATACATGAGAAGAAAGTATAATATTGAGAGAAGCTATCGGTTTTCTCCATGGAAATTCCTGAGCTATTTCAACCCATTTTGCAAACTGAGTAACCATAGAATCAACAACGGTTGCAAAGGCTTCATAAGTGATAAAAATGCCGTGTCTGCCGGTTAGCAGATACCCTTCAAGCCATCCTTCGCATAAATGCTCCGACAAAACTTCCATTAATCTTCCGTTTGCGGATACATGGTCGTCAATTTTTATGACAGGATTGACCGAGCATCTGTCTGTAACCTCAAAAACTCCGTAAAGCCGATTGGATGCGGTTTCATCAGGACTGGTTAAACGGAAATTTTTAGGATTTTTTTTATAGATATCTCTTACATATTCACCGAGCCTTCTTGTGGATTCCAAAGTTATTGTTCCTGAAGTTTTTATGTCCACCGCATATTGCGTAAAATCGGGAAGATTTAAATCTTCAAGAAGAAATCCGCCGTTAGCATAAGGACTTGCCCCGATTCTTTTATTTTTCTTCGGAATAAAATCGGCTAATTCTTTTATCAATACGCCATTTTCATCAAAAAGTTCATTATGTTTATAACTGCGCATCCATTCCTCAAGCAGTTTTAGATGAGAAGGATTTTGTACGGCATCCGTTATAGGCACCTGATGAGCCCTGAACGTGCCTTCTAAAGGTAAACCGTCAAGTTCTTTTGGACAAGTCCAGCCTTTTAAAGTTCTCAATATTATCATAGGCCACGCAGGTTTTGTTTTAAATCCGTTTTCTCTGGCGTCTTTTTGTATTGCAATTATATTTTTATAGCAGGTATCAAGGGTTTCAGACATTTTTTTATGCATTTCAAACGGGTCGTCCCCTTCTACAAAAAATACGTTGTAACCATAACCTGAAAACAAATTTTTTAAATGTTCGTCATCGGTTCTGCCTAACACGGTAGGACCGGCTATTTTATATCCGTTTAAATGCAAAATAGGAAGGACGGCACCGTCTCTAACCGGGTTTAAAAAATCAACGGATTTCCAGCTCCCTTCTAACGGCCCTGTTTCGGCTTCGCCGTCTCCTACCACACATACCGTGATAAGCTGCGGATTATCGAATGCCGCTCCGAAAGCATGAACCAATGAATATCCTAACTCTCCGCCTTCGTGCATTGAACCGGGAATATGGGGTCCGACGTGGCTCGGAAAACCGTACGGCGTTGAAAATTTTCTGAACAGCTGATTCATTCCATAAGCGTTCTGCGCAATTTCGGTGTGATGCTCGGATAAAGTACCTTCTAAATAAGTATTTGCGAGTATTGCCGGAGCTCCGTGCCCGGGGCCTATTATCAAAAGTATATCTGCATCGGTATGATTTATCAGATTATTTAAATGCGCATAAATAAAATTTAAACCTGGCGTAGTTCCCCAGTGTCCGAGCAGTCTCGGTTTTATATGCTCAGGATTCAGCGGCGCTTTTAACATTGCGTTATCTTTGAGATAGATAGTGCAGCAGGCTAAATAATTTGCAGCTCTCCAGAATGAATTTATGGTTTCTAATTCTTTTTCGTTCGTTATTGTTTTTTCCGTCATTAGCAGTTAACCTCCTTAATTTATTTAAACTTATTTAACAATATTATTATTAAATATATATCAGACAGTTAAATATAATTTATTAATTTGAAAGAATAAAACAACAGTTAACCTGCTTTTTCGTATTTTTCAATTAACTAAATCCATATTGTTCCAGTTCTTTTTTTGTTGTATCGTAGCTGATATGGCGGAAGGCGTTAATGCCTAAATTAGCGGCTGTCTCAACGTTAAAATATCTGTCGTCTATAAAAATACATTCTTCTGGTTTTGAAAATGCAAGATTTAAGGCAAGTTTGTATATATTTTCATCAGGTTTTCGCAAATGCACAAAACACGATGTTATAAAAAAGTCGAATAATTTGTCTAATTTAAATGTTTTAACACGGTATAGAGAAAGTTCAAGCCCTTCGTTGTTGAGAGCGGCAAGTTTAAATTTATGACGGGATTTTAATACATGAAAGAAGTTTATCATATCCGGAATATCGCGCGACTGACTGAACATAAAATTTTTAAAATCAGTTTTAGAAAACTCCCGTTCAGTATAAAATATTGATTTGTCAAGATAATTATCTAATGTAATCTTTCCCTCTTCATAAAGCGAAAATAAATAACCATGCCTTTCAGAAAAATCATTATAATCTAAATTAAATTTTTCAGCGGCAGATTTTCTTGAATCGGTATCCCAGCCGTTAGTCAGCAAAACACTGCCTATATCTAAAAAAATTGTTTTTATTTCCATCTTGTTTTCATTGTTAATATAGCAGATTTTCTTAAAATTATTTGATACAATATATCGGTATATCGATGTTTAGGGTGCAATATAATAATTATATCACAATTTATTCAAATAACAATTTAAGAGAAGCGACATCTTCTCTTTTAGTAGGCAGAGTTAGGCAGATACGTTCCGCATTTGCCGTCGATACCGCATATGTGAAAAAATAATATGAAAAAAATAGCCTTGTTATATAATCAGGAATTAGAAAAATATAAATATGCCGAGTATCATCCTTTAAAAAGGGAACGCATTATTTATACGATGCAAAAAATTAAAAAATATTCAAAAGGCGTATATGAAAATTTTATTGCAGAGCCTGCTTCGCTTGAAGAAATGAGTTTATATCACGGCGAAGATTACATCAGGTATCTTTATGAAATAGAAAATGCTCAAACAAAATATATACCCAATAAATATGGAATAGGCACCCCGGACAATCCTTATTTTAAAGGGATTTTTTCTACATCCGCCATTCACATAGGCGCGGCGAATTTAGCTGCCGATTTAATTATAAAAGAAAATTATTCCGATGTTTTTTATTTTCCGGGCGGACTTCATCATGCAAAAAAAAATCAGGCATGGGGATTCTGTTTTGTAAACGACCCTGTTTATGCAATATTGAGATTATTAAATTATAAAAAAAGGGTGCTGTATGTAGATATAGATGCACATTTTTGCGACGGTGTTGCATGCGCTTTCAAAAACAATCCGGTAAACAAAAAAGATTTATTAATAATGTCGTTCCATGAAAGCGGAGATTTTTTGTTTCCGGGGAACGGTTATATCGAAGAAAATAATTCAATTAATTTTCCGCTTTACCCCGGCACCGACGACTATACTTATTTATTAAATTTCAAAAAAGTTTTCGATACCGTATTTGATGAATTTCAACCTGATATTATAATTGCGCAAATAGGGGCAGATTCATCAAAATTTGATATATTATCACATTTAGATTTATCTTTGAAAGGTTATTTAAATATAATTAAAACTATTAGTGAAAAAAACGTAAATAAAATATGGCTGGGCGGCGGGGGATATAATAATAAATTTACTTCATGCGCATGGTCATCGGCTTTCAGATTGGTTTTAGGAGATATAAAGGCCGGTGATATTAAACATAATATTAAAGACCTGAAAGCGTTTAATTATGCAGAAAAAAATTACGATTTTCTCGCAAAAAACATTCTTCAAAGCCTAAATTAAGTGAGCATTTTGACTGATTTAGGCATATCAGCATCTCATTAGATATATTTAATTATAGATAGGAAAAAAAGTATTGTCCCTACCACTACGCAGCTGTCGGCAACGTTAAAACTCGGCCAGTGATACTGATATATATGTATATCTATAAAATCGACCACAAATCCCTGCACAATCCTGTTGATTAAATTAGAAAAAGCGCCTGATATAATTAATGCGGAAGAAACTATAAAAAGATTTGTATTTATTTTAACTTTGAATAAAATATAAATTAGCGCAATTATAATAGCAAATGTGAAAAATATTATGATATATTTAGATGCGCCTCCCATTATACCGAAAGCTATGCCTGTGTTATCAACATGCACAATATTGAAATAATGTTTTATAACCGTAATTTTTCCGTAAAAAGAAATATTTTTAGCTATTATATACTTTGTGAGCTGGTCAATAATAAGAATCGGGATAAATATAGCAATTAAAACTAATAATTTTTTTTTCATATATGATTATTTATTTTTTTACGAAAAATTTATGTATTTTATATAGTTATTGTATAATAATTTTTTTATATAGGAATTTTACAATTGCTGATTAGGCATCAATTTATTTTTTTTAGAACATTCTATGAGAGCCTGTATCCCCGGCAAAACTTTACCCTCAAGCAGTTCAAGAAACGCTCCGCCTCCCGTGGAAACATAGGACATTTTGGCAAATTCGCCTGCTCTGTGCAGAGCTACATCCGTATCCCCCCCGCCGACTATCGTCAGTGCATACGCGTTTGCAACATTTGATACCATGGCATATGTACCCCTGCTGAATGCATCAAACTCAAACACGCCCATCGGACCGTTCCATACGATTGTTTTTGCATTTTGAATCGCTTCTGAAAATAAGGTTACGGTAGCAGGTCCAATGTCTAAAGCAAGCCAGTCTTTCGGAATTTCCTGAACCGTTGTGACTTTGGATTCTGCATCCGGTTTAAACTTATCGGCAACTACCGCATCGACGGGCAGATATAGTTTAATTTTTTTTTCCTTTATTTTATTCAATGTGTTTTTAGCATATTCAACCATATCGTTTTCGACTAATGAAGCCCCGATATCGTGGCCTAAAGCCTTTAAAAAGGTATTTGCCATGGCCCCGCCTATAACTAATTTATCTACTTTTTCAGCTAAATTGGAGAGCACTTCTATCTTTCCTGAGACTTTTGCCCCTCCTATAATTGCCACAAACGGTCTCATCGGGTTTTCTACCGCTCTTCTGAAGTAATTAAGCTCTTTTCTGATGAGAAAACCGGCTGCGCAGGTATTGACATATTTGGTTACTGCAACATTTGAAGCATGTGAGCGGTGTGCCGTTGCGAAAGCGTCGTTAACGTATATATCGCACAAAGATGCAAGCTCTTTGCCGAAATTATCGTCGTTAGCAGTTTCTTCGGAATGAAACCGTAAATTTTCCAAAAGCATAATATCCCCGTAAGAACTGGACTTTACGGCATTTTCAGCCAACTCCCCTATGCAATCGTTGACAAACTTGACTTCTTTATCTAAAAGTCTGCTGAGCCTTTTGGCGACAACGAGAAGAGAAAGTTCGGGAACAGGTTTTCCTTTAGGGCGTCCCATATGGGACATAAGTACAATCTTTGCTTTTTCATCGAGGCAGTAATTTATTGTCGGTAATACTGCCCTGATTCTGGAATCATCTGTTATATTACCGTTTGAGTCCAAAGGCACATTGAAGTCAACCCTTATTAAAAGGGTTTTATTTTTGATTTCGATTTCATCTATATATATAATATTATCCATGAATAATAGTCAGGAAGTTTTATAAATTTACCATTATTTTATTATTATAGCGTTAAGATATCAAGCTTAATCATTATGTATATGTGTATATAAAAGAACAGAACCTGTGCGTGCAGCCTTAAGGTTATCAATTCATTATAATTCAATAAATTAGTTAATCATAATATGGTTGATAATTATTTAATGTCTAATTATCTGAACATAAAAGTGCTCAAATCAGTAATTCTTGTTGAATAACCCCACTCGTTATCGTACCATGCGAGAACCTTAACCAAATTATTCTGTATAACTTTTGTCGTTAAAGAATCCACAATGGATGAATGAGGATCGCCTCTATAATCTATTGAAACTAACGGCTCCTCGCTGTAAGCCAGAATTCCTTTCATAGAATTTTTCGAAACCTCTATAAATTTTTCATTTACTTCTTCGACCGTCGTATTTTTTCTGACCAAACATACTAAATCGTTTATTGATACGTCCGGAGTAGGAACCCTCAAAGACATGCCGTCCAATTTTCCTTCTAATTCCGGCAAGACTTCGCAAATTGCTTTTGCAGCGCCGGTCGTAGTAGGTATTATAGAAACAGCTGCGGCTCTCATTCTTCTGAAATCTTTATGCGGAAGATCAAGAATTCTCTGGTCATTGGTGTAGGAATGCGCCGTTGTCATATTGCCTTTTTCTATAATAAAATTATCATTAAGCACTTTTGCAACCGGAGCAAGACAGTTTGTCGTGCATGACGCCATGGAAACTATCGTATGTTTATTTTTGTCATATATATCTTGATTTACGCCAAGCACGATAGTAGCGTCCGGATTGTGTGCAGGGGCTGAAATCAGGACTTTTTTTGCTCCCGCCGCAAGATGTTTTGATGCATTTTCCCTGTCTGTAAACAATCCTGTAGATTCAACAACTAAATCTACGTTAAGTTTTTTCCACGGCAGCCCGGAGGGGTCTTTAATAGCCGTGATTAATGAATCTCTTTTATTAGCATAAATATTTGTATCGTCATACCCTATTTCGAAATTTGCTTTGCCATGGACAGAATCAAATTTTAGCAGAAAAGCAAGCGCTTTAGGTGTAGTTATATCATTTATTGCGACGATTTTAATGTCTTCGCCGGCCTCTATTTTAGATTGAAAAATTCTGAAAACATTTCTGCCTATGCGGCCAAAACCGTTAATTGCAATTCTTAAAGAAGCCATTCTGTTACCTCCGTGTTGAAATAAAATTAAATAAAGACATATTATGTAATAACGCAGTATATCAGATTGAATTTTAGCACATTTGTTCCGGAAAATATATCAATAATTATTATAAATATTATATCTTATTAATATAATCATAAAATACAAATTATAATGTTAATTATCTTTGTTATTTTATTGTAATATTTGATATAATATCGTATTATATGATATACGTTTATAACTTTATGTATAATTGCATATAATTTATATAATTATTAATATTTTTAGTACATTTATATTATATATTACATATTTTTCAGCAGGTGATAAATTGAATTAATAACACAGGCTGCCGCAGATTATTAATTAGCCGGTTAATGAATAAACGTTAATAAACGGTTAATAACCCTGCTGCCAGATTAAATTATACCACAATTATATCCATATATAATATAATAATTGATAAAAATATAATTCATTACAGATTCGTTATAGTGCTATAATGTTATAATCCCAAATTTTTAAATTGGATTATAACATTATTTTGTTTAATATAATCTTAAATATAACTAAAAAATAAGGAGATATTTTAATGTATATCTATAAAGATATTACTGTAAAAAGAATTGCTCATGACTGTTTTTTAATTTCAAACGGTAAAATTAATCTTTATTTTGACCCGTTTAGGATAGAAGAAAACCTTCCGAAGGCTGATTATATTCTTATAACCCATGAACATTTCGACCATTTTTCAATAGACGACATAAGGAAAATAATCAAAGAATCTACTGTTTTATTTATGAATGAAATGACAGAAAAGGCATTGGGAAACCAGTTAGCAAATAAAGTTGTGACCGTTAACCCAGGAGATTCGATTGATTATGACGAAATTCACATAAAAGGAGTTCCTGCTTATAATATCAACAAATTTAGAGAACACGGCATCGTATATCATCCTAAAGAAGATAAAAAATTAGGGTTTATAGTACTTATTAACAATGTGAAGATTTATCATGTCGGAGATTCGGACAATATTCCTGAAATGAAAAATTTAAAGGATGAAAATATTGATATTTTGCTAATTCCGGTAAGCGGAACTTATGTAATGACCCCTAAAGAGGCTCTTGACGCTACATTAACTATTAATCCAAAAGTTGCTATCCCTATGCATTACGGTGCTATAGTCGGTTCTGAAGCCGACGCGCAAGATTTCGTAGAAGCAGTCAAGAACAAAGGGTTAGATGCCGTTGTAATTTGATGTTATTTATGTACTGTATTTAAGCGGTTTATTTATTTACATGATTAATAATATAAAAAATTACAAAAACGATACCGAGTGTATTTAATCGGTTTATTTTTTATTTATACATAGTTGTATTCTGTTAAATTATATAAAACTATATGCAAAAAGAAAATTATCTGCCGATAATAATAGAAAGTCTCGTATTCGGTAAAAATTCTGATTATCCGCTGTATATCAAAATAGGCGACAGATATGTTCTATACAGGTCAAAAGCTCTGATATTCTCGCATAACGATGTTTTGCGGCTGAAAAATAACGGAGTCTGCAATCTGTATATTAAACAGGAAGATAAAAAAAAATACGACGAAGACATGACGGGACACATGAAGAATATCGTATCGGCTAATGATAAAAACTTTGAAGATAAAGCAGTGAGTATTTATAATTATGCAAAAATATATGCGCAATATATCATTACTACCGGTAATATTAAAGATATAAAGGAACAGCTGAAGCAGGTCGTTGAAAGTATGGTGGAATATATTTTAGTAAGCGAACTTGCTTTGGTTAATATTATTCATATGTCGCAGCGCGATTCCGGCGAAGTTGGACATGGAATGAATGTCAGTATTTATGCTATGACCCTTGCAGGCAGATTAGGATTCTCCAACAAAGTATCATTGTACGAAATAGGATTAGCCGGATTAGTGCATGATATAGGAAAAATAAAAATTTCGCAGCAATTGCTGAAGAAAGAACATTTGACTGAAGAGGAGTTAAATGAAATAAAGAAACATCCTATTTATTCAAAAGATATTTTGATAGAAAATGAGGTCGGCAGCGATAATATAATAAACGCCGTTATCGAACATCACGAATCATCAAACGGAACAGGTTATCCATACGGTAAAATGGAAGAAAATATTTCCGCTTTCGGCAAAATACTTATCATTGTCAACATGTTTGATTCGCTTATGAGAGACTTGCCTTATAAAATCAAATTAGAAAAAAAAGACGCGTTAAACAATATGATTTTACACAGAGAACTATATAATAATGCATTTTTAAAAGAATTTGTGCTGCTTATGAAAGAATCAGGCGAAAAAAACAAATTTATCGCAAATACTAATTTTATTGCTTGACCAATTTCCGGTTTTAGTCCCTCTGCTGACCAAATAAATTTAAAAGCATCAGGAAAAGATTTATAAAATCCAGATAAAGGGTTAATGCGCCCATAACCGTCTCTTTCCTTTCATCAAAAGAACCGCTCAGATAAATTTGTTTTAGTTTTTGCATATCATAAGCGGTTAAACCTAAAAATATTATAACCCCCAGTACAGAAATGATATACATTAAGGCGCTGCTGTGCAGAAAAAAGTTAACAAACATAGCTACTATTATTGCAATTAAACCTACGAACATAAAATTACCCATAGATGTCAAATCTTTCTTGGTGGTATAGCCTATAAAAGCAAGCAAACCAAACGAAAATGCAGTTAGAAAAAATACTAATCCTATGGATTGCGATGTGTAAATTAGAAAAATTGTTGAAAATGTAACGCCGGTGAGGGCTGCATATAAAACAAAAATGGTCTCGCTCATAACGGCAGGCAATTTATTAATGCCGAATGAAAGTCCTAAAACTGCTGCAAGCTGCAATCCTATAAGTATATAAAATAACAGGACATGAGTGCTCAGAAATATCACCATCGGCTTATCCGAAGACACTAATTCTGCAATAACGCCTGTAATAGCCAGTCCGAAAAGCATCCATGTGAAAATATCCCTGAAAAAATCCGACAAACCTTCTCTTTCGCCTGTGCCGTAAGCCGCCTTCACGCCGCCGTTTGAATTATTCCCTAAATACATTATGCACCTCTTGAAAATTAGATTATTTTATTAACATACAATATATGTAAGGAACCATGTAAAGAAATAAACTAAAATTATCAACTTTAAAAATACATTATAATAAAATTCAGTTCTGAAAATCAATCTAATTTGAGCATATGTCCGTTATCTTTGAGCCATTTTATGCGGATTTTGTAATCAGGCATTATTGAACCTACATAATTCCAAAAATTTTTAGAATGATTTTTATGGACCGTATGCGATAGTTCGTGAATTATTACATAATCAATGATATCTGCCGGCGCCATTATTAATCTCCAGTTTATTCTTATGCAGTCGTTATATGAACACGAACCCCATCGTTTTCCTGCGGAAGTTAAGCTGATTTTTTTATATTTAAAACCGTGAGCATCCGAGATAATTTTAATCCTTTGCAATATTACGGCCGACGCTTTATATTTATAAAAATTTTCAAAAAATGACCTATAATCTTCAGCAGTATAAAGAGTATGGCAGTTTTCAAAATAATTTACATTTTTGCCGTCTGTTTTTTTGCCGATGCATACGTATTTATAATATTTATTTTTGGGTATAATCTCTATCTTTAGGCAACTATTCTTTACTGTCTGCATAAAGTATTCTGTTTGGACTGGAGATATATTGAAAATATAGAAAAATTGAGAATTTTCATTATGCAATAGACAAAAATTATCCAATATCGATAAAGAGCGGTGTGCAGCGGGGATATCTTCCGAACCCGCCGCTAATTTTAAAAAATTTTCATTGTCGTCAATAATTTTTAAAGTATATTTTTTTCCGAGAAGCAGAAATTTTTCGCCGGAGACAAATGATTTTTGCCCGCCTGCGGTACTTTTTTTATACTCCATCAGTTCAAATTTTTTATTTAGCCATTTTTTATTTTTTTTTAACAGATTATAAATGCCGGATTCGGTATAATTTAACGGCAATCTTATAATAAGAGTTGCAGAAGGGGTGACTTCCAGTGTTACGCTCTTCCTTCCGGTTTTTATTATTTTTTCTATCTTATCCGGATTAATAATGGAATGTATATCCGGTATGTTTTTTATTAAGTCTATGCTTACCAATTTTTTTTTGTATTTATCATTGCGGCGCAATGCATTATTTTTCATATTCATTTTTTTGCCGATTATATTAAAAATTTTTTCAAGCATAATTTATTGTAGAAAAGACAGAGACAAAATTTTAAAGTACCCTTTTGTTTTATAAAATAATTGCCAATTAAATTATTTACGATATAATAACATTATATTATGATTGATGTTAAAAATAAATTAAATAAGTTTAAATCTGGAGGTTTTATCTGCTATGGCTAAAACATTAGCTGGAACAAAGAGTTTAGAAAATTTAAAAACCGGATTTGCAGGCGAATCAGAAGCGAACAGAAGGTATTTGTATTTTGGAAAAGAAGCCGATATTCAAGGCGAACCGGATATTGCAAATAATTTCAGAGAGACCGGAGAAGGGGAAACTGGGCATGCTTTCGGACATCTTGATTATTTAAGAAAATACGAAGGCGGCGACCCGGCTACCGGCAAACCGCTGGGTGATTTAAAAGAAATGCTGGAGTCGTCTTTTGCCGGTGAAACATATGAGTATACCGAAATGTATCCGGGTTTTGCCAAAACTGCAAGAGAAGAAGGTTTTGACGACTTGGCTTTGTGGTTTGAAACACTTGCAAAGGCAGAAAAATCTCATGCAGGAAGATTTCAAAAATTACTTGAAAATTTTAAATAAAGCAATATAAGCAAGGGTTATATAAAATAAATAAGCTAATAATAATTTGCAATAATTAATTATTATTAAAATTATTTTAAAATATATATTTACCTGACTAATCGGCAGAAAAAAGTTAATTCCGGCCGATTTATAAAAATTCTAAAAAATTAATCAGGAGCATCAATTGTACAAAGCAGGCGCCGACCCGAAAGAAGCTCAGAACTTCGATATAAAGGACGCAAATTTTTTCAGCGAAGATAATCTTTTTGAAGAAATAAAAAGGGTATATCTTAAATGCATCAACTGCAGGTTATGTATCGGGTTTTGTCCTTCTTTTCCCGCAATATTCAACATTGTAGATAAAAAAGACGGCGATGTCGGAGCCATGACGAAAGCGGAATTAATAAAACCGCTTGATTTATGTTTTTACTGCAAACAGTGTTATTTTAAATGTCCGTTTACCCCTCCTCATGAATGGAAAATTGATTTTCCGCATTTAGCGCTCAGATTTAAGGCGCTCAGATTTAAAAAAGAAGGCGCAAGGATTCAGGATAAGCTGCTTGTCGATACCGACAGTATGGGAAAAAAATCAGTTCCTATGGCTTCTATAGTTAATAAAATCAATACATCAAAGGCTGTGCGCTCCATAATGGAACCTTTTATGGGCTTAGACAAAAGAGCCAAATTACCGGTATTTAATAAAATAACATTTGAAAAATGGTTTCGCAGTAATTATAAGCCGGATAAGAAACCTATTGAACAGTTTAGCGGAAAAGCTGTCCTTTTTTATACCTGTATGCTTAATTATAATTTTTTAGAAAGAGGAATAGCTTTAATAAAAGTTTTGGAAAAAAACAATATATATATTGAGCTGCCGGATATACAGTGCTGCGGCATACCTTTTTACGACACCGGCGATATTAATAATTCAATAAAAAAAGCCGAATACAATGTTAAGAATTTAAAAGAGTATATTAGAGAAGGTTTTGATGTAATAGTTCCCGTGCCGACATGCGCTATGCAGATTAAGCACGAGTATCCGCTGCTGCTTCCTGACGATAAAGACGTACAGTTAATTTCTGCGAAAACGTATGAAATAAATGAGTACCTGTTTAATCTATATAAAAATGACAAATTTAATATTGATTTCAAAAAATCTATGGGCAATATCGTCTATCATATTAATTGCCATTTAAAATCTCTTAATGTTGGATATAAGGCGATAAATTTATTAAAACTGATTCCTGATACTAAGGTTAAAATTATAGAAAAATGTTCAGGACATGACGGCACATTCGGGGTAAAGAAAAAAACCTTTGACTACGCGCTGGATGTGGGCAAAAGCTTATTCGAAGATGTAACTGAAATGCAGGCGGATTATTATATTTCGGATTGCCCGCTGGCCTCAGACCAGATTGAAATGGCAACAGGCAAAAAAGTTAAACATCCGGTTGAAATTTTATATAAAGCTTATTCGGATTAAAATAAATTATGAGAAAAATTGAGCTTAAAGATATTGTAAACATTTATGAATATGAAAAACAAAGAGAGCAGCGTATAAAAGATATGCTGCAGTTAAAAGAGAGAAGAAGAATCCATATTGGCGACAAGCTCTTAATAACGTTTGAAAATTTTAAAACGTTATTGTTTCAGATTCAAGAAATGCTCAGGGCGGAACGGATTGTTTCTGAAGAAAAGATACAGGAAGAAATTGATGTATATAATGAATTGATGCCGCAAAAAAATGAACTTTCTTTTACTTTATTTATAGAAATACCGGACGATGAAGAAAGAAAAAAGCTGATACCAAAATTGGTCGGTATTCATGACTTTGTCGCGCTTTATATAATGGAACAGAGCCGTGAAAATAATCAGCATGCAGCCCCTCTTCTTCAGCATCACGATGATGATGCTGAAGAGGGAAATAACGGCATAGATAAAATAGATAAACCGGCTGCCGTTATTAAAGGCACGGCGGATAAACAGAGCGCATTAGATTATAAAACGAACCGTACTCAAATGGTGCATTTTTTAAAATTTCATTTTAACGAAGATGAGATAAAACAATTTGAGTTTGGCGAAAGCTTAATAGTCGTCAATCATCCGGAATATAATTATAGCGCTGTTATAGAACCGCAATTAAAGCGGGAGTTGTCAGACGACTTATTGCAATAAAAATATATTTGCACTGTAAGTAATTTTTTTGTTTTAATTAATGAAACTATTAGCGGACAGTAAAAGGTAATACTAAAATAATATTAATAAAATACTAATAAAATTTATATAGAGAGATGACATGGCTTATTTGTTGAAATCAGAACAAAGTTTTGTGTTAGAAATATTAATTGACACAACAATTTCGGAGTATGAAAGAATAAGGAGGGATTTAAACTTTTCAGAGAATATAACGTCTATCGATTACTTAAGTCTTTTATATATTAAACTTAACACATCTGCAATAGACGGCAGTATTTTTAAAAGTATACTCAGCACGTTGAGAACGGCAGATTCAATGATTGTCAATGGCAAAGAAATTATTATGTTTTTGCCCGGAACAGATAAAGAAGGCGTTTTACATCTGGAAGCCGGCATAAGAGAATTTTTAGACGATCTTTACGGGGGATATGTAAGCGTGTCATACCCTGAAGACGGCAATAACAAAACACAATTAATCAATAATTTTAAAAAATATATAAGATTAAAATTTAATGAAGATTCGGAGCTGTTTAAAAACATAAATTAAATTTTCAATTAATTAAAACACAATTAATCAATAATTTTAAAAAATATATAAGATTAAAATTCAATAAAGATTCCAGATAATTAATGTTTTTAAAAGTGAAAAAAAGATGGTGCCGAAGGCCGGAATCGAACCGGCACGGATATTATCCACCACCCCCTCAAGATGGCGTGTCTACCAGTTCCACCACTTCGGCAGTTTTACTTTAAGCTTACTTATGTCGATATGTTGAAAATAATAATAATTCGGTTAAATCTTATCTGATACACGGCATTACAATGTTTATAATTTTATTTTATTTATAATGTCCAGAGCAGTTTTCTGACTATTTTTTTGTTCCCTGCCGGCTTACCGTATTGACTATGCTGTTTTTTGCAGATGTTTTAACAGCGGCGTTATCATTAGCAGCTTTACTGTTACTATTATGATTTGCCGCAATTTTTTTGGCTGCAGCTTTCTTAGAAATATTTATACTGCCGGTTTTTTTTACTGTATTTTTGCCTGCTGCAGATGTTTTTTTAGCAGAAAGATAATGTTTTATAGATATTGGCGTGACCTGCTTTGCCGCTATATAACTTATCAAAAATGCCGAACCAAGAAAAATTACCGCAAGTACGGCGGTAGTTTTGGTTAAAAAATTTCCGGCTCCGGAAGCCCCAAACACGGTTTGAGAACTCCCGCCGAAGACGGCACCCATTTCCTGACCCTTACCCTGCTGCATTAAAATTACGATAATAAGAAAAATAGCCGAAACTATAAGAACAACTGTTAAAAAAGCAATCATGGTATAATTATTGATTATTAATAAAATTAGTTAAATTAGCTTACAAAGAATTTATTTATTTTATTTATCGTTTTTATTATTTTATGAAGATTAATAATTAAATATAGTTTAATTATTAATAGTATAAAATTACGGACAAAAAGTCAATTTTAATTTTTTTCAAAATTATATCCGTTTGTTTTTGTAATTCTTTTATAAATTATTAATGTAAGTTTAGCAAAACCGTATCCTAAAATGCCTCCCGCAATTACGTCAAGAGGATAATGTTCGCCGTCATATACCCTTGAAAACGCGACTATTGCGGCTAATATATAAAATAGTTTGTAATGTTTAGGAAAAAAATAAGCAAGGGCAACGGCTAATGAAAAAGCTGTTGTTGAATGACCCGAAGGGAAAGAATATTCGGTAAGATGTCTTCCCAACAGGTTGATATGCACCAAACCCTGTTCCATTAATTTATGCATTGCGACAATGGGTCTCGGCCTGTTTACTAATCTTTTTAAGATAATATCGAATATGCCGGGAACCAATTGAGTAATAATTAATAAAAAGAAAGATTTTTTGAAATTTTGTCTATTATAAATATAAACAAATAATAAGACAAGCCAGTATGCAACCCAACCGTTTCCTAAGAATGTGACCGCCCTCATATTTTCATTAAGCATTGAAAAATGAAAATTATTATTTATAAATAAGAACAGCAGCGTATCTAAATGTAATATGTAATTAAGCATGATTTTTATTAAAAATTTTAAAATTTGTTATTTTTTTAAATAATTTAAGATATAATTAAAATATGCGTGTATTAAACGTTGATTTATAGTTTAATATTTAGTAATGCACATTAAATACTTACGGCAGCCGGCTTTTATGATTTTATTTTATATACACAGTTGCGCTTAAATATGCAATATGTATTTTTAATGCTGATTTTGCTTTCGCGTTTCGTACAACTTCACATATCTACCTTATCATATTTAGTTCATTAATTAAACAGATAATTAACATGTCTATATTAATTAATATAATTAATGATGCTTTTATCATATAAAAACATAAAAAGGAGGAAAATTAATTTATGCAAGCTGTTATTATGGCAGGAGGTTTTGGAACAAGACTTAAGCCGTTGACGAATAATACTCCTAAACCGATGATACATGTCGCCAACAAACCTATGATGGAACACGTAATAAATTTATTAAAAAAATATTCTATTAAAGATCTTATCGTTTTGCTTTATGTTCAGCCTGAAGTAATTAC
Source organism: bacterium (assembly GCA_021825865.1). Lineage (GTDB taxonomy): Bacteria > SZUA-79 > SZUA-79 > Acidulodesulfobacterales > Acidulodesulfobacteraceae > Acididesulfobacter. Next base: position 49,208 of record JAKAFU010000002.1, read on the forward strand.
AAGCTATTTCAAAGACGGAAGCCAATTCGGAGTCAATATTAAATATATTCTTGCCGATGAAGATTATGGTACTGCCGGAAGTGTTAAAAATGTGGAAAAATTTATTGAAGAAGACAGTTTTATGGTTATAAGCGCCGATATTATCACAGATTTCAATCTTCAAAAACCTGTTGACTTTCACAGAGAAAAAAATGCTGATGCAACTATAGTTCTGACGAGGGTTGAAAATCCGCTCCCTTACGGAATAGTTATTACCGACAATGAAGGTAAAATTAATAAATTTCTTGAAAAACCGTCATGGTCGGAGGTCTTTAGCGATACTATAAATACCGGAATTTATATTTTAAATAAAAATATATTTAAATTTATCCCCGAAAAAAAAGAATTTGATTTTTCTAAAGAGCTTTTTCCTTCTATTATGAAAAATAATATGGAGCTGTACGGTTTTATTTCCGACGGGTACTGGAAAGACGTAGGCACGCTTTCTGAATACAGACAAAGCCACCTTGATATTATTGCAGGTAAGGTTGATATCAATATAGACGGAGGACATTTAACAAAAAAAAATATACGTATTGCGGAAGGTACAATAATTGATATAACTTCTAGTGTTGAAAATTCAATATTCGGTAAAAATATTAAAATAATGCAGCAATGTAAAATCAAAAACTGCGTTATAGGCGACAATGTAATTATACAAGGGAATACATCGATAAGCGGCTCTGTTGTCGGCAAGAATTCGCATATCGGCAGCTCATGCGAATTGCAGGAAACTATATTAGGATATAGAACGCAGGTAGGGAATAATGTCTTTGTCGGTACGGGGGGAATTATTTCAGATGCATGCATAATAGGAAATGGCGCAGTTATAAATCCTAATGTGAAAATATGGCCGTTTAAAAATGTGGAAGACGGCGCCATACTTTCTGAAAGTTTAATCTGGTCTGATAAATGGAGTGCAAGGATTTTTGGTCAGTATGGGGTTACAGGGCTTGCTAATTATGAAATAACGCCGGAATTTTGTTCAAAATTGGGCGCCGCTTTCGGTGCATCGATAGGCAAGTCTAAAACAATATCCATTTCAAGAGACAGCCATAAAGCATCAAGACTTTTCTCAAGGGCTATGATGTCCGGCGTTCTTTCCGTCGGCGTCAATGTGAATGATTTTAGCGATACTCCCATACCTATTGCGAGATATCAGGCACGGCAATATAAAACATTCGGCGGTATCCATGTAAGAAAACATCCCTTTGACAGAAAACTTATAAATATCAAATTTTTTGATTCGGAAGGATTAGACCTTTCTCTTGCGAGTGAACAAAAGATAGAGAGGTTGTTTTTCAGAGAAGATTTCACAAGGGTGGGCTCTGAAGATACAGGAGAAATTTTTTATCCCACACACGGTACGGAATATTATACCGACGGATTTTTAAAAACAATAGATGTCGATAAAATTGCTAAAAGGAATTTTAAGATAGTCATAGATTATTCTTACGGATCTTCCAGCAAAATATTTCCGGCGATAATAGGCAAATTGGGCGTTGAATCCGTTCATCTCAATGCCAATCTTGACCAGACTAAAATAACCAAAAGCGACGAAGAATTTAAAAAATCGCTAAAAGATCTTTCCGGTATTGTAAGGTCAATTAACGCTGATATAGGTATCTTTATGGATAACGGCGGAGAAAAAATTTTTATATGTGATGAAAACGGCGATGTAATTGACGGAAATACAGCTCTTTCGCTCATGAGTCTTTTAGTTATGAAAACGGAAAATCAGAATAAAATTATTTCCGTGCCTGTAAATTCTTCATTTAATATAAGCAAATTAGCAAAAGAATACGCTTTTGAAGTAATTCCGGCAAAAAATTTTTCAAGCGCTCTGATGGAAAAGGCGGCAAATTCTCAAATATGTTTCGCGGGAGACAATGAGGGCGGGTATATACATCCAGTGTTTCAGCCTGCATTTGACGGAATGTATTCGGCGATAAAACTTTTAGAAATGCTGGCAACGTTAAACACTTCTATTAAAAATGAATTGAGATATATAGAGCCCAGTTATTTTGAATATACAACCGTACCGTGTCCCACTGAATTAAAAGGTTTCATTATGAGAAAATTTATAGAAACGTATAAAGAAGAAGATGCATTGTTTATCGATGGAATAAAACTTTTCAAAACAGACGGATGGGTTTTATCCACCCCTGCATCGGAAGGGGCATATTTTGAAATTTATTCCGAAGGTAAAACTAAGGGCGAAGCGGTTGAGTTTCTAGAACAGTTTAAGAACAATATTGAAGAATGGAAAAATGCAAGAACATTTAGTTTTCAATCTTAGGGCTGATACAATGTAAATTAAATTATGAATCTTGTACGGCATGAAGCCGTACGTTAAACAGATTACAGTATTCAGAGAATTGCAATAAGTTAATTTAACGGGAGATTAAATATGGAGATTGAATTTGGCACGTCCGGCTGGAGAGGGAAAATAGCCGATGATTTTACTTATGAAAATGTAAAAATAGTTTCTCAGGCAATATGTAATTTTTTAAATGAAAAAAAAGTAAATGTTATAACGAATAGCGAAAATACTGATAAAACTATAATTATAGGATATGATACACGTTTTTTATCTGAAGAATTTGCAAAATGCGCAAGCGGTGTTTTTTGCGCTAACGGCTTTAAAGTATTATACTGCGAAACTTTTACGCCTACTCCGGTTCTTGCTGCGGCAATATTAAAAGAAAAAGCGCTGGGAGCTATTAATATTACCGCAAGCCATAATCCGTACAATTATAACGGGGTTAAATTTTCGCCTTGCTGGGGAGGACCTGCCCTTCCTGAAGATACCGAAATTATTACCGATAAATCAAATGAACTGCTCAAAAATCCGCATTATAAATTTATTGAATTTGATGAAGCAAAGGATAAATCTCTATTAAAAGAAGTAAGTTTTATTGATTATTATATCGGTCTTATAGAAGATAAAATAGATTTTAATCTGATAAAATCTAACGGCAGCAATATTTATATTATTGTGAACCCCATGCACGGCACTTCCAGCGGAGTAATAGACAAGGTGCTAAAAAAAAACGGCATAGATTTTGACATATTAAATCCGCAGAGAGATGCCTTTTTTGGAGCCGGAAAAGCACCTGACCCGTCTGATAAGAATTTAGCCGACCTTAAAGCAAGAATTAAAGAATATAACGATAAAAGAAATAATAATAGCGACGGCAAGAATAAAAAAATAGCATTCGGACTTGCTACGGACGGTGACGCGGACAGATACGGGATAATTGACGAAGAAGGCAGATTTGTCGAACCTAATATTATTTTGCCTATGCTTTATAATTACTATATTTCAGGGAAGAATATAAAAGGCGATGCTGCAAGAAGTGTGGCTACCTCAGCGCTTATTGACAGAGTTGCGAGGAAATACGGTTTTAAAATTCATGAGACTCCTGTCGGGTTTAAATATCTAGGAAAATTAATTTCCGAAAAAAAAGTTATAATGGCGGGCGAAGAATCGTCAGGGCTTACCGTTATAAACCATACGCCTGATAAAGACGGCATATTCACATGCCTGTTAGTTCTTGAGATGCTCTCTTTCTATAAGAAACCGCTAAACAGTTTAGTTAAAGAATTTATGGAAGAATTCGGTCCTATTTTTACTAAGCGTATTAATGAACCTGTTAACAGAGAGAAGTTCAAAGCGAATATAGACAGCAAAATGGCGGCATTTCCTTCAATTTTTGAAGGAAAAAAGGTAATAAATAAAAGTTTTGTCGATGGATATAAAATCTTTTTTGAAGATGATGCGTGGCTCCTGGCAAGACTTTCCGGAACAGAAGAGGTCATGAGAATATACGGAGAAGCAGACACGTCTGAGACATTAAACTTATTAATTGAGTCATTTAAAACCTATTTAAATAAATAAAAAATGCTATAATATAAAAAGTTTTACAAATTTATCTTTTAAAATTTTAATTATTTATAAGGAGATTAAAATATTGCCGGTAAAATATTTTATAATACCTTCAGGGCCTTTTGAGGTAAACACTTATCTTGTTTATGACGATGAAAACAGTGAAAGACCCGGATTTATCATTGACCCCGGAGGGCAGGAATCTAAAATTGATAATTTAATTAAAGAAAATGATATTAACCTGAAATTTATATTAAATACCCATTGCCATATTGACCATGTGGCTATGGTTAATTATTTTAAAAAAAAGTATAGTATTCCGCTCTATGCAAATGAGAACGAACAGTCTATTATTGACAATTTAAAAGAACAGGCGGATTATTTAGGATTTGATTTTTCAGGCGAGAGTATTTCAATAGATAAAAAATTAGATGAAAATGAAAAGATAAATATCGGCGGCATTAATATCAGAACAATCTTTACACCCGGTCATTCACCCGGAAGCACGTCGTTTCTGGTAAATAATCGATTTCTTTTCAGCGGAGACACTTTATTCAGACAAACGATAGGAAGAACCGATCTTTTCGGCGGGGATTCCGAAAAAATAATAAGCTCTATTAAAAATAAGCTTTTTAAATTAAATGACGAGATTAATGTATTTCCGGGTCATGGCAGAGAGACGACTATAGGATATGAGAAAAAAAATAATCCTTATTTTTTATGAACTTTCTGTTATGAATCCGGCAATGGCAGCAGCGTATAAAAAAATATGGTATTAAAAAACAAAAAAATTATTCTGTGTATAACAGGTTCAATAGCAAGCTATAAAGCAGTTGAACTATACAGGGTTTTAAAAAAAGAAGGCGCTTCAGTTGTTATAATCCTCAGTTCATCGGCTTCAAAGTTTATTTCTCCGTATATATTTAAATCCTTCGGAGAAGAAGTATATAGTGATGACGCTTTTGAAATTCCTCTTGCGCATATAGAACTTGCAAAAACGGCAGATGCCATAGTTATTGCCCCCGCTACATATAATACAATAAACAAGATAGCCTGCGGTATAGCAGATTCTTTAATAACGCTCACTGTTTCAGCTTCCGGCGACAAGCCGTGTGTGTTCATTCCTGCAATGAACGGCAAAATGTATTCAAATGAAATTTTACAGAAAAATATAAAAGAAATGTCTCCGGAAAAATATTTTTTTGTATCTCCTGCTTCGGGAGAGCTGGCCTGCGGCGATTTTGGAGAAGGGAAATTTCCTGAAATTGCGGATATTATTTTCGAACTTGAAAGCGTATTTAAAAATAATAGATTAAAGGGCAGAAAAATATTGATTACGGCAGGGGGAACAAGAGAATATATTGACCCTGTGAGATTTATATCTAACGCTTCAAGCGGAAAAATGGGGGTTGCTATCGCCAACGAAGCGGCTAAGGAAGGAGCAAACGTTACGCTGATAGCATGTAATATAGATTTTTCATGTTTATATATAAGCAAAAAAATAAAACTGATTAGAAAACAAAGTTTCCGAGATTTAAAGGACAGCATTCTGGAAGAATTTCCAGAAAATGCTCTATTAATTATGGCGGCGGCAGTTTCCGATTTTAGTGTAAAGGAAAAAAGCGCTCTTAAGATTAAAAAAGAGGATATAAGTCCTAACGGTGCTGCAGATATGAGATTAAACCTTATTAAAAACGAAGATATTCTTAAACTTCTCGCAAAAAATAAACAAGACGGTCAGATAGTTTTTGGATTTGCCGCTGAAACTGATAATATAATTGAAAATGCACAAAAAAAACTTAAAGAAAAATCATTAGATTATATTTTTGTCAATGATGTTTCAAAAAATATAATAGGAAGCGATGAAAACGAAGGCTATCTGCTCAAAAAAACATCGGAATTCAGTGCGGCGGCAACTAATAAAAGTCGCAGCGAAATCAACAAAAAAGCAATTGAAAATTACGAGCAGTCCCTTGAAATAAAAAAATTTGAAAGGATGAACAAAACTGAACTTGCCGAATTGCTGCTGGCGGAGTTGGCGTAGTATAGTAATATTATTTTATTGATAATAATATAAAATAATAAACTCGTTCCGTTTATAATATTTAATCTTATTATTATTTCACCGGCTGACGGCATAAACATAAACATATTTATATTTATGTTTGTTCTGTAATAATTATTTCCTCAATAATCGGCTTGTTAATTTTATCTGGCATCAAATAATTTTTAATATCGGCGACATCTTCTAATCTGCTGCCTTTTATGGAAACGATTGTATAAGAGTAATATGGCCATGAAGCGCCGATATCGGTATTTGAAGGAACAGCCGGATGATTAGGGTGAGAATGATAGAACCCTATTACTTCTATATTTTCTTTTCTTGAAAGTTTGTCTATTTCAAGCATATCCTTAGGTTCAATTTCAAATGCATCCCATGCTATTTTTCTGTATTTATTCTGTGCCGGAAATATTTTTGTTATTTTCTTATTATCGCCGTCAAAGATGCCGAGCATAGCTCCGCAGGCTTCATAAGGAAAAATTTCGGCAACATGTTTTTTAATTATAGTTAAATTTTCTTTAGAAATTATCAGCGGCATGTTTTGTTATTATTACTAAGTTACGCTTTGATTATGTTTATTTTTTGAACTTTTTTATAATTATACAATACATACACATTGTACGTTTGTATATAAATAAGTTTTTACTTTATTCTGCATCGCATAGCAGATTTTTCAAACAGTTTTCGTTTTCATTTTGATTATTTTTGTCGTCATCGCTCATATTTTTTATCGTGGAAAACAAAATATTAATAATAAAATTTTCTTTATTAAGTTTATAAAACGTCCACGTGCCTTTTTTTCTTGTTTTAACTAATTTGGCTTTTCTGAGTATGCTGAGATGAAAGGAAAGATTCGGCTGCGGAAGTTTGAAAATTTCCTGAAACTTACAAACGCAAATCTCTTCGTTTTCCGTCAATAATTTTATTATTTTCAATCTGATTTTATCAGAAAGTGCGTAAAAAAGCTCTCTGACATCGTCAATATTTCTGCCGTCTGAATCATCGGATAAACCGGTCTGTACAACAGGCTCAATAAGCTGTTCATGCTCTGCTGATTTGTTTTTAACCTTTTTTTTTGCTATTAGACTCGGCATTTTAACCTTTTAAGTTTTTTTATGCTATTCTTATCAGTTTAGTTTATATACGATTATATCATAAAATTTCGTGAAAAGCCAAAACACCGTGAGATTTGTTTATATTAAATTAATTGATTATTTATTTATTGCTATTTTAACAACTTTGATTTCTCATTGCTTTTTCCATCGTTGTTCTTATTTCGTCCTTAGTGATATCCCCTTTAATTTCTATAGACAATTTTCCATCCGAATCTTCTTTGAGAGAAATAGATTCTATCCTTTCTTTTTGAGATTTGCTTAAACAATCGCATTTACCGGTATTACAGCTTTCTATACTTTTCTCCATATCGCTTTTTTTAATTTCTAAAGAATTCAGTTCGATAAGAACGCCGCTGTCTAAATCTTTTATTGCAGCAGCGATATCTTTAGCTGTTTTATTTTCACCAAAACTGCAGCAGCTTGAACCGATAGATTTTTCATTCATAATAATAATTCTCCTTATTTCATTAAATTTTAAATTAAATTAATTAAATTGTAATATCATTGCACAGCTAACAGGCTTAATCTGCTTAATCAATTGATTAAGCTGTTAATTTAAGTATATAAAATTATTTTTATGAATCTGATTATAATTTATTGCTGTTTCTATATTTATTCTTGTCTTTAAATTAAGTATATAAAATTATTTTTATATAGTCAAGTTATATATAAAATTATTTTTATAAACTTGATTATAATTTATTTATGTTTCTATACTTTTGTCGTATTTTCTACAGGTTATAAAGAATATAAATCAGAAAAAAAATTATAATTTTTTTTGTTGACAAAGTTTTGAAAAACATTTAATATATAATTATTAGCATATGCCAATAACTATTTTTAATGTATAGTTGTTATACATCAAAAAATAAATGATAATTAAATAAAAATTAATGCAGTTAACTTAATAATAAATAGCGCAAAAAATATGAGACCGTTTAAATGCAGAACAGTTGAAGGCGAACCCGTTATTACCTATTTTAAGCCAAACGGGATTCCTGCAAAATTATTAGAAGAAATTATATTAACTGTTGACGAGTTAGAGGCCGTCAGGCTGGGTGACTTTGAAGGTTTATATCAGGAAGATGCCGCCGGAAAAATGGGTATTTCACGTCAGACGTTCGGTAATATTATAACGTCTGCTCATAAAAAAATTGCTGATTGTATCGTTAACGGCAAAGCGCTAAAAATTGAAGGAGGTATGGTTGAAATGAAAAGACGTTTTTTATGTTCAGGGTGCAAGAATGAATGGGAAGAATCTTTTGGAACCGGCAGACCTGCGGAATGTCCAAAATGCGGTTCGAAAAAGTTTCAGAGGGCAAATAAAGGGAGAGGAGAATGCGGCGGCAGAGGAAGGCGTTCGGGATGTTCTAAGTAAATATAAATTTTAATATTAAATGAAAAATTAATCAACAATCAAGGAGAAAAAATTATGAAATTATGTATTCCTACGGTAAGTTTTGAAGGGGTCAAAGTAAGTAAACATTTTGGAAATGCTCCGTACTTTTTTATTTATGATACGGAAAATGAAACATCTGAAATAATTTCTAATTCCAATAAGATTCATGAGCACAATATGTGTAATCCAATCGGTGTTATTGCAGAGAAAAATGTCGATGCCGTCGTATGTTTCGGTATAGGCGAAGGCGCGATAAGAAATCTTAAGAGAGGCGGAATTGATGTTTTTAAAACTGATAGAAATTTAGTTTCCGAAGTGCTGCAGGACAGTAAAGATAATAAATTCAGCAATTTTGAAGAAGGTCACATATGCAGCGAACATGACAATCATCATGGAAACAGCAGCGATATTCATGCATGTCATTAGTATCATTATATAATTTAAAGTTTGCATCAATAGAAGGGGACGGAATTTAGTAATTAAGCGCTGTTCGTGCAGTTTTTTCGATAAAACAAAAGGCAAATGTCCTTAGAATTTAATCGGTGCTAAAAGATAAAATAAATCCGTCCCCTTTTATTTAAATATAGTTATAAAGAGTATCTCTTCTGACCGGATTTTTTCCGGCTGATTTTATAAGAGACACTATATCTTTTTCACTGAGGTACTCGCCGAAGCTGCCTCCGGCACTTTTTGTGATATTCTCTTCCATGAGTGTTCCGCCGAAATCGTTAATTCCGCATGAAAGGGATTGAACGGCAAGTTCCGTGCCTATTTTAGGCCAGCTTGTCTGAATATTTTTAAAATTATTTAGATATAATCTTAATATAGCGTAAAATTTTAGTATTTTTTGACTATCGGTATTAATACCTGTTTTAATCTGATGTTTTAATGAAGTTTTTGATGCAATAAAAGGCAAAGCAATAAATTCTGTAAAACCGTTTGTTGAATCCTGAATTTTTCTTATTAAATCAAGATGGTAAACTATATCGGCGTTTGACTCAATGTGTCCGAGCAGAATAGTTGCCGAAGATTTTATATCCATTTTATGCGCAGTTTTAATGATTTCAGTCCATTGGGGTGCGGATATCTTGTCTTTGCATATTGCTTTTCTCGTTTCAGGCGCTAAAATTTCAGCAGCTGTTCCAGGCATTGAATTAAGTCCGTTTTCTTTTAAAATTTCAAAAACTTTCTCAAACGAAAAGCCTGTTTTGGCAGAAAGTTCAAAAATTTCCTGCGGAGAGAATGCGTGTATATGCAGTTTCGGAAAAGCGGCTCTTATATCTTTAATTAAATTAAAATAAAAATCAGGATTAAAATCGGGATTTATGCCTCCGGTTACGCAAACCTCAGTTATACCGATATTATAGCCTTCATTTATTTTTTCAATAATTTTCTCGATTGTTAAAACAAATGAGTCCTTTGAATTGACAGTTCTTTTATATCCGCAAAATTTGCAGTTCAGATAACAGATATTTGTAAAATTAATATTTCTATTGACCACATACGAAACGTTATCGCCGTTTACGGATTTATTAAGACAAGCTGCGTATTGTATAATTTCGTTAAAATTTTCATTATCATTAAGCAGATTTGACAGTTCATCGCTGTTTATCCGTTCGGATTTATTAATCTTATCAAAGATATTGTCTAAATTATGATATTTGTTTATGTTTATCATATTTTTATATATTAAGATTGCAAAAAATATAAAAATTTATTTATATTAAAACACGATTCCTTCCATTTGCGTAGAAGCAGATGCATATAATTTCATCGGAATTCTCCCAGATAAAAAAGCCAGCCTCCCGGCTTTGACTGCGTAATTCATCGCCAGAGCCATATTCAGAGGATCTGTAGCTCCGGCTATCGCAGTATTCATTAAAATTCCGTCAACTCCTAACTCCATAGTTTTTGCAGCATCGGATGCGGTACCCACCCCTGCGTCAACTATTACCGGAATAGAAACAGTTTCTTTTATTATTTTTAAATTATAGGGATTTCTTATTCCCAAACCGGAACCTATCGGCGAAGCAAGAGGCATTACAACAGGACAGCCAATGTCCTCAAGTTTTTTTGCGACGATGGGGTCGTCAATAATATAAGGCATAACCGTAAATCCTTCATTTACCAGAATCTTTGCAGCTTTTAAGAGTTCTTCGTTATCAGGATAAAGAGTCTTGGGGTCGCCTATAACTTCCAATTTTACAAGGTCGGTTTTAAATATGCCAAGTTCGCGGGATAATCTTATCGTGCTGACAGCGTCTTCAGCTGTAAAACATCCTGCGGTATTCGGCAAAAGGGTATATTTATCCTGGTCAATAAATGATAGCATATTTTCTTTCTGTTCAAAATCGATACGTCTTATTGCAACAGTTATAATTTCTGCGCCGGAAAGTTCTATCGCTTTTTGCATGGTGACAAAATCCGGATACTTGCCCGTCCCGACTATTAAACGCGACTTAAAAGAATATTTGCCTATTTTTAATTTGTCTTCAAAATTGGTTGTCATATGATTATTGGGTATTATAGCCATGTATTCCCCCTTTTGATATTATTAGTAAAATATTTTATTTTATAATTAAATAAAATTATCCGCCCGGTGCGATTGTTACAAGGTCTAATCTGTCTTTATCTTTCAGGATAAATTCTGCATATTTTGCCTTTGGTACGATTTCTTTATTAACTGCAGCCGCCGTACTTTTAATATTGAGATTAAGACTGTCTATGAGCTGGGCTATAGTTAAGTTTTCATTCAAATTGATTTCTTTATCGTTTACGTAAATTAGCATAATTTATTCTTTTATAATTAAAGCCGTTTAGTTTTATTATTTATTTTATTTACCTGCGATAACATTTGTTTGTTAAATATTAAATAATTAATAAAATAAAGAGAGTTATTTGTAAAAAAAAGACAAAAAAAAATCCTTAAAGCTGTTATATAGAAATTTCAGCCTTAAGGACCGCTTTTATATTTATTTAATAAATTTAAATTAATTCAGAATATGTCAGTTATATATACTGTGTATATATAACTATCTGCATCCGTTTATTATATCTGCGTATATTTATTGATTACCCGCCGCTGTTATTAAAGTTTAAAACTAAAATCAAAACTAAGAATTATAACGTGCGGTTAAATCAATTTATACTAATAAGATATGCAGCATGACATAATTTCAAAATTATTCTGAACTATTGTTTGTTATGTAAATAAGTTTACAAGCTTTCCTTCGCTGGTATTGTCCATATTCAGGTTCAGAGGGTTCCGGATATATAAATAAATCCAATCTCAGCCTTTTATGTATATTTTCAATCGTGCAATTGAAACTGTACGTTGAAACAGGCACCCCTAGCATTTATATCTTAAATATATAATATCATATTAATATCGGTTAGTCAACAACTTGCAGCGTGCAAAGGGCAATAAATTTTATCATTCTAAAATTAAAACATATCTTTGAAGACAACTGTCGATAAATATCTGGAACCTGTATCCGGCAAAACCGTAACATAGTTTCCTTTGTATTTTTGAGAAAGTTTATATACCCCATATAAATTAGCGCCCGAAGAAAAACCGCATAAAAGTCCTTCTTTTTTTATAAGCTTTTTCAGCATTGAATAACTGCCTTCCGTGTCAACTTTCACGTAATCATCTATAATATTATTATGAGCAAAACCTTTAAAATTAAATGAATAGTTATATTTCCAGCCCTCTATGCCGTGCATCGGACTGTCAGGTATCACCGCTATAATTTTAATATTTTTGTTATATTCTTTTAATCTTTTTCCGGCGCCGAGAATTGTTCCGCCTGTTCCTATACCGGTCACAAAATAATCAATATTGCCGCCTGTTTGTTCAATAATTTCTGCTGCCGTAGTTTCATAATGCGATATGGCATTATTCGGGTTGTTATATTGGTCGGGCATATAATAGAGAGCAGTTCCGCCGGTTTTATATTCTTCGAGGGATTTTTTTATAGCACCGTCATGACTTTCTTCGGCAGGGGTCAGAATTAATTCTGCACCGTAAAGTTTTATAAGCTGTTTACGCTCTTCGCTCATATTAGAAGGGGCGTATATTTTTACCTTAAGGTTTAAAAATGAACCTATCATAGCATAGGAAATGCCGGTATTGCCGGAAGATGAATCGATTATAGTCATATTTTGTTTAAGAATATTCTTATTTATTGCATCCTTCAGCATATAAAATGCAGGTCTGTCCTTAATTGAACCGCCGGGATTCTGAGATTCTGTTTTAGCGTAAACTTTAGAACCGTCAGAACCGTTAAATAAATTATCTAATAAACAAATATTCGTTCTGCCTATAGAATTAAATATATTTAAACTTAAAAAATTTAATTTATATTTTAAATCGTTTTCAGTTTTTTCTTCTTTTGACATTATGATTTGTTTATTTTTTTAAACCGTTTTTTTCGACTATTATTTCATAATCGGTATCGTTTATTTTATTTATGGAAACCACCTTGTGTCCCTGTTCCTCCATAGAGCGGGGAACATTTCTTATGGCAGGTTCATAATCTACTATTATTCGCAGTATTTCGCCTTGATTTATTTTTTCTAATGCAAGTTTGGATCTGACAAAAGTAAAAGGGCATATTTCGCCTTTAATATCTAATTCACTATTGTATTCAGCCATTATAATACGTTCTCCGACAAATTTTATTTTATATTTTTGTATATTTTTATTAAATTAAAAAATGCTCATTGCGGTTAAATAGTAAAAATAGCTCACTGTATTGCAATTACATCAAGCTTTAAATTCGCATAATTCTTCATATTCTATCAGCTCGACTACCGTCGGATTTTCTCCGCAAAGCGGACAAGTCTTGTCTTGTCTCAGTTTCATTTCTGTAAATTTCATATCTAGGGCATCGTATATTAATAATCTGCCGTTTAATGTCGTCCCAATGCCCAGTATTATTTTTATGGCTTCGTTTGCCTGTATTGCTCCGATAACACCCGGCAATACGCCCAAAACGCCGGCTTCTTGGCAGCTTGGAACTAATCCTGCCGGCGGAGGCGAAGGGAATAAACACCTGTAGCAAGGACCATTGTCGGGCAGAAACACTGTCGCCTGTCCGTCAAATCTAAAAATAGAACCGTAAACAAGGGGTTTTCCGTAAAAATGGCATGCATCGTTAATCAGATATCGTGTAGGAAAATTATCGGTAGCATCTATTATTACGTCATAATCTGCAATAAGTTCCTGTATATTGTCGGAAGATATTTTTTCTTTATATGTTATAACTTTGACATCGGGGGTAATCCTTTCAATAGAATCTTTTGCCGAGTCGACTTTATATCTTCCTACGTCTTTATTACCGTGCCATATCTGTCTTTGCAAGTTTGAAAGGTCAACAGTGTCAAAATCGGCTATGCCGAGTGTCCCTATTCCTGCAGCTCCTAGATATAAACCGCACGGAGCTCCTAAACCGCCTGCGCCTATCAAAAGGACTTTAGAGGATAATAATTTTTCCTGACCTTCTCCGCCGACCTCAGGCAATATTATATGTCTGGCGTATCTTTTAATCTGTTCTTCCGTAAAATCCAAAATGACCTCCACTCATAAAATAACGTAAATAAAATTTAATTTATTCAATGATATCCAATACGATAGGCTCAACGCTCACGCCTTTAGATTCTAGGAATTTTATTGCTTTTTCTATATCTGTCTGTTCACCTTCGACTTCAAGAGCAATTATACCTATATCGTTAGAAATACTGGCACTTCTGATGTTAGTTATTATATTGTAATTTTTACCTATTAAATATATCAGCGGGTCTTTAATTACTTCCTGAGGATAATTTAAATAAAATTTTTTTTTTTCTGAAGTTCCCCCCGCAATTGCAGGTATTATAGAAATTGTATCTCCGTCTTCTACCTTTGAATCGTTATTGTCTATAAATCTTATATCTTCGTCGTTTAAATAAACATTAACGAATCTCCTGACCTGGTCATTTTTTTCGCATATTCTTTCTTTTATTCCGGGATAAGTTTTTTCAAGGTCGTTAATAATTTCTAAAATATTAGTTCCCGCAGCATCAACTTCCGATTTGCCTCCGGTTAATGTTCTTAAAGGCGTCGGTATTCTAACAATTATAGCCATATCTCCTCCAGACTATTATTAATTAAATAAATTATTTAATTTGTTTTTTTATTATTTCATTTTTTGTTTTTTTCTTTCTCCCGTACTTTTTTTAGGACGTCTTCAAATTCTTCCAAATTGGGCTTTATAACGGGTGCTTCGTCTAATCTGCCGTTAAGCGCCTCTAATGTCTTTAAACCGTTACCTGTAATAGCAAGTACTGTCGTTTCATTTTTATTGATATACCCCTTTTCGATAAGCTTTTTAGCAACTGCTACCGTAACGCCTCCGGCTGTTTCTGTAAATATACCCTCGGTAGATGCCAGCAGTTTCATGCCTTCCACTATTTCATCGTCTGTAGCATCTTCACCGAATCCGCCGCTTTTATGCATTAAGTCTGCAGCATAATAACCGTCGGCAGGATTGCCTATTGCAAGAGATTTTGCAATGGTATCCGGTGTTTTTACAGGTTTAATAAATTCTCTTTTCTCTTTTACCGTCGAAGTAATCGGGTTACATCCGGTAGCCTGTGCTCCGAAAATTTTGGTATTATGCTTTTCTATTAATCCGCAGTATTCAAATTCTTCAATTGATTTCCCGACTTTTGTAATGAGCGAACCTCCGGCCATTGGGACAACAACGTTATCCGGAGCTTTAAAACCCAATTGTTCAAGCATTTCAAAAGTAAGAGTTTTGGAACCTTCGGCATAGTAAGGTCTTAAGTTTATATTTACAAATGCCCAGTTATGCTTGCCTGCGATTTCAGTGCAAAGTCTATTTACTTTATCATAACTTCCTTCAATTTTGACTAAATTAGTGCCGTATATTAACGTTCCGAGAACCTTGCCGGTTTCTAGATTTGAAGGAATAAACACAAAACATTCGAAACCCGAAGCAGCGGAACATGCGGCGGTCGCATTTGCAAGATTACCGGTTGAGGCGCATGCAATTACCTTAAAACCAAATTCTTTTGCTTTGGCTATAGCAACGGAAACGACCCTGTCTTTAAAAGAAAGGGTGGGAAAGTTGACCGCATCATTTTTTATGTATAAATGTTTAACCCCTAAAACTTTGGCAAGATTATCCGCCTTAACTAAAGGGGTAAACCCCACATCCCTGCCTATTTCTATATCGCCTTTAATGGGAAGCAATTCCCTGTATCTCCACATATTCGGCTGCCTTGACTTAATTTTTTCGACGCTTATATTTTTTTTGATTTTATCATAATCGTAATCCACCTCTAATGGACCAAAGCAATAATCACAGACATAAAGAGCGCTGTCAGGATATTCCTTGCCGCATTCCCTGCATTTTAATCCTTTTACAAACATTTTGTCTCCTTGTATGAATATACGTATATATGTTATTTTATTTAGCTTGGTTGATTCAGTTGCTTTAACTAAAATTATAGATTTTTATAAAATAATAAAGAAAAACAGCAAAAAAAAAGCCTCTTCTTCCGGTAAAATATGAAGAAAAGGCTTTTAACGCTTATCTTCTTATCTTCCAGGTATAATCATTGTTTAATCCGACGATGTCATTATGGCGTTATACACGTAAACGCCATATCCCTGCGGGAATTAGCACCGAAATTTAACTTTCACATTTTCGGTTGCTGCGGTTTCAAACGGGCCCGTCCCTTCACCGCTCTTGATAAGAAATATCAAATTATTTTTTAAATTTAAAAGAGCAATAATATTAATTATTAAATTAAAATAATTAACTATCTATATATCGTTTTAAAATTATATATTATAATTTAATTTATGTCAAATTATTTATTACCTTCGCCGGCAAGAGCCGAATATTTCCGGCTGCTGTGTTAAAATTGCGTCCGTTTCCGATAAAACTTCCGATAAAACTAATAAGAAATTTTATTAAATTATTAAATTTTTTCTGCCACTACTGCAGTGCCGTAAGCAACTACTTCGCTCATTGACTGACCCTGTCCGGAATCAAACTCGTTGCTGTCAAAGCGCATCATTGTGATAGCATTTGCGTTAAGGTTTTGCGCTTCCTGAATCATAGACTGAATTGCTTCGTCCCTTGTCTGGATTACAAGCTTGATGTATCCGTCCTGATTTCCTCCAAACATTGCCTTTAGATTTCCGAACATATTGCCGAAGACCGTTCTTGATTTTATTGATGCCCCCTGCACCAGCCCTTTTACTTCCGTAATTTTGTAACCGGATATATTTTCAGACGTAACTACCAGCATTTTGCCCCCTTTAATTAATTTATTTATTTTATTTATTTAATTTTTTGCTGCTTTAAATTTTAATTTCATGAAACTACACGGCCTCTTTCATTAATCTTATTGCAGCTGTGCGTTGTTTTAGTTGTTTGCGGTATACGCGGCTCATAACCGTATATTATTAATACAATCAATAATATATATATGATAGCACATAATGATATATAATCAATCATGAAGCAAAAAAATGTTTTTAATTAATATAGATTATGCTAATATAAAATATTAGTTTCGGCGATATTGCCAAAATCAAAATGTTTCAAAATTATAATTTTATATTTGTATCGTTGATTAATATAATATATATATGTTGATATACAATGTCATTAAAAAAGTTGTCGTTGCAAAGTAATCCGCTAAAAAAATTTAAAGCGGTAAAAATAGGCGCAGCGCTATTGTTTGTTATGGTTTTCGCATCATTTTTTTTATCAGGCTGCGTTCCGTATATAATTGGAGGCTCTTATTCCCAACCTAACGCAAGCGCCGCCGCTCCTCGATATTACGCTCCGCAATTTTTGCCCCATAATACAGAAGAAGGTATAGCGTCGTGGTATGGACCAGGATTTCAAGGAAGACCTACGGCAAGCGGGCAAATTTATAATATGTACGACTTAACCGCTGCTTCGAGAACTTTACCTCTTGATACATATGCTTATGTTACCGATTTGCGGAACGGCAGAAGCGTTGAGGTATATGTTAACGACAGAGGACCTTACTACGGTGGAAGAATAATGGATCTTTCGTATGCCGCCGCCCGCGCCTTAAACATGCTCGGACCCGGCACAGCTCTTGTCAAAATCCAATATTTAGGACCGAATCCTTCTGCTGCAAGAATTGAACAGAACGAAATAAACGGGTTCGGAACGAAGTATCTTCCGCCTCTAACAGGGTACACGCTGCAATTTGCAGCTTATACATCCAGGGTTAAGGCTGTCAATAAAGAAAAAGAAATTGCGAAGTTAGTGCCTGGTGTGCATATTATAATAAAAACGGTGCGCAATACTGCTTATTATTGTGTGGTATTAGGAAGATTCAACAGTTTAAATAAAGCATATACTTTTGCGAAAGTTATTGCAAAGTACGGCAATGATATATATATTACCAGAAGAGGATAAATAAAAAGGAGGAAAGATAAATGAAAATAGCAGCTTTAATACCCGCAAGGTTTGCTTCTACAAGATTTGAAGGAAAGCCTCTTGCAAAAATTATGGGCAAACCTATGATACAGCACGTATGGGAAGGCGTATCAAAATCTGCCGTAATATCTGAAATAATTGTCGCTACCGAAGATAAAAGAGTTTTTGATGCCGTTATCAATTTTGGAGGCAATGCCGTTATGACTAAAGATACTCACGCATCGGGTACCGACAGAATAATTGAGGCATCTGAAAATCTTGATGCCGATATTATATTAAATATTCAGGGCGACGAACCTTTGGTGAATAATGAAATAATAGATGCCTTGATAGAACCTTTTAAAGAAGATGAAAACATAGTTTTTACAAGCGTTAAAACACCTATTTATTCATTTGAAGAATTTATGGATATTAATAGCGTAAAAGTTGTGACGGATAATAGCGACTATGGAATTTATTTTTCAAGAAGTCCTATACCTTTTGACAGAAACCGCTACGATTTAAAATTTAATTTAATAGATAATAATATAAGCAAATTAAAAGTTCAAGATAATAAAGAGAGCGAAAAACCGTTCGGATTTAAGCACTTAGGTTTTTATGGATATAGAAAAGATTTTCTCAGAACTTTTGGACTATTGCCATCTTCATATTTAGAACAGAAAGAAATGCTCGAACAGTTGAGAGCAATTGAAAACGGTTATAAAATTAAGGTAAAAACGGTCAGTATTTCAACAATACCTGTCGATGTACCTGCCGATATAAAAAAAGTTGAAAGTTATTTATTAAAATTATATAATTAACATCTTATAATTAATGTTTGTTTTTCATAAAAATTAAATTTCAAAAAAAGAGGTATTAAACAGAAATGAAAAAAGGAATCCATCCGGAATATCTTGAAACAAAAGTAAGGTGTGCATGCGGAAATGAATTTGTTACCGGAAGCACCGTAAAAGAAATTCATATAGACATTTGCTCCCAGTGTCATCCGTTTTATACCGGCAAGCAAAAATTTGTCGATAGCGCAGGCAGAATAGAAAAGTTTAATAAAAAGTATAATATAGAAAAAAAGAAATAAAATAATTTTAGCTTATTCGCCTGAAAGTTCCGTCTCGCGAGGTATAAACACACACCGTTTATAGGACATAAGGCGGAATGGTTTTTAAATATTGTCCGTAAGGCAATATTTTCAGCGGGAACTGCAGAGAAAGTTTGCTTAATCTTTTTTTTAATTGTTTTATCTTAAATTTATTCCAATTAACTTACATAATTAACAGCTGCCGATAAACCGGCTAACAGACCGATAGCGATAGATGGTTAAACTAATAAATTATACGACTAATCCTGAAATTACTGTTGCAATAGCTGCAAGGCTGTGTTACAGCGCTTCAGATATAATAAAAATAGAGTATGATTTTAAAGAAGCTGAAAACGGTTTAGAAAAAGCGAGAAAGTTAATAAAAAAAATTAGAACTTCAGGGCATGAATCAGTGCTTGAACATGCTAATTTTACTTTTATAGTAGATAAACTTTCCAGAAGTGCTTCGCATCAATTAGTAAGGCATAGAATAGCCTCGTATTCGCAGAGAAGCCAAAGGTATGTCAAAGAAATTAATCCGCAAATAGTTATTCCTCAATCTATATCTGAAAATAAAGAACTTTTAGATAAATTCAATAACTTAGTCGGAGAAATTTATTCTTTGTACGGGTTTTTTTTAGAAAGCGGCATTCCCGCCGAAGATGCAAGATATATTTTGCCTAATGCCGCACAAACACAATTAAGTTTTACTATGAATGCACGAGAACTGCTGCATTTTTTTAAATTAAGAGGATGCGAAAGAGCACAATGGGAAATAAGAAATCTTGCCAAAGAAATTTTTAAACTTGTTTATCCGATAGCTCCGTCTATTTTCCATAACGCAGGACCATCATGCGTTAGAAGCGGCTGCTCAGAAGGAGAGTTTAGCTGCGGCAGACCTTTAGAAATTAAAAAAGAATGGATGAAGGGTTTAGCATAATGGAAGATTTAATCGAACAGAATAATTATAAAAATGACAATGAACCGCCTTTTATAAAACTTGAAGATGCTATAGTGCAAAAGTGCGAAGAACTTAAGGAAGAAGCGAAAAATCTTAATGAAAATATTCAAGAAATCAGCAAAGACGGTTTTAATGAATCAGCCAAAGAACCTATCAAAAGATATAACGCAATCAAAAGGGTCACCGATACTTTCGATGAATACAATAAAATACTTTCTGACATAGAAGAACTTCAAAGGCTTAAAAAAAAAGAATCTGATAACGAACTTTTAGCCATGGAGATACAGGAGATTATCGAGCTGCAGGCTAAAGCAGCTAAAGCTTCAGAAGCAGTAAAAGAATATTTTTACCCTAAAGATGCCGATGCCGACAAGGATATACTTTTGGAGATAAGAGCGGCAACAGGCGGGGAAGAAGCTGCGCTTTTTGCTCTGGATTTATATAAAATGTATAACAAATATGCGATAATAAAAAATTTCAATTTTGAACTTATTTCTTCAAGCTATTCCGCATCCGGAGGGCTCAAAGAAGCTGTGATATCAGTAAAAGGCAAAGATGTTTTCAGACTTTTAAAATACGAAAGCGGCGTGCACAGGGTACAAAGAATTCCTGCAACAGAGACTCAGGGAAGGGTGCATACTTCAGCCGCTACAATCGCAGTTATGCTGGAGCCGGAAGAGATAGACCTTAAGATAGCCTCCGAAGATTTAAGGATAGATGTTTACAGGTCAACCGGACATGGCGGGCAGAGCGTCAACACGACAGATTCTGCGGTCAGGATAACGCACTTGCCTACTAATCTTGTTGTCACGTGTCAGGATGAAAAATCGCAGCATAAAAATAAGGCTAAAGCTTTAAGAATATTAAGGTCGCGATTATTAAGCAGGTTAGAAGCCGACAAAAAATCTATTGAAGCTAAAAATAGAAAAAATATGGTAGGAAGCGGAGACAGAAGCGAAAAAATAAGAACATATAATTTTTCACAGGGCAGAATAACAGACCATAGGGCTGGAATAACACTTCATAAACTTAATTATATTATGGAAGGAAATCTTGATGAACTGTTAATTCCTCTGTCAAAATATTTTGAGTCGCAAAAATCTTTTGAAATCAAATAATTTTAGTATTTTTGAAACAATTAAAGCCGGTTCTGAATATTTAAAAGAAAACAATAACGAAATTCTTGATTGTTTTAAAGAGTCTTTGCTTCTTATGAGTTATGCTTTAAACGTTTCTGTTGAAAGAATTATTGTAAACTATGAAGATAAAATAACTGAAGATAAGCTGAATATTTTTAACGGCTATATCGAAAGAAGGGCTAAAAAAGAACCTTTTGCATATATAATTAACAATAAAGAATTTTATTCTATAGATTTTTTTGTGGATAAAAATGTTCTGATACCGAGACCTGATACCGAAATTTTAGTTGATGAAAGTTTAAAAGAAATTTATAGATTAAATGAAATAAATAATAAAAAAATAAACAGCGGCAATTTTTATAGCCGCTATAACTGCAATGAGCCGGATATAAAAAATAATATAGCCAAAAACATCAGCGTTATAGATATCGGCACAGGTTCAGGCGCTATTGCGGTATCAATAGCTAAGAACTGCAAATATTCAAATATTGAAATATTTGCCGCCGATAACAGTTATAAAGCTTTAAATATTGCAAAAAAAAATGCAGTATTAAATAATGTAGAAAATAAAATTAAATTAACGTATTTTAATATTTTAAATCCAAATATATGCTGGTATAATGAATCTAGTAAAAAATACGGTACCGATTTTTATAGTTTTGATATTATGATATCAAATCCGCCTTATATAATATCGTCTGATGTCGGTTTTCTCAGCGATGAAGTTAAAAATTACGAACCGTGCGCAGCCCTTGACGGAGGCATTGACGGGCTTAAATTTTACAGGAAAATATTTGAATTGTTTTCGTCGGCAATAGAAAATTCGGTTAATAGTAATATAAGAACTAAAGAATTTTGTTTATTATTAGAAATAGATTACAGATATAAAGAAGAAATAAAAAAAATTTATGAATTGACATTTTACGGTAAAGATAATAAATATAATAATAGCAGCAAAGATTATAAATATAAAATAAGTACAAAAGGTAATAAAAACAATCCAATCAATATAACAATCAATTTTATAAAAGATCTGTCTGGAAAAGAAAGGGTGGCAAAGATTAATTATGGAAAAAATGATAATTGAAGGCGGTATCCCTTTAAGGGGCGAAGTATCTATAAGCGGTTCGAAGAACGCTGCGTTACCTATTATTGCATCATCCATTATGTTTGACGATTCCGACAATGAACTGTATAATGTTCCAAATCTTCAGGATATAGCTACTATCAAGAAACTTCTTATCAGTCTTAATGCCGAGGTAAAAGATTCGGATGACGGAAAATTATCTATAAATACCTCGACCATTAACAACTTTGATGCGCCTTATGACCTTGTGAAAACCATGAGAGCTTCAGTTCTTGTTTTGGGACCGCTGCTTGCTAAATACAAAAAAGCCAGAGTGTCGCTTCCGGGCGGGTGTGCCATTGGAGCGAGACCCATTGATTTCCATCTTCAGGCGCTCAGAGCTCTCGGTGCAACTATTACGATGGAACATGGATATGTTGAGGCCACGGCTGCAAAACTTAAAGGCGCTGAAATTATTTTTCCGATACCTTCTGTTACGGGAACGGAAAATATTATTATGGCTGCGACACTTGCGGAAGGCACTACGGTTATAAAAAATGCCGCAAGAGAGCCTGAGATAGACGATTTAATTCTTGCTTTATGCAATGGCGGGGCAAATATTAAAAGGGTCGAACCGTCCATGATAGTTATCAAAGGAGTTAAAAAACTGAATAAATTAAGTCATTATATTGTTTCGGATAGAATTGAAGCGGGTACCTATATGGTTGCTTCGGCTATGACGCAAGGCGATATTATAGTTAAGAACGTTAATCTGAATCATATGAGCGCAATTGTAGATAAATTAACCGAAGCAGGGGTAAAAATTAACGTTGTTTCAACTTCTTCCATAAGGGTAAAAGGTCCTAAAACGATTAAAAGCGTTGATATTTCAACAGCTCCTTTTCCTTATTTTCCCACGGATATGCAGGCTCAAATGATGGCGCTTATGTCTATTGCAGGAGGATTATGCGTTATAACTGAAAATATTTTTGAAAATAGATTTATGCACGTAGCTGAGCTAAGAAGGCTTGGAGCCGATATAAAAGTGTGCGGTAATTTTGCTATAGTAAAAGGAACAAGCGCTTTGTCGGGAACTGAAGTTATGGCGACGGATTTGAGAGCAAGCGCATCATTAGTTCTGGCAGGGCTGGCTTCGTCCAAGGATTATACCTCTATATCCAGAATATATCATTTAGACAGAGGATATGAAGCCATGGAAAAAAAATTATCCGGTTTAGGCGCCATTATTTCAAGAATAGATGATTCAAACACGGCGGATTACAACGATGAATACTTATCAAATCAATCAATAGCATCGGGAATTAAATAAATGAAAGAAAAAGTGAGGATTGCTATTCCGAAAGGACGTGTGCTTGAAAGCGCCCTTGATTTATTAAGAAAATCAGGGTTTATTAAACATTCCGATGAAGATTATAATTCTCGAAAATTAATATTTAATTATGAAGACGATAATGCAAAATTATTAATAGTCAAACCATGGGATGTTCCTACGTTTGTTGAGTATGGTGCGGCGGATATCGGTGTAGCAGGTAAAGACATTTTGCTTGAGAAATTTAAAAATGTTTACGAACCTCTTGATTTGGGCATTGGTAAATGCAAGATAGCAGTTGCTGTGCATAGGTCAATAAATTTTGGCAATATTGCCGGCGAAGATGCAATTTTAGAAAAATCTGACAAAAATGAAAAAATCGCTATCAACGGTAATGAAGTAAATAATATTCGAACTGCGTTATATCTGTCAAATAATATAAGAGTGGCAACAAAATATGTAAACATAACAAAAGATTTTTTCAAAAAAAAAGGTATAAGCGTTCAGATAGTCAAACTGTATGGAAATATTGAACTGGCTCCTTTAACCGGACTTTGCGAGGTTATAGTGGACCTTGTATCTACGGGTGAAACTCTGAGGCAAAACAATCTTTTGCTTATTGAAGAAATAGCCCTTATAACATCCCGTTTAATCGTCAACAGGGCAAGCTTAAAGACAAATCCTAAAGAAATACATAATATTATAATGAGAATAAATCAAAATATAAAAGCATAAAATATAAAGAAATATAAAACTTTGAGAATATTATATATTATATATAAAATATAAAATGAAATTTTTTGACGCCAAAAAGGATAATTTTAAATCATTTATTTTTGAAAGAAGGAAACTTCAATTAAGTTTTAGCGTGAATATTCAGCATGATTTAGAAATTATGCGTAACAAAATTATAGAAGAAAAGGATAATGCGCTATCTTTTTATACGGCAAAATTTGACAATGTACAAATAGACCCGGCTGAATTTGCAATAAATGAAAAAGATAAAAAAAATGCGGTAGATTTTTTATCCGCCGATGAACGAAAAATATTAGAAAAAACAATCAAAAGAGTTTTTGACTATCACTCAAAGCAAAAAATAAAAACATGGTTTTCTTTTGACAATGGAGAAAACACTGAAGAATACGAAGATAATTTTAAAGAGCGTGTTAAATATAATCGCAATGCTGATAAAATAAATGAAGATATTTCCACTCCGGGAATTATTACAGGGCAATTGATTGCGCCGCTGCAACGGGTCGGAATATATGTTCCGGGAGGGAAGGCAAGCTACCCTTCTTCGGTTATTATGAACGCTATACCTGCAAAAGCTGCAGGAGTCAAAGAATTGTTCATGGTGACGCCTCCTTCCGACAAATTAAACAATTATGTTATAGCTGCCGCCGTTTTATGCGGCGTAGATAAAATATACAGGATAGGAGGACCGCAGGCGATATTTGCGCTGGCTTATGGAACTGAAACTATCAGTGCGGTTGATAAAATTGTAGGACCCGGCAATATATATGTTGCAACAGCCAAAAAAATGGTTTACGGAGATGTAGATATAGATATGATAGCCGGTCCAAGCGAAATTACAGTGATATGCGATGAATTTGCCAATCCGGACAGAGCGGCGATTGATTTGATGTCGCAGGCAGAGCATGATGAAATGGCTGTTTCTACGCTTATCACAAATTCTTTTGATTTGATAGAAAATGTTAAAAAATCTTTAGAAAAACTGATACCAAAAGAAGATAGAAAAAAAATTATAGAGAAATCTTTATCCTCCAACGGTTCTTTGGTTTTAACCGGTTCTGTAAACGAATCTATCGGTATTGCTAATGATTTAGCGCCTGAACATTTAGAATTATATATAAAAGAACCGTTTGAAAAATTATTTTTAATAAAAAATGCGGGCGCTGTATTTCTTGGAGAAAATACTCCTGAAGCAATAGGCGATTACATTGCGGGACCAAGCCATGTTTTGCCGACCGGAGGAACTGCAAGATTCTTTTCGCCGCTTGATACTATATCGTTTCTAAAAAGAACAAGCGTTATTTTTTCAACCGAAGGTTTTTTAAATAAAAATGCAAAAGATATAAAGTTTTTTTCCGATATTGAAGGGTTGGGAGCTCACGGCAATTCGGTGCTTATGCGCACGCGCCGGCAAAATGATTAGCATTGTATTATACTGCACGTAAATATTATATTAATTTTTAAAAACGAGCATTGATTATTGTATGAAAATAGATAATTTCATTAAAGAAAGCGTAATTAATCTCAAACCGTATATCCCGATTGAAATTGAACAGGACTCCAATTTACTGAAATTAGATGCCAATGAGTCTAACTATACTTTAAATAAAAGTTTAAAAAAAAAGTACGCCGATTTTATTAAAGGAACACTTATCAATTTATATCCCGATTCGGGTAATAAAAGGCTAATCAGATTGCTGGAAAATCATTATAGCGCAAACTCCGATAATTTTATTTTTGGAAACGGTTCTGATGAACTTATTTCTATAATTTTGGCAAGTTTAAAAAAAGATATTATCGTCAATATTCCTTATCCTACATTTTCTATGTATGAAATTATTGCAAAATACAATGATCTAAAAGTTAATAATATTAATCTGCTTGAAGATTTTTTTGAATTGCCGCCCGATATACTTAATCAAGGCGCAGCATCTCCTGCTTGTGAAAAACGCTCAAATTGCTATGACGATGAAAAAATAGAAAATGGCGGTAGGCAGAAAAATATTTATTTTTTCGCCTATCCTAACAATCCTACGGGAAATCATTTCAGCAGCGATATACTGCTCAATCTTCTTGACGGCAAAAATAATATTGTCGTTATAGATGAAGCATATTTAATGTTTTCAGATAAAGAATCGTTTATTAAATATTTAAATAAATACGAAAATTTAATAGTATTGAAAACATTTTCTAAAATAGGATTGGCAGGATTAAGATTCGGGATGCTTTTTGCAGGAGATAAATTAATAAACGAGTTTAAAAAAATTAAACTTCCGTATAACATAAACTCATTGACGCTTGCTTCTATAGAGTTCTTTTTAAATAATTATAGATTTTTTGAAAAAAATGTTCATAAAACCGTTGTTCAACGCGATACATTATTTTTAAAACTAAAAAAGCTAAATTTTATTAATGTTTATAAATCAGATGCTAATTTTATTTTTTTTGGTTTAATCGATGAAAATATTAAATCTGCATTTGACGCTTTTCTAAAAAAACATAATATAGCTATAAGAAATTTTACAGGACGGTTTGAAAATTTTTACAGAATAACGGTAGGTCTTCCATCAGAAAATGATAAAATAATTGAATATTTCAAAGAATTCGACTCGACAAAATAATTACTGTTAAATAACTAAAGTATATAGTTAAAATGACTAAAGACGAGCAATTAAAAAATAAAGAGTTAAGAAAAGACAGGTTTCAAAGAAAGACTAAAGAAACAGATATAGAGCTATATTTAAATATTGACGGGAATGGTGAATATATTATAGATACCGGCATTCCATTTTTTAATCATATGCTGGAACAGCTGGCGAAACATTCCAATTTTGATGTTAATCTGCATGCGAAAGGCGACACGGAAATAGATTTGCATCATTTAATAGAAGATACCGGAATTGTTATAGGGCAGGCTCTCAATAAACTTGCCGGAGAAAAGAAAGGCATAAAAAGGTACGGATTTGCCTCGGTTCCTATGGATGAGGCGTTAGTGCAGACTACTGTTGATTTTAGCGGCAGGGCTTATTTTATTTATCATTATTATAATAATGATAATAATAAAAGCGCTTGCGGCAATTATAATATAAAAAGTAAAAAAGCGCAGTTATCTATATATAATAATAACGGTTTTGATGATTTATCAAACGGATTTAATATATTTAAAAGAAAAAGCACGGAAAGACTTATAGATAAATTTATTAATAGACAAAACATGTCCGATGTAAACTCTAAGCATTCAGCACAAAAAACAAATTCAATTAATAATTCCGTTCCTATGCAATCTGCAAAATCAATTAACGGCAGCAAAAAATTTAAAATAGGGTCATTTGATTTAGAATTGGTGTATAATGAATTAGTTGCGGAGATTTTTTTCTATGATTATATAAATATATTTTTTGAGGCTCTATGTAAAAACGCTCTAATCAATCTGCATATTAATGTTATGTACGGCAGCAATTATCATCATATAACGGAAGCAGTTTTTAAATCTTGCGCCGTAAGTATTTCTGATGCATTAAGCAAGACAGGAAGGAATAATATTCTTTCGACGAAAGGAATAATTTAATTAAAAAATTATATTATGTATTTAATATTAAAAGATAAGTTAAAAGACAGACTAAGATTAAAAACTTATTCTTTTTTTTATATTTTTCAGTATTTAGCGAATAATTTTTATTTACGTGCGGTATTGCTGCTGTTTTTCTCTTTAAACGGCATTTTATTATTTACAAACATTAAAAACGCCTGTGCCGGCGGCCGCAATTTAACTAAAATAACGTCCGTTTACGTTAACTATCAAAATAACACCCTTAATGTTTATACAATCGGAAAACCGTTTTATAAAGGATACTTATTTAAAAAAGGACAGAATAATTTTTTTATTATAGCATTTGGACATGCTGTTCTTTACGGAAATGCCGGCAGGAGAAGCATTCCTTTCGGAGACATTGATAATATTTTGTTCGCTCAATTTGCTGTAAATCCTTATGTCGTTCATATTGTAGCTAAAGAGAAATTGTTTGAAAGACTGCCTATAAAAACTATTTTCATCGGCAATAACAAGTATGATACCGTTGTTTACGGAACCGGCAAAATAGAAACATTCAGCAATGCAGTCCCGCAGCTTAAAAAATATAATCGGCAGAAACCAGTATTTAATGTTTTCATTGATGCCGGTCATGGAGGAAGCGATCCGGGAGGGGTAGGGCCGATGGGTTTGCCTGAAGCTTTTGTTAATTTAAGCATTGCTTTAAAACTTCAAAAACTATTAAACGCACAGGGTATAAAAACCGAGATAGACAGGACTTTCAACGTTAACGTCAGCTTGCAGCAGCGTGTAAATGAGGCCAATAACAGCGGAGCCAATCTTTTTATAGGTCTATATTGTAATTCAGCGGTTGTGCCGTATCTATACGGAACCACTACTTACTATTTTCACAAAAATTCGTACCCTTTTGCAAAATTTTTAAATCATTATGTGTCTAAACATTTAAAACTTAAAAATGACGGCACCGTAATGGACGATTTATATGTAATAAGATTTACAAGAATGCCCGCGGTATTAATAGAATATGCTTATATATCCAATCCCTTAGAGGAGCATCTGCTTGCTTCTGCAACATTCAGACAATTAATTGCGGATGCTATTTCAAACGCAATATATAAATATTATATAGCAGATAAAAGATATTAATTAATTAATATATGAATATGATAAGTAAAGCTCTTAAAATAGTTATTGTAGATTATGGCATGGGCAATCTTAATAATGTAAAAAATTCATTTAATAAAATAGGTTTTGATTCCACTATTACCCATGATTTTCATGAAATAGAAAAGGCTACGCATCTCGTGCTCCCCGGAGTAGGAGGATTTAAAGATGCAATGAAAGAACTTAAGAATAAAGATTTAATACAGCCTATTAAAGATGCGGTATCAAATCATAATTTTGTTTCATTTCTTGGAATATGTCTGGGCATGCAGCTTTTATTTGAACATTCTGAAGAATTTGGAAATGCTGAAGGACTTGGGATATTAAAAGGCAAAGTGATTAAATTTGATAGTGATATCGTTCCGATAATTCCGCATGTCGGCTGGAATGATATTAATATAAAAAAAAATAGAATAAAAGAATTTCAAAATATAGAAAATAATAGTTTTTTTTATTTTTTGCATTCTTATTATTGCAAACCTGATGATGATACTATTACCGCTGCTTCTTGTTCCTATTATGAAACATTTACGGCATGCGTAAAAAAGGATAATATTTTTGCATGTCAATTTCATCCTGAAAAGAGTCATGATGCCGGATTGGCATTGTTAAAAAATTTTGTGTCTTAATTTTTACAAGCTGATTAGATTAGCTATCTTTAACATAAAACTTTCATCACCAAACTATATACAACTATATAGAATATAAATTATATATAAAAAACTATAAAAATTAGATAAAAGTATAAAAACGAATATGATTATTATACCGGCTGTAGATATTTTGGGCTCAGAATGCGTAAGGCTTACAAAGGGAAATTATAAAGATAAAAAAAATTATAAATTGACGCCGCTGGAAGCTGCGTTAAATTGGCAGAGTCAAGGCGCTAAAAGGCTTCATGTGGTTGATCTTGACGGCGCAAAATCAGGAAATCCGGAAAATTTCAATATAATTAGCGATATTATCAAATCTGTTAATATTCCTGTTGAAATCGGCGGAGGAATAAGGGACGACGAAACAATAGAAAATTATTTTAATTCAGGTGCTTCGTATGTTATTCTCGGGTCTATTCTTTTTAAAAATATCAACGGGATTTTAAAATCTCTTGAAAAATATAAGGGGAAAATAATTGCAGGTCTTGATTTGTTTAATAAAAAAATTGCGTTATCCGGCTGGACGGAAAAAATAGAGGTAGATTTTTATGATGCCGTGGATAATCTGTATAATAATTATGGCGTTAATCAGTTTATTTTTACCGATATCAACAGAGACGGAATGCTCAAAGGACCGAATATTGATTTTATAAAAGAATGTTCGTCTATATGCAAGGATGCACAGAAAATAAGCAATAATACAGTCAGCAGTCTATGCAATGCTGATAATAATGACGATAGCGCCATTAATAATATTAAGTTTATAGCTTCAGGAGGAGTATCCTGCATTGGCGACGTTAGACTGCTGAGGGATTTATATTTAGATAACATGCTCGGTATAATAGCAGGAAAGGCGCTATACGACAATAGGCTTAATTTAGAAGAAGCTATTAAAACGCTGCAATAGATAAATAATTATTATAATCATAAACTAAAATGTTAGCAAAAAGAATTATTCCGTGTCTTGATATTAAAGACAATAAAGTTGTAAAAGGTATAAATTTCGAATCTGTCAAATCGGCAGGCGACCCCGTCGAACTTGCAGTCTCTTACAATGACGACCTTGCCGATGAGTTGATGTTTCTTGATATTACAGCCTCGTTTGAGAAGAGAAAAACATTGATAGAATTAGTAAAAGAGATTTCAAAAAACATTTTTATTCCATTTAGTGTTGGCGGCGGCATATCGGACATAAATGACATAAGGAATCTTTTAAACAGCGGAGCCGATAAAATATCCATTAACACTTCGGCAGTTTTAAATCCGGATTTAATTGATGAAGCTGCTAAAAAGTTTGGCTCTTCTACAATAATAATTGCCTTAGATGTAAAAAATATAGACGGCAGATATTGCGTTTTTACGCATGGAGGCAGGAAAAATACGAACATTGATGCAATAGTCTGGTCAAAAGAAGTCTATAATAGAGGCGCAGGGGAGATTTTGCTTACAAGCATGGATATGGACGGTACCAAGAAAGGCTATGATATAAAACTTACGAATCTTGTAGCCCAAAATGTTAAAATTCCGGTAATAGCATCCGGCGGAGCAAGCTGTGCCGAAGATTTTGAAAATGTTTTTAATGAAGGACTTGCGAGCGCCGCTCTCGCCGCATCAATTTTCCATTATAAAGAAACTAATATTACTGCTATCAAAAACTATCTTAGAACAAAAGGTATAGATGTAAGAATTTAAACAAATGATGTGTGATTTGTTTGACAGCATATAGCCGACTGATAGTTCAATTAAATACTTAAATTAAATATTGAAATTAACTCAATTAATATGATTAGCGAAAAAAACGATTTTATTCATTCTATTGATTTTTCAAAATTAGACGGACTTGTACCTGCCGTTGTTCAGGATTATTATTCAAAAGAGGTTCTTATGCTTGCATTTATGGACGATGAAGCGCTTAATAAAACATTAGAAACAGGTTATGCCCATTACTATTCCCGTTCGCGTAAACAATTATGGAAAAAAGGCGAAACTTCAGGACATATTCAAAAAGTGCAGGAAATATTCTATGATTGCGATAACGACTCCATTCTTTTGAAAATTATACAAATAGGCGATGCATGCCATACGGGACATAAGACATGTTTTTTTTCAAAATTAGATAATAGCCTAATCAATTGCGGTAATATTAAGGTTGAAAATATACAGAATAAAATCAGTAAAGATTCGGACGCAACGCATAAAAATGCAGAAAGCGCAGAAGATATAGAATTTGACGAAAAAATTTTTTATTCTTTAAAATTAATATTTGATTTGATTAAAAGCAGGAAAACATCAGATCCTGAAAAATCATATGTTGCAAAGCTTGTAAATTCAGGTTTAGAGAAAATAGGCAAAAAATTACAGGAAGAATCTCTCGAATTAATTATCGCAGGTTTTAGCAAAGAAAAGCATGATGCTATTTATGAAGCTGCCGATTTACTTTTTTTTTATATGGTACTTCTGGTTTATTTAGATATTGATATAAAAAGTATAATACTAGAATTAAAAAAAAGAGAAGGCATATCGGGCATTGACGAGAAAAATTCCAGAAATATATAAACATTAAAGAATATTTGCATGTTTTACATACGTATTAAAGATTGTAGTTGACAAATACCTATTAATTGTTAGATACTATAAACAGAACTAAAATATATAATGAAGAGTGCTCTTATAAAAAGGAGGCGAGTCTACTTTTGTCAATCGTAAAAATAAAGGACAATGAATCATTTGAAAGTGCATTAAGACGTTTTAAAAAATCTTGCGAAAGAGCAGGAATCCTTTCTGAAATCAGAAAAAGAGAACATTACGAAAAGCCAAGCGTTAAAAAAAAGAAAAAAGCTGCGGCGGCAAGAAAGCGAAATTCTAAAAAAAATCGCTATAATTATTAATTTATCTGATTTATAATTTTGATAAAAATGATATCCATTGGTTTTGTATATTATAATAATTATATACTATATAAATTTGTATCAATTTTTATTATATAAATTTATATAGTATTTTAATTATTGTTTTTATATTATTAATTACTTATGTATATAAATATTATAATTTTGATTATAATGCTTGCCGCAATGGTTCGCGGTTTTTTCAGAGGATTTGTTAAAGAGGTTTTATCGTTAATCGGATTAGTTGCGGCTATTTTTGCGGGACACTATGCAGTCGAAAATTTCAGTAAATTTCATCTTGCCTATTTTAATTTTATTAATAATATCAAAAATTACGAGGTAAAGGAGATTGTAATATTTGTTTCTGTTTTTATTATTGTAAGTTTAGTGTTTGCCGTAATTTCTTTTTTGATTACCAAGCTGCTTGATATATTGATGCTTGGTTTTGTTAATAAAATAGGCGGTTTTTTTTTGCAGGAATCAAAATTTTTATAATACTTAGCCTCGTTATATTTTTTCTTTTTTCATTGCCGTTAGTTAAAAATAATTACAGTTCCTTAAAAAAGCCAAAAAGCTATGCGCTGCTGCCATATTTTTATAGCGCAGGAAATGTTATAACTTCATATCTAAAGCATATATAAATCTCATTATTTTCTTAAACCCCGCATATGAGCTCAGATATACAGACAATATTAGATTCTGTTAATATTTACGACGAAGTTTCCGCTTTTGTTAAATTAAAAAAAGTAGGTAAACGCTATTCAGGATTGTGTCCGTTTCATTCTGAAAAGACACCGTCATTTAATATCGACGCAGAAAAAGGTCTTTTTTATTGTTTTGGCTGCGGCAAGGGCGGAAATGTAATTAATTTTTTGATGGATATTAAAGGAGAATCTTTTTTAGAGACGATAAATTATCTTAAAGAAAAATATAATATTGCTTCGGTTGACGGTTGGACGCAAAACAATTTTAAACAATATAATAATATTAGTTATCACAAAAATAACAACCAAGATAACCAAGAATTTTCCGAAAAAGCAGAAATAAAAAAAATATTAAAATTAACACTGAATTATTATTATGAAAATTTATTTATCTACAAAAAAACCGGCGTCAATGCTTTGAATTATTTACAATCAAGGGGTATAAGCGAAGAAATTGCAAAAGAATTTATGCTTGGGTATGCGCCTTTTAGCAAAGGACTTTCTAAATTACTTGCAGAAAACAAACTCCAATTAGATATTGCGGTAAATATAGGTTTGCTTTATAAAAACGGCAGTAATTATGCCGATAGGTTTAGCAATAAACTTATAATACCTATTTTTGACCAATTTAATGAGCCTGTCGCTTTTGCCTCAAGAATTATAAACATAAGCGGCAAAAATAATATTGAAGACGGACCTAAATATGTTAATACCAATAATTCTTTAGTTTTTAACAAAAACAAAACATTATTCGGGCTCAATAAATCTTTAAATTATATAAAAGATTTAAATTATGTAATTGTTGTAGAAGGCTATTTTGATATGATATCGCTTTATAGCGGCGGCATTAAAAACATTATCGCAACTATGGGGACTGCATTATCTAAAAATCACATATTATCATTAGCAAGACTTTGCGATAATATAGTTTTGCTTTATGACGGCGACGAAGCAGGATTAAATGCTATAAACAGAGGGATGGAATTATTCAAAGAATTTATGGATAATTCTGAGAAAAATATTTATGCCGTCTCGCTGAAAAACAATGAAGACCCGGATAGTTTTATGCAAAAATTCGGCGCAGATAAATTAAAAATTTATCTAGACCGCAATAAGAAGAGGATTATTGAATTTGTAATCGATTATTATATAAATAAATATTTAACGCCTGCTAACAGCGGACAAGTTAAACGCAATAATAATACGGCGGGCGGACAAGAAGGCGATATTAAGGAAGAGCAAGGCCAAGAGATAGATGCATGCAATACAAAGCAAAATTATGAATTAAATTTTGATGATAATAATAATGATATTAAATTTAATAAAGAAATTATTTTAAAAAAGAAGATTTATATTATAGACAATATAATTTCTTTTTTGAATATAGACAATATAATTTTATTTTCATATTATATTAACCTGATAGCAGGCAAACTCGGGCTGAATGAAAAATTGGTAAGGGAATACGCAAACAATAAATTATCAAATTATGCAAATAATAAAAAAATGCAGTATAATAATAGATATACAGGCGAGCATGTGGATCGCCGTGCGGATGTTAGTTTTTATAGTAACGGCAGATATCTGCCGGGCAGCGGGAATAGCATAGCTAATTATAGAAACACTGCCGACTATGATAATATAAATATTATCAAACCCGGCAGTATTGCCGGCAATAGAATCGGTAATAATCTTCAATTTGCAGAAAATAGCGGGAGTACCGGATGCGGCGAAACGGAATATGATTTATTAGAATATAATTCTGGAGAAACATTAATAGACCAAAGTAATAAAATAGAAATAATGATACTTTCCGCAATCTTTAGAAAATTTATGTTGACAAAACTTATTAACGAGAATATACTAAAAGAATTTTCCACTAAAGATATAGTTATTATAATTAAAGAGATAAAATACCTTCTATCTAATGATGTTTCAGTGAAGGCTCCTGATAGTTTAAATCTTTCAGAAAATAAGCTGCTTCAAGGAAGTTCTAGGGAATCAGCTGCACAGTTTTCCGTTCAGGCTGACATCGATGAAGTATTTAAGAAAACGCAAAATCCTCAAAAATGGAGAATGTTATTTTATGAATGTCAATTTGCAAAAGACGATATAAATGGGAACATAAAAATCGCAGGCGGTTATGTAAGCGATACATCTTATAATCATGGAAATAGCGACAGGGTCGATAAAAGTACTTTGGCAGATTTTGAAGATTCTGTAAAAGTAACGGAAAAAAATTTTATAAGATTGATTGTCAGGCGCAAAATTAATAATGTACTTATTTTAAAATCTAATTTAATAAAAGATTTAAATAACGGCTCATTGAGCACTGAAGATTGGAATAAAAAATCTGAAGAGTTGCTTGCGGTTAAAAATTTGATAGAAAAATTACATAAAAAAATGAATTCGTTATAACTTGCTAATTTACTTTATTAAGATATTGTTATATAATTATATATAGTATAATATATGTGTTTGCCTATAAAAATAAAATAATTTTATGAAAAAAAATATCGAAATTCTAAAGAAAGATAAAAGCAAATCAAATAAAAATTCTAATAATAACATTAAAGACTCCGGCAAAAGTATAAACAATGCTATTAACGGCGGTAATATGAGCACTATTCCGAATAAAAAAGATAACGAAGCAAATAAAAAATCAGATTTAACCTTCAGCGATTTAAATGACGAATTAGATGAGCCGGTTAAAAATAAGAAAAAAGAATTGGACGATCAGATATATAAGAAAACTTTAGATAAAGCGAGGGAAAACGGCGGACATATTTCTTATGATGAGCTGAATGAAATTTTTCCTGCCGATATTATTTCTCCCGACCAGCTAGACGATTTAATGAATATGCTCGGCGAAAGGGACGTAGATTTTATAAGCGATTCATCAAACAACAGCTATTCGCTAAAATTAAAACACGACAAGCATCTCCTTGACGGTACTTTTATAGAAGAAACGGAAGAAGAGGAGGAAGAGGATGTTTCCCTGAAAACGAATGATCCTGTGAGGATGTATCTGAGAGAAATGGGGTCGGTTTCGCTTCTGACAAGGGAAAGAGAGATAGAAATTGCAAAAACTATAGAAGAAGGCGAAGAAGAAATTCTGTCATCGGTTTTAAATTCAGATCTCATGATAAATAGGGTTATCTCCCTTGTAGATAAGTTAAATGTTAATAAAAATATTATAACCGATATTGTATCTGATTTTGACGATGAAGAATTTCCAAGCGATAAAGATATAGAAAAATCGGTTGGCAGGGTGGTAGGAATTATAGAAAAAATAAAAGACACAATAGGTTTCAATAAACTCATTAAAAATAATTCAGAAGATTTAAGCGCTTG
The DNA here is from genome assembly GCA_021825865.1 of bacterium. Taxonomy (GTDB): domain Bacteria; phylum SZUA-79; class SZUA-79; order Acidulodesulfobacterales; family Acidulodesulfobacteraceae; genus Acididesulfobacter. The sequence goes on from JAKAFU010000002.1 coordinate 85,846, forward strand.
TGAACCAAAAAATATAAAATTAAAAAATAATAAACAAAAAAATACTCTGATTGCTGCTGATGATTACAACAGTAATATTGCAGGATATATAGAAAAAGACGATAGAGTCGGCAGCGATGAAAAAGAAGAGTATAAAAACGATGCAGACAGTTTTGAAAAATCTTTTAGCGTAAGACATACTAATTTAAGTCCCGAAGTTGCAAAAAAAGTCATTGGATTATTGAAAGAACTGCATCTTAAAAAAAAGCAAACCGATAAAGTTATAACAAAATTAAAAAATTTAAATTTAAAGGTTGCAAATTATACTGAAAATTATGTAAAATTAGAGAAAGAATTAATAGAATTAAATAACGAAAAATTCAAAGATTTAAAAAGGGTTGAAAGTATTTCCAAACTTGTTGCAGAATCGAAAAATAAAATTGAAAGAATAGAGGATGAAGTCGGTGTTGATAGGAATTCTTTAAAAAAAATTGTAGATGCGATAAAAATAGGCGAAGAAAAGTCTAAAGTTGCTAAAACTGAGTTGGTTGAAGCTAATCTGAGGCTGGTAGTCTCTATTGCGAAAAAATATTCCAATAGAGGGTTGCAGTTTCTCGATCTTATCCAAGAAGGTAATATTGGGTTAATGAAAGCTGTTGAAAAGTTTCAATATCAACGCGGATATAAATTTTCAACTTATGCTACATGGTGGATAAGACAGGCTATAACAAGGGCTATTGCGGATCAGGCGAGAACTATAAGAATTCCGGTACATATGATTGAAACTATAAATAAATTGATTAGAACATCCAGAGGTTTGGTACAAGAAATAGGCAGAGAACCCACTCCTGAGGAAATAGCCGAAAGAATGGATCTTCCTATCGATAAAGTTAGAAAAGTTCTTAAAATAGCTAAGGAGCCTATTTCTTTAGAAACCCCCATAGGAGAGGAAGAAGACAGTCATTTGGGAGATTTTATTGAGGATAAAACTGCTATTTTGCCATTAGAAGCAGCTATTTCAACGGACCTTGGCGAGCAAACTACAAAAGTTCTCGGGACATTGACTGAAAGAGAAGAAAAGGTTTTAAGAATGCGATTCGGCATAGGTATAAAGTCCGACCATACATTGGAAGAAGTAGGACAAGAATTTGGCGTTACAAGAGAAAGAATCAGACAAATTGAGGCTAAAGCTTTGAGAAAGCTCAGGCATCCGAGCAGGTCAAAGAGATTAAAAAGTTTTGTGAAATAATATGCAATACGATACGGGCCTATAGCTCAGCTGGTAGAGCCGCCGGCTCATAACCGGAAGGTCCCTGGTTCGAACCCGGGTGGGCCCACCATTATTATTATAATAATGACCTTTTTGATAAAAGAAATTATTGAAAAATTAGAAAATTTAGTCCCGTTGGGTCTTCAGGAAAAATGGGATAATTCAGGCTATCAGCTAAAATTGGCTGATGAACCTGCAGCTGGGGTTTTAATATCTTTAGAACTATCTCCCGAAGCAGTTTCATTAGCCGTTAATAATAAGTGCAATCTTCTCATAACACACCATCCTTTTTTCTTTAATCCTATAAAATCACCTTTATATTCAATAGATATAAATTCGACTGACGCCGCAATTGTCAAAACCCTATTAAATAATAAAATTTGTGTGTATTCTATGCATACAAATTTTGATTCTTCTTTGTATTCAATGAGCAGATTTATAGCTCAAAAAATTAATCTTACTTCATTGTTTTCCATATATCCGGCTAAAAAAAAACTTTATAAATTATCGGTATTTGTTCCTAAAGGTTATATTTATGACGTAAGGAAAGCTTTATTTAAATATGCGAACCCTGTAATAGGACATTATGAAGATTGTTCATTTGAAACAAAAGGCAAGGGTTCTTTTAAACCTGTTTCAGGATCTAATCCGTTTATAGGGGAATCCGATAAAACAAGTTTTGTAGACGAATCAAAAATTGAGGTAATAATTGCAGAAAATAATTTAGACAAAACTATTGAAGAAATGAAAAAAGTTCATCCCTATGAGGAGGTTGCTTATGACGTATATCCGCTAGCCGGCTATGGCGGAGCCGATACCGCAGGCTTGGGAGTTATAGGCAAATTTAACGAAAATGAAACAGAAGTGACTTTGCAAGATTTAATTACAAAAGTAAAAAATATAACAAATTCAGATTATATAAATTATACAGGAAATCTTAAAAAAGTTATAAAAAAAGTTGCAATAATTTCAGGGAGCGGTTTTTCTTATATAAATGAAGTTATAAATAAAGGAGCGGACGCATTTATCTCTTCAGAATGCTCCTATCATGACGCTATAAAGGCTTGCAATAATAATCTGTGCCTGATTGATATTCCGCATTTTGATTCTGAAAAATCTTTTAACGCAATATTAAAAGAAATATTAGAACGTTATTTTGAAATTAAAATATTAACAAATAATATTGATTTTAACCCTATCTTAAATTTTAAAGGAGACTAAATTTGAACGAACAAATTGCTTATATAATTGACATCCAGGATATTGACATGAATATCAAGAAAATTGAAGATGATGAAGCAAAAAACATTCATGAAATAAATGAATCGGCTGAAGGCGTAAAAAGCCAAAACGAAAAATTGGAAAGGCTAAAAAATGAATTATCGGAATTACAAAAAAAAATTAATTTATGCGAATTAAATGTTGAGTCATATAGTGAAAAGATTGAAAAATACACTGAAGCTCAAAAACAAATCAAAACAAATAAAGAATACAATGCAATGCAAAAATCGGTTAAAGATAATGAAGCATTAAAGAGTTTAGAAGAAGAAGAAATTATAAAAACGATGAGCGCGCAGGAAGAAATTAAATCGGCAATAAAAACAACGGAAGAAGATATCAAACGTTTATCGGACATTATATCAAATAAAAAAGCCGAAGTAGAATCAGATAAGGTTAAATATTGCGACATAAAGAAAAATCTATCGGATAAAAGAAAAGGGCTTGAAAAGATATTGAAAGTTGAATTTCTAAATATTTACGAAGCAATAAAAAATAATAATAAATTTCCCGCCGTTATACCTGTCAATAACAATCGCGCCTGCACCGGATGTTTCAGAATATTACCTCCCCAGCAGTTTAATGAACTCCTATCAGGAGAAATATTTATGCAGTGTCCGATTTGCTCAAGAATACTTTATTATAAACAGGAAATGCCAGAAATCAATAGCGGCATAGCAAATAATACAGAAAAAAATAAAACCAAAACAAATAAAAAAACAAAGATTAAAGCTTAAATACTTTATTTGACTATTTTTTTTAAAATTGATAAAATCAAACTGTTCAGGCAGAATTAATAATCGCGGAATTAAATTATTATAATTTAATTTTGAGGAAAGTCCGGGCTTCACAGAGCATGGCGCCGTTTTAAAACGGTGGAGGCAACTTCAAGGAAAGCGCAACAGAAAATATACCGCCGCATTAAAAAAATAATAATTAGTAAGCAGAGAAATAAATAAAGTCAATATAAATATTTATCAAATGCTAGACCAATTTGACGAAGTATAAATGAATTTGACGAACTATAATTTCTTTCTTATTAATTTATTTTTGCAGTTATCATTTTTGTATATTTATATTGCGGTAAGGGTGAAATAGTGAGGTAAGAGCTCACTCTGATATGCGGCAACGCGTACGGTGGCAAGCCCCGCCAGAAGAAAGAACAAATAGGGAAACTTTAAGGCTGCTCGTCTTGCATAGTTTTCGGGTTGTTCGCTTAGATAAATGATTATTCCGATTAACAGAACCCGGCTTATGATTTTGCCTGACTTTATTATATTGCCAAACTAAAGTAGTTTTATACGGTGTTATCAGCATATAACTTAATTTAATTAATAAAACTAATTAATGAAAATAGAAAACATTAGAAATTTTTCGATAATAGCGCATATAGACCACGGTAAATCAACATTGGCAGACAGACTGTTAGAATTTACCGGAACTATAAATGACCGTGAAAAAGTTTCGCAATTTCTTGATAATATGGAACTTGAACGCGAAAGAGGCATAACGATAAAAGCTCAAACCGTGAGGCTTAAATATAATTTTGAAGGTAAACCTTATATATTAAATTTAATTGATACCCCCGGACATGTTGATTTTTCCTATGAGGTTTCAAAATCTTTAGCAGCTTGTGAAGGCGCATTGCTTATAGTCGACGCATCTCAGGGGGTTGAAGCGCAAACCCTGGCGAATGTTTATATTGCTTCCGATATGAATCTCAATATTATTCCCGTAATTAATAAAATAGATTTGCCGAGTGCAGATATTGAAAAAACTAAGCAGGAAATAGAAGAAATAGTTGGATTGGATGCAAACTGCGCTATTCTTGCGAGCGCCAAAGAAGGAATAGGCATAAAAGAAATTCTTGACGACATTGTCATGAAAATTCCTCCTCCAGAGGGAGACCCTGAAGCACCGCTTAAAGCTTTAATTTTTGATTCATGGTTTGATTCTTACCAGGGAGTTGTTGCTCTTGTCAGAGTATTTAACGGCAGCGTAAAGGCGGGAGATGATATTTTGCTTATGAGTTCAGGTAAATCTTATGAAGTCCAGAAAGTAGGGGTTTATTCCCCGCATATGCAAGTACTGCAGCAGTTGAGCGCAGGAGATGTAGGCTGCATTATCGCAAACATAAAAGATTCCAGCAGATTTAAAATAGGAGATACCGTAACTTTAGTATCCAATCCTACCGATAACCCGCTTGTCGGGTTTAAAGAACCTAAACCGATGGTATTTGCAGGAATTTATCCGATAGATTCGGATGATTACCAGGAACTCAAGGATTCAATAGAAAAACTAAAGCTTAACGATTCATCTTTTACTTATGAGCCTGAAACTTCTTTAGCTTTAGGATTTGGTTTCAGGTGCGGTTTTCTTGGGCTGCTTCATATGGAAATTATTGTAGAGAGATTAGAAAGAGAGTACGATTTGAGTTTAATCACGACATCGCCTACGGTGCTTTATAAAATTATAACGAATAAAGGAGAAGTAAAGGAGGCTTTAAATCCTGCAAAATTTCCATCCTCAAAGGAGATTCCTATGCAGGAAGTAAATTATATTGAAGAGCCGTTTATACATGCAAATATATATGTTCCTACAGAATATCTCGGCAAGATAATGAACCTCTGCGTCGAAAAAAGGGGAGTTCAGATAGAGCTTAAATATATTACCAAGCAGAGAGTATTGCTTATATATGAATTGCCTCTTTCTGAAATTGTTCTTGATTTTTACGATCAGTTAAAGTCGCTATCCAAAGGTTATGCTTCTTTTGATTATGACACTTCAGGATACAGGCAGTCGGATATGCTCAAACTTGAAATACTTGTCAATAAAGAGCCTGTTGATGCGCTTTCCGTTATTACACATAAAGATAAAGCATTTATAAGAGGCCGTAATATAGTTGAAAAGTTAAAAACCCTGATTCCTAGGCAAATGTTTGAGGTTGTTATCCAGGCGCAAATAGGTTCTAAAATTATAGCAAGAGAAGAAATAAAGGCGCTGAGAAAGAATGTTCTTGCCAAATGCTACGGCGGAGATATTACAAGAAAAAGAAAATTGCTTGAAAAACAAAAAGAAGGCAAAAAAAAGATGAAAAATATCGGTTCTGTTGAAATACCGCAGGAGGCTTTTTTATCTGTTCTTAAAGTATAGACGAAATAGAATAAAATATAATATAAAATAAAAAATAGAAAAAATTAGCTAAAATATAACATTCTGGTATATATGTCGTAAAATAATGCAAATAAAAATAATTGACTAATATTTTGTTTGTTTATCAGTTCATCCAAAACTAAGCAATAATACTTCCGCTTCTTAAGGCTGGAGCAGTTCACATATTTCTATATATCGATTTGTTGTTTAAATTTATAGACAGAGTGATTTTTTTTGTATATAATAAGTTCGTTTGCAATTTAATACTTACATTATAATACATTATAAGAATAGATATGAAAATAAGTTATTATTAACCATGCAAATGTTTTATATTCTATATATAAAAAAATAATTAATATTAATTGGCAAAAATTAAATTATGAGCAATAGAAAACTTGGAGATTATTTTAAGGCAATAATAATAGCCATATTAATAGCATTATTTGTAAGAACTTTCGTTATTCAGGCATTTAAAATTCCCTCAGGGTCAATGGAACCTACTCTTATACCCGGCGACCATATACTTGTCAATAAATTTATATGGGGAATACACATACCGTTTACTAAACACATCATTAATGTATCGCACCCGAAAACCGGTCAGGTGATAGTTTTTAAATTTCCATACGCAAAGAAATATAATCTTCACCCCGGAATTGACTTTATCAAAAGAGTGGTAGGCACCCCCGGAGATAAAATTCAAATTATAGATAATCATGTTTATATTAATAATCATTTGTATAATTGTAAATATGCACATTGGACATCAAAAAAAATTCTGCCGGCATATAACTCTCCAAGGGATAATTACGGTCCGATAACAGTTCCTAAGAATGATTTGTTTGTTATGGGGGATAATAGAGACAATAGTTTTGATTCAAGATATTGGGGGTTTGTTCCATATAAAGATGTTATAGGCGAAGCATTTATAATATATTTTTCCTGGAATCCTAAAAATCATTTTGATATATATTGGCATAGATTTTTTAAAACAATACCCGATTGTCCGTTTAAAGGCTAAAAAAGCAATCGTTATGCTAATCTGCCGTAATATTTTTATTTATATTTTGAGCTAATATTACTTAAAAATTAAATTAATTTAATATAATTTTATTTAAAATCTTAATATTTTTGAGTTAGCATAAAAATTTATTATTAGTTTTAATCGATAAAAATTGAATGGAATAATTTTTAAAAATGATGAAGTAAATGAGCTCATTGACGGTCTTGCGGCTAAGATTGCCGGATTTCAATTAGATTTCGGCAATTTGATTATCGTCGGTATTAAAGAGGGCGGCGTTGCAGCGTCTAATATCATTCATGAAAAAGTAAAACATATAACCGGTTTTAATTGTCTTTTAGGGTATGTTGATATAACATTATACAGAGACGATTCTTTTGAGGTAAAAAAAACCGTAAAATCAACGGAGCTGCCTTTTAATATCAACGGCAAAGATATACTGCTCGTAGATGATGTAATATGCAGCGGAAGGACTGTAAGAGCCGCTATTGAAGATTTGATATGTTTTGGAAGGCCTAAGAGCATTAAATTGGCGGTCTTAATCGATAGGGGAGGCAGAGAGATTCCGATTTGCCCGGATTTTACAGGAAAAAAAATTAAAATACCAAATAAATATGACGTAAGAGTTGAATTAGAGGGTAAAAATAAATTTATCGAAAAGTTGTTAAAAGTGTAATATTTTATTTATAAATTATTTGCCGGATAATATTGTCGTTATATATTATATTTTTCTAATAATGTAAAGAAAGCTATGGACTACGCTAAAAAAGACCTTATCTCCATTAATGACCTCAGTAAATCCGATATTCTTTATTTTATCGATACGGCAAAAGAATTCAAAAAAATTTCATTGCAGGATATTAAAAAAGTCCCGACAATGAGAGGCAAAACTATTCTTAATCTTTTTTTCGAACCTTCAACAAGAACAAAAACTTCATTTGAGATTGCCCAAAAAAGACTTAGCGCCGATACAATCAATCTTTCTATCAGCCAAAGTTCTGTCGTCAAAGGAGAAAGCCTGAGCGATACTATCTTAAATTTGCAAGCTATGAAAGCCGATGCTTTTGTTATAAGGCATTATGAGTCAGGAGCGCCGTTTTTTATTTCTAATATTACAAATGCTTCAGTTATTAATGCGGGTGACGGAATAAATGAACATCCGACTCAGTGCCTTTTAGATATTATGACTATTTTTGAACATAAAAAAGAAATTAAATCTTTAAAAATTGCCATTATAGGAGATATAGTTCATTCAAGAGTTGCCAGATCCGACATAGCAGGTTTGTCTAAATTAGGCGCAGAAATTTATCTTTACGGACCTCAAACTTTAATGCCCAGATTCATTAATTCCGATAATATAAAAATAGCCGGCAGTATGGATAATGCCGTTAAAGAAGCTGATGTTATAATAATGCTGAGGGTGCAAAAAGAAAGAACCGCTTTTTATTTTATTCCTTCAATAGAAGAATATAGAAATTATTTTAAACTAACCGGCGAAATTTTAAAATTAGCTTCAAAAGATGTTCTTATTTTACATCCAGGTCCGGTAAATAGGGATGTTGAAATTTCAGGTTCAATTATAAATAGCGGCAAAACGGCTATTTTTGAACAGGTAGAAAACGGAATTGCAATAAGAATGGCATGTTTATATATATTATTGGGCGGCAGGCATTCATAATTTCAGGATTATTAAATAAATATCGGTTAAATATAATAACTAATAGCTATACGTAAAATTTATGAAAAAATTATTAATTAAAAATGGAATCGTCGTAGACCCTTTCACGGATACGCAGGTTAAAAGAGATATTTATATTGAAAACGGGCTGATAAAAGACGTTAAAAATGAAACTGCCGGCGCAAAGGATATAAATATTATCAATGCCGATAATTTATTTGTTTTGCCCGGGTTAATCGATATGCACGTTCATCTGAGAGAACCGGGTTTTGAATATAAAGAAACGATTAAAACAGGTATGGAAGCGGCTATCGCAGGCGGCTTTACCTCTATCTGCTGCATGCCCAATTCTAATCCTGTAAATGATTGTAAAGAGGTGAATTCGTTTATTATTAACAAGGCAAAATCTTTTGATTTATGCAATGTTTTCACGATAGGGGCGATATCCCGCGGCAATGAAGGTTTAAATCTTGCAAATATCGGAGATTTAAAAAATTCAGGAGCGGTAGCGATAAGTGATGACGGTATGCCTGTGGAAGACAGTTCTTTAATGGCCAGAGCTCTTTTATACGCAAAGACATTTGGTATGCCTGTTATATCGCATAGCGAAGATATTAAACTGAGAGGAAAAGGGGTAATGAATGAAGGAATTATTTCTCATACATTGGGTCTCAACGGGATTCCATCCGTTGCTGAAGAGATAGCTATTTTCAGAGACATAAAATTAGCTGAGTACTTTGGCGCTTCGCTTCATATTGCTCACGTTTCTACAAAAGGCTCCGTTGAATTAATTAAAATGGCAAAAAATAACGGAATAAATATAACATTTGAAACTTGTCCGCACTACTTTTCTATTACCGAAGAATCCTTATTGTCATACAATACAAATGCAAAAATGAATCCTCCGCTAAGACCGCAGGAAGACGTTAATGCAATTAAAAATGCTCTAAGAGAAGGTTTGTTTGATGTTATAGCTTCAGACCATGCACCTCATTCGGAAGACGAGAAAAACACGACATTAGACGAAGCGCCTTTCGGTATAATAGGATTAGAGACATCACTTGCTTTGACTTTGGGACTGTATCACGAAAAGTACTTATCCATGATTGATATCGCAAATCTAATGTCTTATAATCCGGCAAAAATATTAAAACTGCAAAATAGAGGCGCAATTATAAACGGAAATGCAGGCGATATTACAATAATTAATCCTGAAAAAGAATGGACATATAAAAAAGAAAATATAAAATCACTGAGTAAAAATTCTCCTTTTATTAATAAAAGCTTTAAAGGGGCTGCAATGTATGCTATAATAAACGGAAAGATTTTTAAATTATAAAAAAAGACCGCATTATAATATCTAAGTTAATTTTCATAATAGTTATAATTATTATGGAACCAATATAACCGATACGTTAAATATTTAAAATACCAAAACTGCCATGACATCTAATGCAAAGATTGCAGATAATGATAATACAGGTAAAGAAAAAGCCGTCATAATGCTGGAGGACGGAACATCGTTTGAAGGTTTTTATGAAGGCAAACCGATTGAATCCGGCGGTGAATTAGTATTTAATACCGCAATGAATGGCTATCAGGAGCTTATCACCGATCCGTCATACAATGGGCAGATAGTCATTATGACATATCCTATGCTCGGGAATTACGGCATAAATAATGAAGATTCCGAATCTGAAAAAGTATGGCTTTCTGCATATGTTGCAAAAAATATTGTTTCTAAATACTCTCATTATACTGCCGTAAAGAGTTTAACCGATTTTCTTAATGAAAATAATATCCCTGTTATAACAGGCGTGGATACGCGCGCATTAGCTATTTATCTTAGGGAAAAAGGTTCGACTAACGGATATATAGCCTTAAAATCAAAAGGCATTAATTACATAAAAGAAAAGGTAAAAAATGTGCCCAGGATGGAAGGTTTAAACTTAGCGTCTAATGTTTCTGCAACCAAATTATATAAAAAATATGCAGAAAAACCTGAGTTCGACGTTACAATAATAGATTACGGTATTAAATACAGCACTATAGAATGCCTTAACGCTCTTAATGCAAATGTAACGGTAGTTCCGTACGATAGTTCAAAAGAATATGTGCTTGCTACTAATCCTGACGGAATACTTCTGTCTAACGGTCCCGGAGACCCAAAAGCTCTTGCAGATGAAATAAAAATAATAAGAGAACTCATTGGAAAAAAACCTATTTTTGGAATTTGTCTCGGACATCAATTGCTTGCTCTTTCGTTAGGATTTAATACTTATAAACTTAAATTTGGACACCATGGCGTTAATCATCCAGTGAAAAATATTAAAACTTCTAAAATAGAAATTACTTCGCAAAATCATGGTTTTTGCGTAGATATAAAAGACAGCCGTTCAAATGAAAATTTTAAAGATACTGAAATAACACATATAAGTTTAAACGATGGCACGGTCGAAGGCATTAAAAATGAATCGTTAAATATATTTTCCGTTCAATATCATCCTGAAAGCTCACCCGGTCCGAATGATTCAAAATACTTATTTGAAGATTTTAAAAAATTATGTCTGAAAAACAAAATAGAAAATAATTAATATACCAAAAATGATAAAAAAAGATTTTTTATATAAAATAAAATATCTTTATAAAATTGCTGAAAACTGCTCGTTATGTCCAAGATATTGCAATGCCAAAAGATTTCAGGCAGAAAAAGGTTTGTGCGGCGCAAAAGATAAATTGCGTATTGCAAGTTTTAATATACACAAAGGTGAAGAACCTTGTATTTCAGGAAAAAACGGTTCAGGCACGATTTTTTTTTCAGGTTGCTCTTTAAAATGTAAATTCTGTCAGAATTATCCGATAAGCAGATTTTATAACGGAAAAGACTATACCGTGTTAGAATTAAGCGATATAATGCTGGGACTTCAAAAAAGAGGAGCGCACAATATTAATCTGGTAACTTCAACGCATTTTATGCCGTTTATTGCAGATGCTTTATGCATTGCGAAAGATAAAGGCCTTATGATACCTGTTATTTACAACAGTTCCGGATACGAAACGGAAGAACTGATAGAAATATTAGACGGCATTATAGATATATATCTTCCGGATATAAAATATTCTAATAATAGGATTGCGCTTAAATATTCCGGAGCGGATAACTATGTTGAAGTCAACAGAAAAGCTTTAAAAAAAATATATAAACAAGCGGGAGAATTGCAGATTGATTTTAACGGTATCGCTATAAAAGGAATGCTTGTCAGGCATTTAGTTTTGCCGGAAGGTCTTTCAGGGTATCAAGAATCTTTTAAATTCATTGCTGAAGAGCTGTCGGAAAATATTCCCGTAAGTCTTATGAGTCAATATTTTCCGGCTTATAAAGCTTTTAATGATAATGTTGTAAATAGGAAAATAACCGCAGAAGAATATATTGAAGCCATTGATTGTTTGTCTAATGCCGGTTTATACGGTTATTATCAAACAGATCTAATAAATGATTTAGCTATGTAGTTTAATGATTAATAGAAGGTATCTATTATGCCAAAACGAACAGATATAAAAAAAATTATGATTATAGGTTCAGGACCCATAATCATAGGACAGGCAGCAGAGTTTGACTATTCAGGAACACAGGGAGCAAAGGCGCTTGCGGAAGAAGGATACGAAGCAATATTAGTAAATTCTAATCCTGCTACGATTATGACAGATCCCGAGTACGCTTATAAAACTTATATAGAACCGCTTACTGCAGATTTTTTGGAAAAAATTATTGAAAAGGAAAGACCCGATAGTATTATTCCAACTCTCGGAGGGCAAACCGCCCTTAATTTAACTATTGAATTATATGAGAGAAAAATTATAGATAAATTTGGCATCAAAATACTTGGAGCAAGCATAGATGCTATAAAAAAAGCTGAAGACAGAGAATATTTTAAGAAAAGTATGGAAAAGATTGGAGTCCCTGTATTGCATGGCGGTTTTGCGCATGATATAGAAGAAGCATCCGCAGTTCTAAAACAGATAGGATTTCCGGTAATAATACGTCCTTCCTTTACCCTTGGCGGAACAGGCGGCGGCATTGCCTATAATATTGAAGAATTTAAAGAATATGCTCAGAGGGGTATTAATGCAAGTCCTACAAATGAGATTCTGATAGAGAAATCAATTATAGGTTTTAAAGAAGTTGAACTTGAGGTGATGACCGATAAAAATAAGAATACGATTATAATCTGTTCGATTGAAAATTTTGACCCTATGGGCATTCATACCGGAGATTCGATTACAATCGCCCCTGTTCAAACATTAAATAATAAAGACTTGCAAAAAATAAGAGACTGGACAATAAAAATAATGAGCGAAATTGGCGTAGAAACCGGAGGAGCCAATGTGCAATTCGCGTTGGACCCTAATTCTGACGACGCTTATGTGATAGAAATGAATCCGAGGGTTTCAAGAAGTTCAAGTTTAGCTTCTAAAGCAACAGGTTTTGCAATTGCTAAAATAGCGGCAAAATTGGCTGTAGGATATACTCTTGACGAACTGCCTAACGATATAACAAAAAAAACCATGGCATGTTTTGAACCTGCTATAGATTATGTCGTTACTAAAATCCCGCGTTTTACTTTTGAAAAATTTCCGCAGACGGATTCTTCTTTAACAACCCATATGAAATCTGTCGGTGAGGTCATGGCTATAGGCAGAACTTTTTGCGAATCTCTTCAAAAGGCGGCCAGGTCATTGGAGAACGGATATTATGGGATTGAATCATTATACGGTCTTGATCTGCTATATGATTGTCAAAATAAGTCTGAATTAATTTTTCATTCAATAAATGATGCCGAAAATATAGCCATTCAAGGTAAGACTGTTTTAAAGGCGTCAGAATCGGCAGATAAATGTTTAGATGTAAAAAACATAATAATAGGGCTTTCCAGCGTAAAGGAAGAAATAAAAACTCTAATTAAAAATGCGGATTACAGAAGACTTTTATTAATAACTGATTCTCTAAGGGCAGGTTTCACTGTTGAAGAGGTTTATGAATTTTCGAAAATCAACAGATGGTTTCTTGAACAAATCCAACAGATTGTAGATTTTGAAAAAAAATTGTTTCTGTGCAATGTTTTTAATTCAGCAAAGACAGATGAATTTCATAGCGGCTCAGATAAAGAACTGCAAGATGCGGAAACGGTTTTAAGAGAGGCAAAACAATTAGGTTTTTCTAATATGATTATTGCTAAATTAACCGCCGTCGATAAAAACGGCAGCCATATTAAACCTGAAGAGTATCTGAGAAAAAACAGTAATGCATTGAAAACTATTAAAGAGCAGGAAAAATACTTAGAAAAGTTATTGGATAAATTTAAAATATGTCCGGTTTATAAAAAAGTAGATACGTGCGGTGCAGAATTTGAAGCCGCTACCCCATACATGTATTCTTCTTATGATAAATCTAATGAAATTACTGCACTTGAAGGCAAAAAAGCCATTATTCTGGGAAGCGGACCCAACAGGATAGGACAAGGAATAGAATTTGACTATTGCTGTGTACACAGTGCTTTTGCTTTAAAAGAGATAGGACATAAACCGATAATGGTTAATTGTAATCCCGAAACGGTGTCTACCGACTATGACACGTCTTCCAGATTGTATTTTGAGCCGCTCACGGCGGAAGACGTGCTTAATATTGCTAAATTAGAAGAAAATCCTCCAATTATACTGCAATTTGGCGGACAGACACCTCTTAAACTTGCAGGAGAATTTGAAAGCAGAAAATTTAATATTCTTGGAACGCCCTATAAATATATAGATATAGCTGAAGATAGGGAAAAATTTAAAGATATTATCCAAAAAATGGGACTTTTCCAGGCAGAAAGCGCAATGGCTTTTAATGAAGAAGAAGTTTATACAAACTCTATTTCAATAGGGTTTCCGGTTCTCTTAAGACCTTCTTATGTTTTAGGAGGAAGGGCAATGGAAATTATTTATAACGAAAGTTCATTAGATAAATATATTAAAAAAATATTTGCTCAAGATATTTCTTTTCCGATATTAATAGATAAGTTTTTAGAAGATGCTATTGAGATGGATGTGGATGCGTTATGCGACGGGGAAGATATTTATATAGCCGGAATTATGGAACATATTGAAGAAGCAGGAGTCCATTCCGGAGACAGCGCATGCTCTATGCCTGCATTTTCCTTGAACAATGACATAATAGAACAGATAAAAGAAATAACAAAAAGGCTCTGTTTAGAGTTTCATATAATAGGATTAGTAAATATACAGTTCGCTATAAAATGCGATAAAATATACATAATAGAAGTTAATCCGAGGGCTTCGCGCACAGTTCCTTTTGTCAGCAAAGCTACGGGAATACCGGTTGCAAAATATGCTACGCTTGTAATGTTTGGCAAAAAATTAAAAGATATGGGATTAAAAGGATGCTTTAATATTGATTATTATTGCGTAAAAGAAGCCGTGTTTCCTTTTACAAAGTTTTCAAACGTGGACCCTATGCTTGGACCTGAAATGCGCTCTACAGGAGAAGTTATGGGGATAGATAAAAGTTTTGGCATAGCATATGCGAAATCGCAGATAGCTTCCGGACAGAATATTCCGAAAAAAGGCAATATTTTAATAAGCGTAAAAGATGAAGATAAGAAATATTTAGAAGAACTCTGCACACAATTAATAGGAATGGGTTTCAGTATTATAGCAACCAAAGGCACTTCGGAATATTTGGATAAATTAAATATTAAAAATTTTAAAATAAATAAAGTTAAGGAAGGAAGACCTCATATCATAGATGCGCTAAAAAATAAAGAAATTAATATGATTTTTAATACACCGAGAGGTATGAAGTCGCTTGAAGATTCTTATGCTATAAGAAGAAGCGCAATTGAGTTTGCCATACCTTATTATACTACGATGAGGGGCGCATTTGCCGCTTCTTCGGCTATAAAATCGCTTAAAGAAGAAAAACTGTCTGTTAAACCTATTCAGGATTATTATAAAAGCATATAAAAAAATCCAACAGGTATGTATCAAAACGGTAAAGTGAATATAACCAAAAAAACAATGAAAATTTATTATTAATTATTTATATATATATTTTAAATGACTGTAAGGTTACTTGTGGAGGTGAACTTTAATTGAGCATTAACAATGATTCTTGTCCTATTACTAAAGAAGGTTATGACAAAATGGTCAAAGACCTTAAAAGATTAAAATCTGTCGAAAGACCGGCAAATATATTAGCGATTGAGGAAGCCCGGGCACATGGCGATTTGTCTGAAAATGCGGAGTATAGCGCTGCTAAAGAAAAGCAAAGTTTTCTGGAAGGTAAAATTATAGAGCTTGAGGATAAAATAGCAAGGGCTCAAATAATAGATATATCAAAAATATGCGAAGAAAAAATTGTTTTTGGCGCAAAAATAAAACTTATGGATCTGGATATAGGCACGGAAGTTTCGTACCAGATAGTAGGCGATACGGAATCAGATATAAGCAAAGGTAAAATTTCAATATCTTCACCTATCGCAAAAGCGTTAATAGGAAAACGTGTTGGAGATGAAGTAACCATAAATGTTCCTAAAGGCAAACGGGAGTTTGAAGTTCTTGACATTGTTTACGGTTAATGATACACTAAAGCATAATGTGTATAGTGAATAGCGATATTTAAATAATTATAAATTATAATAATAGGGAGGATTAATGGCTATAGATAAAATAGCAGTAGAAAAAGTATTAGATGAAATTAGGCCGTCTCTTCAGTTCGACGGTGGAGATGTAGAATTAGTTAATATATTAGATGACGGTACGGTTAATGTCAGACTTCAAGGCGCGTGCGCAGGATGTATGGGTTCAATGATGACTCTGAAAGGCGGCATAGAAAGAGTGTTGAAAGAGAGAATACCGGAAGTTAAAGAAGTTAATGCAGTTTAATTTAGTAATAAGCAATAAGTATAAAATAGGCATAACATAAAAAGACTTATATATTAATAATGTTAAAACGGTAAGGTGACGCACAATCGGTTAACAAAAACCGAAACATCGCTTTACCGTTTTTAATTTTTGCTTTGCAGTTTTTTAATTTTATTGTTTGCCGATATATTGTATTTTATTGTGTGTTTGTGTATATCCGCCTATTTGATTTTCCTACGTTCAGGCATATTTCGTAAGGTATTGTGCCCGCATAACCGGCAATTTCTTCAACGGTTATTTTTTTACTTTCGCTTTCGCCGAGGATAATTACTTCGCTTTCTAATGATGCGTCTTTGATTTCCGTCATATCGACTATTGTCATATTCATAGTTATGACGCCGAGCATATCGGCATATTGGTTATTTATTATGACCCGTCCTTTATTAGACAGCATTCTTGGTATGCCGTTGTCGTAACCGGCATTAACAACACCTATGAGCATATCGCGAGGGGCCTGAAATGTTTTACCGTAAGAAACAAAACAGCCCTTCTTTATTTGTTTAATTTGAATAATACCTGTTTTTAGCGTCATTAACGGTTTTAGGTCTGAATTTTCTGCATCGTGTTTTTGTTTATTATCGGAAGAAAGCTCGGCTGTATTCTTATATTTAAGCCGCTGATTTATGGGATTTATTCCGTATAAAGATATTCCCGGTCTGACAGAATTTGAAAAATCGTCTTTTATTTCGGTGCTAAAAATAGAAGAGCTTGCGCTTATATGAGTATATAGCGGCGTTAACTTTCTTGTATATATTTCTTTTAAAATGTTTTTATAATTATTCAGTTGAAATTTTGTATAATCTATATCTGATTCAGCAGAAGAAAAATGACTGAAAATACCTTCAAATTCTAAAAAATTGTCATTTTTTCTAATCTCTTCAATATAATCCAACGCTTTATATAATTCGTCATCCTTAAATCCAAGTCTATTCATTCCTGAATCGTATTTCAGATGCACAAGAACTTTCTTGCGGGCAGTTTTTGCAGCTGCATAAACCGCCTTGAGATAATTTAAATCATATACACAAACAGAAATATCCATTGCGGCGGCAGCCGGAATATTTTTTTCATTGACACCCGAGAGCATTAGAACCTTTGGATTGTTTAATTTGCTTTTTAGCAGGATAGCATCCTCTAATTTAATTACTCCAAAAAAATTAATTCCTTCCTTCTCCAGGACCAGCGCAACTTCCAGTAAACCGTGTCCGTAAGCGTCAGATTTTATGATTGCTATTATTGTTTTATTTCTATTAAATTCTAATAATTTTAATTGTTGAATATTATTAGATAAATTTTTTAAATTTATTTCCAGGATTGCTTCTTTTATATCCATCGCATTTTAACGTTAAAAAAATAATATTAATTGATGTATTGAAGAATATTTTAAATTTTTATGTTTTGCCTATTTATAAACGTTATGTTTTATGCTATACTTAACATGGTTTATTATATTGTTATATCATTGTAATTATAAAATATAATCATAAATAATGATAGACTTAGTTTTTGTATTTTATCATAACAAAAAAATCAGGAGTTAAGATGCAGGTTAACGATATAGATTTCAATAAAATCTTTAAAATTATAGGAACGTCGGAAGATGATTTTATTGATATATTCTTTGAATCCAATATATCAAATTTTCTTTCAAATGAGAATAAAAAATTAGAAAAAGCCATATCAGGAGTTTCCGGAGGCGCCGGATTAAGGCTTATTTCAGAAAAAAAATCATATTATGCATTTACGAATAATATTGATGAGCAAAATTTATTAGAAATAGGCAAAAATTTAAACAGAATAGCAAAAACTAATAGAACAAATAATAATTTCAATAAGTTAGATTTGAATTTTAAAGAATCTAAAGCAAAAATAGATATCCCTGTTTTAAAAGAAGTATTAAATGTTTCTATGAATGAAAAAATAAAAAAAATAGACGATGCAGTAAAATTTTCATGGGGATACGATAAAAGAATTTTGCAGGCTAATGTTTTATACAAAGATTATAAACAAGATGTTATTATAGTAAATTCCGAAGGAAATATTGCTAAAGACAGCAGAGAAATTATTACTTTTTTTGTAAATGTCGTAGCGTCTAACGGCAAAAAAACAGAAATGGGTTACGAACCTGCTTCGGCATTCATGGGATTTGAATTTTTCGATACGGTAGACCCTGTTGAAATTGCAAGAAAAGCATGCAGCAGAGCAATAACTTTGCTTGATGCGCCTTTTGCTCCTTCTGGAACGATGCCGGTCGTACTGTCAAGCGAAGCAGGCGGAACCATGATACATGAAGCAATAGGACATGGTTTGGAAGCTGATATAGCAGGCGGCGGTTTAAGCGTATACTCCAATAAAATCGGTAAAGAAGTTGCTTCAAAATTGGTTACCGTCATTGACGATTCTTCATTAATAGGAAAAAGAGGCTCATACAGATTTGACGATGAAGGTACCGTGTCAAATAAAAATATATTAGTCGAAAACGGTATATTAAAGAAGTATATGTCTGACCGTTTGTCTAATATTAAATACGGATATGAATTGACCGGCAACGGCAGAAGGGAGTCTTACGAACACCAGCCTATAGTCAGGATGTCAAATACAATGATAGCAAAGGGTAAAAGTACGCCCGAAGATATAATTAAAACTGTAGATAAAGGACTGTTTGTCAAAAAAATGGGAGGCGGTCAGGTAAATACCGTTACAGGTGATTTTGTATTTGAAGTAATGGAAGGATATATTTTAAAAAATGGCGCAGTCTGCGAAGCCGTAAGCGGCGCAACTTTAATGGGTAATGGACCTGAAATATTAAACAACATAGATATGATCGGAAACGATATGGGTTACAGCGTGGGCACCTGCGGCAAAGACGGGCAAGGAGCGCCCGTGTCCGACGGACAGCCTACCTTAAGGATACCTTCTATAGTTGTCGGCGGCAAAAGTTAAGAATGGACAATATATTTTAAAATTCATAAAATAAATATTATAGCATAGTATAATAAAACAAAATTATTAACGATGGAAAGAATAAAAGATTGGAAGTCATATCAACATACTTTAAACAGAAGCAAAAGAAAAAATTCTAATATTTTAAGGCCGTTATACATTTTTATATTTATCATTGCATTTTTAGTTATTTCAATAGGCGGTATAAAATTATTCTTTTTTGTAAAAAATTATTATGCAAAATCAGTATTAAACAAACAGCAGACATTTTTAGGCACAGGAATAAGGCCTATCAAATTTGACGGCGCCGGTAATAATAAGAAAATAAAAACGTTATCGGCATCTTCAAGCACAAATGGCTCAACCGTACTCGGAAAAAACTATTTTAACAGTCATAATTTTTCTATTAAATCATTGCAAAAATATTTTGCAACCCATTCTCCAAAATTTAACACTGTTAAAAACGGGCATTACGTGCAAAAGCTCGGGGAATATACAATAGTCTATACGCTCGACCCTGTTGTACAAAATGAGGCAAAAAAGGTATTAACGGAATACAGTGTGCCATTCGGAGCTGTTGCGGCAGTCAATCCTGAAACAGGCGCAGTTCTTGGATTATATTCATATGCAAGTAATAAATCTAAAAAATCCGAAATTTCCGGTTTAAAAGCTTACAGACCGGGTTCGCTCGCAAAAATTGTCACGGCATCGGCAGCAATTGAATCTAAAGGATTTTATCCCGGCTTCAACGTGTGTTATAACGGAGGATTATATGGAACAAATAAAAATTACTGGATTCAGAATATAAATACGGGAAATAATAGAATATCTTTCAGATTGGCTTTTGCGAAATCATGCGATATTGCTTTCGGTAAAATTGCCGGATATTATGTGGGACAAAAATTATTGCAAAAATATTTTGATAAATATTATTTTAACCGCAAGATACCTTTTATTTTAAATTTACAAGGCAGTACCTCAAAAGTGCCTTCTGCTTCGGAATTTTATAATCTGGAATTGACGGGTGCAGGTTTTAAAAACGCCAGAGTTACCCCTGTTCTTGCTGCACTGATGTCGGCAGCCGTGATTAACGGCGGAAAAATGCTTGACCCGTATATTATTAAAGAAGTAATAAACTCTAAAGGTCATATAGTATATAAACATAAAGGCGTAAGGGTTTTAGATAATCCTATTACTCCTTCAACCGCTGCTATTTTAAAAGAACTAATGATCAGCACTGTAACAAAAGGGATAGGCAGGTATGATTTTTATAATAGTTACAATCAATATATGCTTCCGGGTATTATAACCGGAGGAAAGACGGGGACTATATCAGGGAATCATCCTACCGGCTTATACCAGTGGTTTACGGGTTTTGGAGAAACGAAGAACAAAAAAATAGCAGTTTCTGCTTTAGTTGTCGAAAAACCGGTATGGAGAATCGAAGGCGGCGGAGTTTCAGAAAAAATTATTTATTCATATTTCTTTAAATAATGAAAAAAACTGAAATGCAGCATTTTCAAGCTGAATAATGAAAAAAAACTGCAATACGGCATTCGTCGTATGCTGCTTGCTTTGCATATTGAGAAATAATAAATATTTATGGGTATATAAAATTTGCGAAAAAATAAGCGACTTGCCTTTTATGTTGATTATGAACGTTTTAAGTCAAAAGAAGCCCCGCCGATATTATTTTTTATAGCATATCTGAGGAATATAGGATTTTCCGTAGACTTTTTTATAAGCGAAGATGATTTATTTAAATCGCTTAAAAAAGCTGAAAAGACCGGCAATGTTAATGTTCATGATATAAAAAACAGACAAAATACAGATAATAAAAATTATTTACGGAAATACGATGCGTGTCTGTTGTCTCTGATGAGTGCCGACAGTTTGAGAAATATACTTCAAACGGCTATTAAAATTAAAAATATAGACCCTTTCATCGTTAATATACTTGGAGGAACCGGTGTTTACGGCTATATTAAAGAACTTATTAATGCCGAGGGGATAGATATTGTTATAGAAGGGGACGCCGAAAAAACACTTCCCGCTATCTTAGATTCAATAAAAACATATGAGCAATATGATAAACAGAGTAAATCACAAATAAATTCAGAAGTCTTTAAATCAGAAGTCTTTAAGAAATTTCCTGAGAATACAAAATCCAATATTAAAAAAGACGAAGCTTATTTTTGCACAGAGAAGCACATGGAACTTTTATTTAAAAATAGGGGCAGCTTTTCTTCGCCTGTGGTGCAGATACCGGATGAAATTTTTTTTGAAAGAACCGTATCCGTATCCGCAGTCAATTCATTAAATTACGGCAGCTGCAATTCCAGCTATATTGAAGCGGAGATAAAGGATTCGGTCTGCAAGGATGACGGTAATTCATTCAGTTTTAAATGCAGCGTACCTGTATCGGATGCTGCCGTGAAGCTTAATGACGGCACTATACGGTATTTTGAAAGAATAAACCGCGGCGGCAGCGCTTTTCTGAAATTTTATAATCAGTATAAAGATTTAATATCCGAGGCTGAATTTGAAAATTTAATGATGCCGCATCCGACTGAAGAAGAAATAAATGAGCAATATACTTCATATCCGTGGGATATCTATGATTATTATAAATTTGAGTCAATCGGAATTTATGCGCAGAGAGGCTGCAGCTGGGGAAGGTGTTCATATTGCAGTATAGTAAATTATAATTACAGGAAATTGAATGTACAATTTATATTGCAGGTATTAAACGAAGCAAAAAATCACAATGTTTTCGGCGTAAGTTTTGATGATGACCTTTTTGTGCAAAATAAAAAATGGATTAATTACCTTCTTGATTCAATTATTTTACATAATATAGACAAAAGGTTCAGCTTTACCGCTATGGTAAAAGTTGAGCACGTTCACGATATAGCCCTTCTTAATAAGCTTAAAAAAGCTAATTTTTCAAAAATACAAATAGGGGTTGAAAGCTTTTTGCCGGAAAAAGTAAGTTTTTTTAGAAAAACAAAAGCAGGAAAAGAGGCGATTTATATAAAAAAAGCAAAAGAGATTATAGCATACAGTGCTTCAATAGGTTTAATACCATCTTCTTTTATAATTCTAACAACGCCGGAAAAAAAATTTGGATTATTTGATATAATTAATGAAATTGGCGAAATTATAGATATATTGATAAATGTTTACGGAAAGTATAAGATTATGCCTATTTTTGGGTATAACGACTTTATTACGGCTTACCCCAATGCTCCGCTGTTAAAAGAACATATATATTCAAACTTCACGGTAGCGATTTCAGGCTATATTTCTAAAAAAAATATAGATACGGATATTAATGACACAGATACCGTCAGCGAAGGCAGTATAAATATTGAAAATATTAGAAATGACAATGCGGCTAATGACAATTTAGACAAACAAGCCTCAGCCGTGAAAAACCAGTGCGGTAAAAATGAAATAAATCTGCTGAATTTAAAAACTATCAAAATTCCTTATATGTATAAATTTTATAATTTTCGCGTGACGCATTTTATAGATGCGCTTTTTAGAAGTTATAGCGAAAAAAATGCAGACGCTGATATTTCTTGCAGAATAAGTGACGATACAGATTCATCTCATATCACATCCGGAGGCGTTCTTGCCGATTCAAATTCAAATATTTCCGATAATATTATTAATAATAATCAGAATAAAAAAGATAATAACAATAAAAAAGCAGATAAACTAAAGAAAAAACCGGAGGAATACATTAGACAGGAACAGGAATCTGAAGAAAATATAATGTTTTTGCACACAGAGAAAATTTTAAATTCTTTAGATAATACATTTGATATGTACGGAACGCCGTTGTTTGTGCTTTATGAAATATTAGACGAGTTAGAATCAAATATAAAAGAAAATATATACAGCGAAGATTTAATTAAAAAAATATTTAAAGAATATTTTAATTATAATAATGATAATAGTTTAAGCAATTATATGCTAAACTTTAAAAAATTAATCGCAGCAAATAAAATTGAACCGGATAAAGCGCTTAATGTTTTCAAATATTTTTTTAAAGGCGTAGATTATATCAAAGAAAACCAGGAAAAACAGAAAGACAGAGGAAAAGAAATTATAAAAATTCTTGACGGAAGACTTGAATATATTAAAAAGCAGTATGCTCTCAACAATCAGTAAGCAGCCTGTCATAAATGGCAAACTATGCAGCCATAAAATAAATATAAATATTAATAATTAATAAATAAAATTAATACAATTTAAACATAATCTTCATAATTTTGTAATATACGGATGATATACTTAAGTTAAGCAGTTTTATCTTATTATAGTTATAATAAGATAAAAATTAATACAATCGGTAATTTTTGAACTTTACCGAGATATATTTAACTTAAATATTCTAATTATGATTACAAAATTATACAGCGCTACATTTTTTGGAATAGATGCGATTATTGTGGATGTCGAGGTATTTATTACAACCGGAATACCGGGGGTAATGATTGTCGGTTTACCTGATGCATCAACTAAAGAATCTAAAGATAGGGTTAAGGCGGCAATAAAAAATTCAGGTTTTGAATATCCTGCAAGAAAAATAACGATAAACCTTGCCCCTGCCGATATTAGAAAATCAGGACCTATTTTTGACCTTCCGTTAGCGTTAGGGCTATTGATATCGGCAAGATTGCTGACCCCCGTGATTAATCTGGAAGATTACATAATAGCCGGAGAACTTTCTCTTAACGGAAACATTAATAAAATTGATGGAGTAATAGCTTTAAGCATGTTAGCAAAAAAATTAAATAAAAAAATTATTGTTCCGTATGAAAATTTAAACGAAACAAAATATTTAGGTGTAGAATACTATTGTTTTAATACGTTAAGCGAGGTTTGCGATTTTATAACCGGTGCAGATAAAAGGGATAACCTATCCGTCGGCGATAATAGCAGCAGCGATGAATCGTTAAAGTTAATCAGCAAACTTCAAACATCCGCCGAAGCAATAAACGGACATGATTTATTTTACGATAAAAACGGCGGCAGCACTAACGCCGAATGTGATTGCGGGTGCAGACCGCCTGATGATTGCGGCGCGGCAGTCATTAATAGCCTTAATGGTAATAAGACAGCCGATAAAAATAATTACTACCCCGATTTTTCTAACATAAAAGGTCACACGACTGTTAAAAGAGCAATGGAGATAGCCGTTGCCGGGCATCATAACATTCTTATAATAGGACCTCCTGGCAGCGGCAAAACGATGATTGCTCAAGGCGCAGCAGGAATATTACCGCCGCTGTCCCTTGAAGAAGCCATAGAACTGACTAATATTTACAGTTTTTCCCACAAAAAAATTAATATAGATAACGGTTTGATAACCTCAAGACCTTTTATGCCCGTTCATTATTCCGTTACAATACCGGCATTAATAGGCGGCGGAGCGAACCCTATACCTGGAGATGTCAGTCTTGCTCATAACGGTGTGTTATTTATAGATGAGTTTTCGGAAATGAATAAAAAAACATTGGATAGTTTGAGGCAGCCGATGGAAGATAAGATAATACATATATCGAGGAATAGATTTTCAGTGTCTTTTCCATGTGATTTCATGCTTATCGCAGCAATGAATCCGTGCCCCTGCGGTTATTTAGGAGACCATACGCATGAGTGCAGATGTTCATCCGCCGATATTTATAAATTTTACAACAAATTGTCGGGACCTATAATAGACAGATTTGATATTTTTGCAGAAGTATATTCCGAAAGTTTAAATATTATTTCAAATAATATATCCGAAGAAAGCTCCGAAGAGGTTAGGGACAGAATTAATAAAGCGGTTCAATTGCAGAATAGAAGATTTGAAAATATGAATAAAAAATTTAATGCTTCAATAACAAGCTCAGAAATAGATAAATTTATAAATATATCGGATGAAACTCTTAGTTTTTATAAGTCTGCCGCTGAAAGTTTGAAATTATCTTCAAGAGGATATTTCAGAATTTTAAAAGTAGCCAGAACTATTGCCGATATTGACGACAAAGAAAACGTTGATGAGCCGTCAATACTTGAAGCGCTAAATTATAGAAATACAAAATTTTTAGGTGTATAATATCGATATTATGCAGATAAATAATAAGAAGTTTCAATTAATTTATTGTCTTTGCAATATAAAAAAATAATAAAGGCAAATAACCGCTAACTATGTTTAATGTAACTACAATAATAATTGAATCGAGCATATATATTTTTGTCAGTATAATAATAGGCATTATTTTGCGGGGAGAAGATTTTAAAAAATTTAAAAGACTTATTTTATTAGCTTATTTAATTATTGGCATAGCCGTCTATTCTGTTTTATATTTCGTAATACTGTCTGCCGCCGCAATAATATTCGCTTTATATATTTTTAAAATTTTAGAATAACGACTGCGGGGCATAAGACCTTTATGTTATCCTTTATTTCTTAACTTAGGCTAGTATAATGTTAATTAATATATGTATATTTTTTTAATTTTAGCATCCTTAGCTACGGTAATGGAGTTTTTTCCTATTTTTAGAACCTGATAGCCGTAAAGACGGCAGCCTGATTGAATGATAAAATCAGATTTGCCGATAGATATATCCGCAGATTTATTTGACACGCCGATTAATCTTATTGCGTTGTTATCGCTGTTATGTTTGTTATTCCTGTTAAAATATTTAGAAAGCTCATTTGTCTTCTGTTCTAAAGGATTTACATGCTGCCGAAGCGGCAGACCGAATATGCCTGCGTCAAAATTATTCGGCATTGTGTGAATATTTGACGCTGAGGCGGTATTTTTGCCTTCTTTTATAAGCGCGAGCTCATGTTGTAATTTTTCAATTTCTATTTTTTTATTAAGCCTATATATAACGGAAGAATAGCTCCCAGTCTTAATTGTCGTATTATTTGCATATTTTGTTTTTTTTATTTTAGAATTTACTTTTACTTTTACTTTTTTTAGTTTAGCAGTTTTTGTTGTCGTAAGTTTATTGAAAGCAGGGGATTTTCTTAAAGTTGCCGGCAGCAGCAGCGGTTTTGCTTTATAAATAGGTTTAAGCGCAAAACTTGACTTTTTTAGATGAAAGTTAAGGGCGGAATGAGGCAATACAATATGGTGTTCCCCGTTAATGTCGGCTATATATACATAAATAATCAAACCTGATATCGCCATTAATATGAGACCTTGCAGAGCATATTTTTTGCCGGATTTATTTTTAGCATGTTGCGAACTGTCATTTTCTTCAGTATTTTTTTCAGTTGTTACTTTTTTAAACCACTTCATAATAAATTACCCTCCTATTTAATTTAATGCAGCTTAATATAATAATTTTATACTGCTATTTGAAACACTCTGAATAAGGACGTATTTCGGCAAATATTTTATGAGCCGGTAGCCGGCGGTTAAAATCACAATGTTATTTTTCAGGAATTTATATTTAATCCCCTGTTTTTTTAAAAAATTCAAAAGATGGAATATAATACTTTTTTTTGCGGTATCAAAGTTAATGCTATTTTGTCCGTTTCTCCTCAGCAGATTTTTCTTTATTGATAAAATTTTTTTTCTTGCAGCGGTAATTTTAATTTTTAGCATTTTAACATTTTGTTTTGTCTGTATATATGTTTTATAAACGGGCAAAAGTTTTAAAAATATTATAAATAAAATAGCAGCGATGAGCATGCCGTTTACAAATTTATAGGCCATAATATTTTCCTCAATATTTTTTTGGAATTAAATATTAATAATTATATTTTTGCAGCGTAAATATTCTTTTCTTATCAAGAATTATATTTTTTCTCTGCCAATCAGCCACTTAGATGAAGCTGCAAATATTATCTTATTTTGTTGTATTTTATATGTAAAATTAATTGGTGCGGCATATTTCTTCTCATAATTTCTTTTAAAATCAGATAAAATATTTTGAAAATTTAGCGGATTATTTTCAATATAAAAATTAAAATTAACATTATAACCATAGTTAATTTCAGAAATATTTAAGTTCAAAATATGGCAATCCAATGGTTTTATGATGTATAAACGCTTAATTTTTTTATAAAGATTAATCCGTTTCAGTAATTTTAAGTACAAAATTCTATTATTTTCTAAAGAAATTGTTTGCAATTTTGATAAAGTCTGATGTTTTCTATAATCAACTATTTTTAAATTATTAGCCATATAATTAAGATAAATAAATAATAAAACCAAACTTATAAATATTGCGGCGAATATTTTTGTTAACAGAAAATCAAATTTAAATTTTTCTTTGTTAAATTTTTTTCTTGAAATTATGTAATCTTGATTTTCGCAGGAAAGAAGAGCAAACAGATCTACTTTTTTAAATGTTTTAAATAAATCTTTAAATTTTTCCGTATTTGAATATAGATGTGTTCTGCCTTCGGTCAGCATCTGATTTATAAAAGGAAGTGTTAAATTTTTGTCAACATCCAGTACATTTTTTCCGTCGAATATTCTTATTTTATTTTCATAATTTTCAATTAAAACCGATTCTGCATTTATGTTAAGATTTTTGTTTATAATATAAGAATATAATGTTACATTTTTCTGGCAATATGCGGAGATATCGGGAACTTCATATATGTAATAACGATTGCCTCTGTTGAGATATAAAATCTGTATGCCTGAAGATTTTATATATTTTTTCAGCAAAGATTTATTATTAAAATCAAATATCTTAGGTTCTATGTCTTTTGAAATTAAAAACAATTCCCCGTCTTCTTGTTCCGGCAATCCTTTAGTAAATCCGGAAGCCATTAATTTTTCGTCTAATATAATAGATTCATTTCTGTCTATATCGTATATTATTTTATATCGCATTTATTTGACTCCGTTTGTTAAAGAACCTATTAAAGGCAGATACAAATTTAAAAAGAAAAATATTATGAATCCGGCTGCTAAAAATAAAATTGTATAAGTTATAAAATTTGCAAAAAAATTAATTTTATCATCAGATAGTTGCTTATATCTGTCTTTTAATCCATCGAATGTATCATCTATTTTGCCGGTTTTCTCGCCTGCTGTTATATAAGCGGCTACAAGCGGATTAATATCCAATCTTTGCAGGCTGTGCGATAAAGATTGGCCAGATTCAAGTTCATGTATTAACAGCTCTATATTTTTTTTCCAGTATAAATTTTTAGTATTTTCTTTAACGATGCAGAATGATTCGATTAAGGTAATCCCTCCTTTTGTAAGGACATACAGCTGATAAAATAAAATAGAAAGATAGCTTGAGTTTATAACTTCCGATAAAATGGGAAGCTTTGAGATAATTTCATAGGTTTTAGATTTCAAACCTTTATAATCTATAAAAAATAAAGTAAAAAACCCCAGCAATAATCCTGAAAATGCTAAAAATATAGCAGGGATATACGGTTTAATATTAACCATTAATGTTAAAATAAGAGGGGGCTGTATTTTCGCGTTTTCAATGAAGCTGTTGAATCTTGGTGCGACATAGTATATGAATATAAAAATTGCTATGAGCATTAATAAAATTAATAGCGAAGGATAAATTGCAGCATTAATTAATTTTTTTTTATACGAATATACACTTTTATAATAAATAGATACCTCTTTAAATCCTTTTTTAATATCGCCGTTTTTTTCTGCAGCACCTAAAATTGCAACAACTTCCTCCGGAAAGCCGAGCGCGGGGTCTTTGAAAATATCCGTAAGATTTTTACCGTGTTCAGTTTCTGATAATAACTTAGAAATTAGAATGCTTATAGATTTATATTTATAATTCTTAAAAATTCTGTTTATATATTTATAAAAGTCTTCATAATTCGTCTTTTTTGTATTATACGAATAGACTTTGCGCATATTATTTAAAGAGGATAATAAACTGCTGAAGCCCGCATAAAACGAAAGTTCTTCAAATAAAGAACCCATGTCGTCGGTTTTTATTTTTTTTGCAAGCGGAACAGACATAAATATATATTTCAAGTCCGGAAATATATATTTTACGATGAGGCCGTCATTCAACAGTTTAGTTTTTGCCTGCATCCATGAAGAGCTTTCTATGTACAGATAGCTTGTTTTTCCTTCTCTGTTTAAAACTATGCCGATATATTTCATATTTAATAACCTATTTTATAGTATTGGCTAATATCTATTGAGCCGCTAATTAATAGTTCATAAGCTTTCTGCTTCAGCGTTCTATAATTTATAGACCGCTCTATATTAAAAATAGAATTTTCTTTCAACAGCGAAAGACGTATGCCGTCCGTAACATCGATTATCTCTATAACGGCTTTTCTCTGTATGAATCCGGTACCGCCGCATGTTTTACATTGTTTATGCCCTTTATCGTACACTTTAAAATCAGAATTTACAGCCTCGCTTTTTCTGAGCGCTCCCATTATCAAATTATCCTTTATGTATCTTTCGGGATAATCTCTAATATTTTTATATTCCTTGCATTCATGGCATAATTCGTTATAAAGTTTTTGGCTCATGAGAATTCTTACGGAATCTAATAAAATATTTTTGTCTATACCCAGATTTTCAAGCCGCCTAACTATCCCTAAGGAAGAATTTGCATGAACGGTCGCAAAAACAAGATGCCCAGTTTCAGCCGCTATAATAGCCTGTTTTGCTACTTCTTTATCCCTTATCTCGCCGATTACGATGACGTTTGGTGCGCTTCTCAGGATGCTTTTAATTGATTTTTCATATGTTATAATATCGTTAATTTCTCCCTGCGCTATGTTTGAATTGGATAAATTAATTTCTACAGGGTCTTCTATCGTATAAATATACCTGTCCATTTGTTCGGCTATCATTTTAATTATGGCAAAAACCGTAGTGGATTTGCCTGCCGATGTAGGTCCGGAGATTAAAACTAACCCTGAATTGTAAAGCATTATCTTACTCATCAGCTCAACTGTTGCACTGTCAAAACCTAAATCTGTGAGATTTAAAAGTCTTTTATTCAATCCTAAAAGTCTTAGTGTTATTTTATGTTGATTTTCCGTTAAATTTTTAACCCTTTCAGGATAAAATTCCGTTCTGATTTGAATCTGTCCTATTTCGAACATCATGCTTAGCGTATCTTTAGGGTTAGTATTGTTTGTGAATCCGCCTTTATTTTTTATAATATTTTTTAGTTGATTAAAAAATGTTAAGCTAATCGGATTTAATTTTTCCAAATTACCGTTTATTACCATGTGACAGAATACAGTCTCACGGTCTATAGGATTAAGGTGTATATCGGAAGCGCCTTTGGAAGCAGCCATATCTATTAAATTTTTTAAATATTTTTCCGGATCCGTCTGTTCTTCTATCAAATAGCCTAAATTTTTTAGAATAAATTCGGATGTTGCAATATATATCTTTGTTATATTTGTCAACGCAGATAAATCTTTATAAATATTGGTACTGAATATATTAACTATTAACAATATAATTTGCGGCGGGTTAGGCGATGTATTTGATTTATTTAACGAATCAATTTTTTTAAGTACAAGACAGTTGTTTACGGTGCAATATTCTTTCGATAAAAAATCAAATGAAACGGCAAAATCGTCAGGCATAGCTTGTATGTAGTCTATCCCCAGCTGTTTGGATACGGCTTTTATAATAATATCTTCGTTAAGGTATCTCAAATCGGTTATTATCTGCCCAAGCAATTTTTGAGATTTTGATTGTATTAAAATGGCTTCGTTGAGCTGTTTTTCATTAAGATACCCGTCATTTATTAATATTTCGCCGAGTTTAGCGGGGCATTGTCTGCGTGTTAAATCGTTCGTTAAATCGTTCATAGTAATGACACCTTAAATAAATATGAAAATTTTTGATAATATTATTGTATTTATATATCGCCTATCCTTTTATCGTTTTCTTTTGAACATTTCTATATATTTCTATATATTTTCTAATTAAACCTTAAAATATAAAGTTAAAGTTCCTACTTCATTAGATGTTGCGGCTGACATGTCATCCGGCGTTAAAGCGCTGCCGTTGAATATTATGCCGCTTCCTAATCCGGAATCGCTGTTGTCAACTGAATTAAATAAATCCTGAGCTATTTTGTAAGCATCGTTTTCAGGCACAAGTCCAAAATTTATTGTGTAAACATTTGAAATATCTGAGTCCTGTTCCACAGTTATCGCACCGTTCCACGGGTCGCAATGGTATATTGAAGCCGCGTTTGAAGGACAGGCGGCACCTGTCGTAAATCCTGCAGATGCCGTCCATGATTTTCCCAGCACTCCGCTATTTATCATACTTGTTATAGATACATTTGAGATATTTCCTTGATTTTGACTCATATAATTTAACACTGAGGCTTTCATTGAGCTTATTTGATTTATTGTTGCCGTTACTCTGGATATACCCATATATTTGGAATAGATATATAAGCCGCCGGATGTGAGTATTGATATAATTATCATAGCCACTATAAGTTCCATCATGGTAAAGCCGCTATTGCCGTATGACAGTCTATTTTGAAAATCTTTCATAACGCCTCCGTTTTAAATATTATTTAATATATGAGTTAATAATTTTCATTCTCGAAAAATGTAAATATAAATTTAACAATATATTGTGTTTATCCTGCAGTATTAACTAACTAATAACTAAGAATTTTGCTTCAAACGCGTCTTTTAGGACTTTTTCGTAAGTTTATCCTGCAATATGAACTAACTAAGAATTTTCTTAATTGCATATGAATATAAATCAAATAATATACCGCGGTTATTTTTAAATGATGTTCTTATTTAATAATTTTAGGTTTCAGCAATATATAAATTTCCTTTTTTGTTTTTGTATTGTTAATTCCGCTAAATAAGTAACCTATCACCGGAATATCGTCTAATATCGGAACGCCGTATTTATCGGTGGTCGCCGAATCTGTAGTGAGCCCTCCTAAGAGCACTGATGTATCTGATTTTACTGCAAAAGTATCAATCATTGTTTTCGTGTTTATGTTCGGAACGCTAAAATTATTACCGTTAGAACTAAAAGAAGAATATCCGTCTATATTATTGTCCACTACGGCTATAGTTGCATAAACTTTATTATTTTTTACTAACGGTGTAAAAGAAATAGATAATCCGGTCTGCGCTTCCGATATTTGCGGATATGACAGTGTTGAATTCGAAAGACCTAATGATTCTACCTGTACACCTGATTCGTAAGGTATAACGCTTCCTGAAGATATAACCCTTGTTTGGCCGTTTAAAACCGATAACACTGCCGCATTAACAAGTTTAACTTTTCCATAGGTCTGCAGTGCATTAATAACCGCCTGATTTGAGTTGCTGCCCGTGAACGATAAATAATCCCCTGAATTATTTAAGCCTGACTGAGCGCCCGAGTTTAATGAAAAATTTATATTAGATATTCCGAGTGTATTGCTGCGCATGACATTCTTAAACAATTCATTCATATTTATGCCGAACTGATATTGGTTATTGAGCTGAATTTCTAATATTTTGACTGTCAGAACAATCTTTTTTGTCGATAATTTTTTAAGCTGTTTAACTAATAAACCGACTTGCCTGATTCTTTTTTTGGTTGCGTGAACCGTTAAAAGACCGTAATTTGGAATAATATTATAATAAGACTTTTTTGAGTTTTTAAAGATATTTTTCAGATTAGCCGTAAGTACATTATAAAATGATTTAGAGGAGGTACGCATTGTATCCGACATCATTCCTGCCGGATTTGTCGAAGTTTGGCTGCCGATAAGAGAATTTGCAGAAGACGGAGTTTCTGACGAAACGCTGTTTGTTGAAGAGGCGGTTTGTGAATTGCCGGATGCGGTTGAAGTTGAAATGGAGCCGACCGAAAAATCAACTTTATTTGTGAGAGCTGTTATAGAAAATCTGTAAGTTTTATTAGTATAAGCATGAACCGTTATTTTTTTTAAATGTTTACTGTAATGATATACGTAGTTATGTAAAATTATTGAAAGGATTTTGTATAAAGGCTCATTATTAAAAACCAACGTCATTTTTCTATGCGTGTTGATATTTTTGGAATAATTGAAATTGATATGGGTATCCAATGAAAGCATGTAAAAAATAGAACCTAATGATAATCTGCCTTTCAAGGATATCTTTTTTTGTAAGGCATACGGTATTTTTTTTATTTTACGGATATCCGGTGCCGGTTTAGCATATTTTATTTTTATTGCAGGCAAGCTTATAGCTGCAGAATTTCTGACAGTAAATGCGAAAAATAGCAAAATTATCGTTAATATTTTAATAAACATGGGCAGCTTAGACCGAGTTAAATAATTTTATTTTGATAAAATTTGATAGTATCCGGCTACTTTCTTAATATATTTATATGTCGAATAGGGCACTCCCCCATTTGGTCCGGCGTTATAACACGCCAGTGCCAAGGCAATATTTTCATTTTTCAAATTTAAGCAGTATCTTAAATAATAAACGCCGCCTATTATATTTTGCAACGGATTATAAGGATTAATACCAATACTTTTTGCCGTCCGGGGCATTAGCTGCATAAGTCCAATCGCGCCTCCGTCTGATAATGCATTTATATTAAAATCAGACTCTTCTTTTATTATTGATAAGACTAATGCGCTCGGAACGTTAAAATCTTTTGAAGCTACAAATATAGTTTTTGCTATCGTTTTATAAGAATAGCCGTAACTGTTTGGAATGTTAGCAATAAAAATAAGTATATTTAAGCAGAACCATACAAATATGCTTACAAATATACTAGTGCTTAATATTGCAAGAGCCGTTAAAAATTTAACCATAAAATAATTCCTTTTTTGTATCTTTCGGCGACTGTTAAGTTTTTAATAGTTTCCCATTTTTTTATTTTGAATGAATTACCGGCGTTAGAATACTTGAAATTCAAATTTATAAATCTTGGATTACCATCATTATTTAAACTTATAAAGACTATTTCATAGCCGTTTAAATATTTGAATCCGCGAATAATTATCGCTAAATGGTTAGAAATAATCTTTTTATCCATTATTATTTTTTTCTTAGTATTTATTTTCAGATAAATAGTATTGCTTCTTTCCGTGAGTGTATATGGTTTTAATTGGACTGTCTGCAATGCCGGTTGTATTTCGACAGGCTTATTTTGTTTTAAATTAATTCTATTTATTTTTTTATTATTTAATTTTATAGCATCTAATTTTTTGCTATGTTTTAATTTTATAGCCATCGATTTTTTATTTATTTTAGTAATACCGAGCATATTTTTTGGTATATATAATGTTTTACGTTTTTTGTGTTTAATATTGTTAATTATATTTGCGGTAGTTAAGGGCGGAATACTAAGAATTGCAAACATTTCGCCGTTCAATTTATTTGCTTGAGTTTTAGTCAAATGTTTATTAATTGCGTTATTATTGTAAGCACATCCGGATGCCGTTATAATAATAAATAAAATACCGGCAAACATTATTAGAAAATCAATATGCTTAAAATTAACGATTGAATTTTTTATTTTTTTTAATTCCATAATCTGTTTAATATTTAAAAGGTTTTACAATATAACTATTTCTATAAGAATATCTTCTAATCAAACCCAAAAAATATTTCAGACTGCGAAGAAGAAGACAATAAATTATTATTATCAGGCACTACCGAAGAACATCTATATTGCGGCAAATTATAGCCATTACCGTCGAAGCCTATTGAACTTATAGAATTTTCTAATGCCCTGCAGATATTTAAAGCCTGTAAATTAGTGATAGACTGCGAATATATTCCTATTGCATAGCTGCCTGAAACACCCCAGATATTTTGACCTATAAAGTACTTTTTGATTAACCCGTTGTTATTTAATGGGTATGCCCAATTTCCGTTTGTATTCCATGATGAAGGCATTAATTTATCGATTTGCATTTCTGAAGGCTCTATTGTTTTGTAGCTCCCGCCGTTGATTTCGGCGTAAGAATTTGCGGCAGCTTCTAACGTTGTAATATTTTTTATGGCTGCCGTTATTTTTGACGATGAGATTAAACCTGAATAAACATAGAGTCCGCCGGATGTTAAAATTGCAACAATAAGCATAGCAAGAATTAGTTCAACTAAAGTAAATCCGCTGTCGTTCATATTTAAATTTATATTTGTATTTGGCATATAAGATTATTGTCTGTTTAAAAATTATTGTAAAAACAATTAATAAATTTTTGTAAGGTATAAAATAAAAAAAGTTAAATTTTATTTTTGATTATTTTTATTTTTTTAATTTATTTATTAAAAATCATTTTACAATTTTATTTTTACAGTTTTATGAAACAAATAATGCAAAATTATTAAACTTTCGTTAACAATTTGTTTCAATATTGGCTAAAATCATGTAATATCAATAAGTTATTTTGCATGGGATGAATAAGATGCAGATATTTTATTGACAATAAATAATTTTAATAGTAAAATACTATAATATTTATATTAGAAACAACGATGTGCGTTCATAGCTCAGATGGATAGAGCAACAGCCTTCTAAGCTGTGGGTCGCAGGTTCGAATCCTGCTGGACGCACCATTTAAAACCGCAGTAAATAAGCACTCCTATCAATTTTTTTCTTGACACCTATATGAATTAAAATGTAAAAATTTTCCTATAAAAATAAACACTGCATTATTTTGAAACTGCAAAAAATATTTTTTTAGATGAAAACCGTGTTGAAATTATCGCTCTATATCCTATAGAAAATAGATATATTACTATAGGAAAACTTAACGGAAAATTATGGACGGTCATTTTTACAATAAAGGGAGACGCCATAAGAATTATTTCGGCAAGACGTTCTAAAAAAAAAGAGGTAAACTTATATGAAGAAAAATATTTTAGCTAAATCAGCAAAAGAATTCAACCGTTGTTTCGATGAAGGCGATGCGGTCAAAAAGCTCGGCTTTGCCTGGGATAAGGACCGTAAGGGCTGGAAAAAGGAAGTAAGCGCGGAAGAGCTGAATAAGGTTAAAGAACTTAAAGTAGAATATGATATGATATGATATAACATTATGGAAAATAAAGAAATACTTTTTAAAACTGCTAAAGATTTAAACCTTTTCTGGTCATATTCTAAAGATATTGCTCTTGCGGATATTCCGGAAGAGCTTCTTATAGAAAAAATCTTATTATACGGGGATATAAAAGACTTAATATTATTATTTCAGGCATATCCGTATAACTCAATATATAAGGTTTGGACGGAAGAGCTTTTGCCGGATAAAAGATACAAAGAGGCAAATTATTTTTTGGCTAAATTCTTCTTTAAAACCGATATAAATAGCATAACAGCAGAAACAAAAATGGATAAATTAATTAAAATGATGAAAACAGCATAATTATGAACGAAAAATTATTGGAAAATTTACTGCCGAACACAAGAGACGTCTTTAATAAACTCTCTACGGCAAAATTAGATTTTTTAGATAATTTTGTTTTGGTAGGCGGAAGCGCTTTAGCTATAAGACTCGGACACAGACAGAGCGAAGACCTCGATTTTTTTACGCATAAAGACTGGTTCGATAAAAACAATATATTGTCTCTTTCTAATTTATTTAAAGATTATGAAATATTATTGAACGGTAAAGAACAAATCGATTTATTATGCGATAAGGTTAAAGTTTCTTTTATGAACGCATCATCCAATTCGTCACGGCGTTTTTTATCTCCTTCAGGCTCCGCCGAAGAAAATAAAATAGGCGGAATTAATATAGCAGCGATAGATAAACTTTCGGCAATGAAAGTCCACGTCCTTTTTTTAAGGTCGGTATTCAGGGATTATTACGATAATTACGTTTTGTCTAAATACCATATAGGATTAGAAAATATGTATAATAACGCCGCTAAATATATCCCCGGCATGTCTTTTAGACTATTTAGCACTGCGTTAACTTACACTAATGATATTAAAGACGAAAATATCGATTATTTACAGCCGAAATATAAAGTTACTAAAGCGGAAATACAGGCTTATTTCGAAAATGAGATTAATAAATATATCAAGAAAGAGCTTGTAAAATCTAAAAATCAGTCTATCACACCTCAGCCTGACGCTTTTTCCAAGGATATTCAAAACAGGCTTGGCAAAGGCAAGGGCTGGGAGAGGTAGTCGGTCTTTAGCCTTCAGTCTTATTAATAAAAAAGCCAGCACGAGCGGGCTTTCCGGTCTTTGGTCTTTTGTTTTAGGTATTAATTCCCTGTTATAAATCTCCAAATATAATTCTTTGCAAGGTGCTGCTTTAAATTTCCCATAATTCCGGCAGTGAGTTCCATTTCTTTTAAATTTATAATAGACTGTCTTTCTAATTTTAATTTGCGCATTTCTTTCATGATACCTGAATATTCAATGTTTCAATTCCATATTTGTGCGATTAAAAGATTTGTGTTAGTCGGCTCATCCTTACTGCCATTATAATCTTGCCTAATAATTTTATTATATAAAAATTATGCTATAATACGCACAAAGTTTCGTTATGAAAACTTTAAATGAAATAGAAAATATTCTTGAAAATCATAAAAAAGAACTTGCGGAAAAATATCATATTTCCGAAATCGGTATATTCGGCTCTTACGTCAGAAACGAGCAGAATGAAAAAAGCGATGTAGATATATTAGTAGAGTTTAATGAGCCTATAGGTCTCTTTAAATATACGGAATTTGAAAATTATCTATCAGATTTAATTGGGAAAAAAGTTGATATAACATCAAAAAAATATTTAAAACCTGTTGTTTGTCAAGAGATTTGACCCCCATCCGCATTTAAATTTGACCCCCTCTTTTCCCTCTTGAACAAAAGTAATTTCTCACATCTTTTTTTAAATCTCACGTGCTAATGTCAACACCGATTTAAAATTCCCTAAAACGCCGAACGAAAAGCGCGTATAATGCCGAACGAAAAAATCCGCTTTTCACCGATTATAAATTTAATTTTATGCATTTTTATGCATTTATTAAATTTCCAGTAAATCCACATAGCAAGTTGCATTTATTTTAACCCAGCCTTACTGCTTTAATCTAATCACCTCCTTTTATTTACTTAATTTATACGCTTTACAACCCCCTTTTTTATAATAAATCTAAAACCTTAAAGCGTGCAATTTACACCAAGGCACTTTATTTATTTTTTTATGTTCCAATCCATATTGGTGCGATTAAAAGTAATGCCCATTCTTTTAACTTCGTTAGGATAATTTTGTTTTAATTCCATATTGGTGCGATTAAAAGAATTGCATGGAAAGCTTAGCAGCGACAGATTAATTGTTTCAATTCCATATTGGTGTGATTAAAAGTTTTTTATCTGTTGTCTTACCTGTTTCTTACCTAAGCTACGGGATTATAATTTTCCTGTTGAAGTCGAATGAATTAATAATATTCGTTATATATAAATATTGACGTTAGAACCAAAATTTTAGCCTTTATTGTTTGTAATTATTGTTTTCAATTTCTTTTTCTTTAATGATTTTAAATGTTAAAATTTCAATTTGATTTATAAAGTTTTCGGCTTTATCAAGCTATTCTTTTACTTCTTCATTAGCGAACTTGTATACTTTATAATCTCCTTCCTGCCGTTTATCAAATATTTCAACGTAAAAATCCTTTAATTTTCTGCTAACTAAACCTTTATTTGCAATTTCTCTATTAAAATTAGACAACATTCCCGAGTGCTTTGATGTCGATAATTCAAACAAGCTCATAAGTCCTGCAACGGAATAAAAAACAGAATAATAAATCCTATTAACGGCACCTGTAAAATAATTATTGCTATATAACAACTTGGCTTCAGCAAGCGTATCTCTTGATTTTTCTAATTGAAAGTTTGCGTAATCTTTTATTTCCTGCTTCATAAACTAATTCCTTCTTTGTTTATGCTGTTTCTGATAAAATAATTAAGATTATTATTAAGCCATTCGTTTTTATTTTCTATTAAAGTTTCAAAAACAACATCGTCGTATGTGGAATAAATATCGGATATATTGCTTATTATGTTTTTTTCTACTTTAGAATTTACCTCTGCTCCAAGAAGTATTAATATATCTACATCTGAATCTTTATTGTAGTCTCCTCTTGCTTTAGAACCAAACAAAATTATCTCTGCATCCGGATATAATTGCAATACCCTTTTTTTAAGTTCTGCAATAGCTTTAATTTCGGTATCTTTTAGATTCAGTGTTTTTATAGTTTTCATTGCTTTAATATATTTTAAGAAAACATTACTTTATTTTTATTATATCACAAACCTTTATCTTATCTAATATATAATAAATATATGGCAACTCGCCTTACTCCCCTAATTCTAACTTTTTGATTTGGGGCAGTGTATAATCTGAATGAGATATTGGTTTCAATTCCATATTGGTGCGATTAAAAGCACAGCACACGAAGTGGGCACGGTATCGGCGAATGTCGTTTCAATTCCATATTGGTGCGATTAAAAGCTTATCTTGTATATATTTTGTGTAGTCTG
This sequence comes from bacterium, assembly GCA_021825865.1. Lineage (GTDB taxonomy): Bacteria > SZUA-79 > SZUA-79 > Acidulodesulfobacterales > Acidulodesulfobacteraceae > Acididesulfobacter. Next base: position 125,616 of record JAKAFU010000002.1, read on the forward strand.
TTGCTAATGTTTCAATTCCATATTGGTGCGATTAAAAGGGCAAGTAGCATAATGGCAATGCACCTGACTGTTAATGTTTCAATTCCATATTGGTGCGATTAAAAGGAAATTAGCAAAGTTATATGAAAAGATAACAAACCAAGTTCAATTCCATATTGGTGCGATTAAAAGTAAATAATCTTGCATTAAATAATTATAAGAAGGATTGTTTCAATTCCATATTGGTGCGATTAACAGAAAGAAGACGAGCGCATTTATATCCATAATAACGGAAGTTTCAATTCCATATTGGTGCGATTAAAAGATACTTCTATTTGACTTTGTGGCGTGATTATTAAATGTTTCAATTCCATATTGGTGCGATTAAAAGAATATCTTGTATATCATTTATAGCAAAACATACAACGTTTCAATTCCATATTGGTGCGATTAAAAGTCTTATGCCGAATATATTAAAAGGGCATTAAGGACGTTTCAATTCCATATTGGTGCGATTAAAAGTTATTAAATTCTATATTATATACAGAGTTGAAACTTCTGTTTCAATTCCATATTGGTGCGATTAAAAGGTAGAAGAAGAACCTAATATACCTTTTGAGTTTAAATGTTTCAATTCCATATTGGTGCGATTAAAAGCAGCTATTTTTTTAAATTCGTCCGCAGTCATTCTCGAGTTTCAATTCCATATTGGTGCGATTAAAAGTGACTCTTTAAGACTTTATTATAACAATTACGGCGATGTTTCAATTCCATATTGGTGCGATTAAAAGTTAGCCATTTTTAGACACATATTCCACATATCAAAGTTTCAATTCCATATTGGTGCGATTAAAAGGTTCTTATGTTTTTATTATCTGTTATGGAGTTTGAGAACGTTTCAATTCCATATTGGTGCGATTAAAAGTGATAAATCTATATTAGCGAAGGATAAAATTACACACGTTTCAATTCCATATTGGTGCGATTAAAAGCGCACAGGAAGTTTATAAAAGCGGACTTGAGATAAGTTTCAATTCCATATTGGTGCGATTAAAAGACAGCCGGCGGATATTCCGCCGTTTACGATTATCTAGTTTCAATTCCATATTGGTGCGATTAAAAGATACGGCGCTTAAGACTATTATAGATGATGATAACGTGTTTCAATTCCATATTGGTGCGATTAAAAGAATTTCAGGACAAGCTTATATTGCAACGACAGACAAGTTTCAATTCCATATTGGTGCGATTAAAAGCATTTTAGAAGATAAGCTTATATCGCTATTCACTCAGTTTCAATTCCATATTGGTGCGATTAAAAGACAAGAAGAAATCGCATAAACGCAGAGCAGCAACGGTTTCAATTCCATATTGGTGCGATTAAAAGTATGTTTTAATTCGATTATATCACATTTTTAAAAGATGGTTTCAATTCCATATTGGTGCGATTAAAAGAAAAATATCTATATTATTATAAATTAATTTTTTTTAGTTTCAATTCCATATTGGTGCGATTAAAAGCACTTTCTGACCTTTCGCGTCCCTATTGACTTTCATCGTTTCAATTCCATATTGGTGCGATTAAAAGTAATAGGCGAGTATTGCTGATTCCAGCCGTTCGTAAGTTTCAATTCCATATTGGTGCGATTAAAAGAAGAATTGAGCTGTTGCCTTAACGAACCGTTAGGTTTGTTTCAATTCCATATTGGTGCGATTAAAAGTGACCTGCAAAACGCCTCAAATGCCCTTTTTGTTGAAATGGTTTCAATTCCATATTGGTGCGATTAAAAGCTGATATCTCTTATGAATCATTTAATGGTGTACATGTTTCAATTCCATATTGGTGCGATTAAAAGGATTATCAGGATTTACAGGCACAGTGGGCTAAATTCAGTTTCAATTCCATATTGGTGCGATTAAAAGGTACATCGCTCAACAGTCAAGAGTTTTAATACTTGAGAAGTTTCAATTCCATATTGGTGCGATTAAAAGCAATCTTCAAGAAAGAAACGACGTTGATTATTCTTAGTTTCAATTCCATATTGGTGCGATTAAAAGCTGACGGTGTCGCGGTTGATCAATCAGGCAATATCGTTTCAATTCCATATTGGTGCGATTAAAAGCTGCAACGAGTGTTGAGGGTCTTTCACCTAATTCGCGTTTCAATTCCATATTGGTGCGATTAAAAGATATCAGGGTTAGGCAAACTGGAATTTATGAAAGACGTTTCAATTCCATATTGGTGCGATTAAAAGTATGCGTCAGCAAGCTATTTAAGCCGTACTGTTCCTACGTTTCAATTCCATATTGGTGCGATTAAAAGTTGAATAAATTAAACACTGCGGATATTGTTACCATGTTTCAATTCCATATTGGTGCGATTAAAAGCGGCACTCCCGTTATAGTCGGTCAAGGCAATTCTATCGTGTTTCAATTCCATATTGGTGCGATTAAAAGATTTATGCTCGTATACTGTATGTATTGCCGGAATACGTTTCAATTCCATATTGGTGCGATTAAAAGTAACATCGGCACAATTATCGGTTTATAGTGAGTTCTAGTTTCAATTCCATATTGGTGCGATTAAAAGATTTTCATAGTATCTATAAAATACCGCCTGTTGTCGGTTTCAATTCCATATTGGTGCGATTAAAAGGCACTCCCGTTATAGTCGGTCAAGGCAATTCTATCGTGTTTCAATTCCATATTGGTGCGATTAAAAGCCTACGAGTATTGCCTTTGATAATTCAGGTAATCTCGTTTCAATTCCATATTGGTGCGATTAAAAGTCAGCAGGAAACTTTAGGACAGATAGCTTCTGAAGAAGTTTCAATTCCATATTGGTGCGATTAAAAGTATTGCTTGATACTGAACTTACCTGACCGGAAAAAGAAGTTTCAATTCCATATTGGTGCGATTAAAAGTTATAATCCTACCACTAACGAAAAATTATCGGTTAACGCGTTTCAATTCCATATTGGTGCGATTAAAAGCATTTGAGGATAAATGCTTTTCGTATCATTCAAGAGTTTCAATTCCATATTGGTGCGATTAAAAGTGTTACCGCAACATCGGGCAATCTAACTCTGCTTTATTTGTTTCAATTCCATATTGGTGCGATTAAAAGCTAATTGTTGAAGTGCCTGAAAAGGAATATAAAGTTAGTTTCAATTCCATATTGGTGCGATTAAAAGCGTTCGTATCTCAGCACAAATTTAATATATAACAAGTTTCAATTCCATATTGGTGCGATTAAAAGATATTATCTTAATCGCAGACACAGTCCGATAAATAGTTTCAATTCCATATTGGTGCGATTAAAAGATGCCGTGCCGGCACAGGCAAAATATAATCCGTATTGTTTCAATTCCATATTGGTGCGATTAAAAGCTTCATCGTCATCTAAATCTTTTTCAATGTTTTTTTCGTTTCAATTCCATATTGGTGCGATTAAAAGCAAATTAAATTCAGAATGTCAACAAAATATTTTTAAGTTTCAATTCCATATTGGTGCGATTAAAAGTAGAAGCTAAAGAAAAACTTGAAACGACAAGTGTTCGTTTCAATTCCATATTGGTGCGATTAAAAGTGTTGCGCTTTTGGCTTTTTCATTTTTTTTTTATTCGTTTCAATTCCATATTGGTGCGATTAAAAGTGATAAGAAATATATTAATTATATCTCTATATGCAATGTTTCAATTCCATATTGGTGCGATTAAAAGCTTTTATCATTAGACACATTAGCATATTTTCACAAGTTTCAATTCCATATTGGTGCGATTAAAAGTAACGCATAATGTGTTTGATTTACGTTATACTACATTGGTTTCAATTCCATATTGGTGCGATTAAAAGTCAAGCGCAATTAATGAATATATCAGCAGGGCGCAGAAGTTTCAATTCCATATTGGTGCGATTAAAAGTGAACGCTTATATAAACTTTATTGCCGACTGCTTCGTTTCAATTCCATATTGGTGCGATTAAAAGTCAAGCATGCCTTCATAAGCCTTTTTGTCCCATTCTTGTTTCAATTCCATATTGGTGCGATTAAAAGCAAAACAAAAAAGTTCTGGTATAAGAAAAGCTAAATCGTTTCAATTCCATATTGGTGCGATTAAAAGCGGAGGCGAAACATTAGGTGATAACTTTTATTCATTTGTTTCAATTCCATATTGGTGCGATTAAAAGAAAATACAATGATATAAAATATAGAGACCGTGCATTTGTTTCAATTCCATATTGGTGCGATTAAAAGGAATCTCTCGCGGAACTCGACCTCGTGCGTCCGTTGTTTCAATTCCATATTGGTGCGATTAAAAGGATAAGTGGGGTTCAAAGAAGATAACTAAAAAAATGTTTCAATTCCATATTGGTGCGATTAAAAGTACACGGCTTGAAATTTACCCCTGTTAAGCAAATGTTTCAATTCCATATTGGTGCGATTAAAAGGCTGAAGCCGTCATCAAATGTATCTTGTGTAAATATGTTTCAATTCCATATTGGTGCGATTAAAAGCGGGATAACCTGCAAACCCTTGGCATTGCTCTGACTGGTTTCAATTCCATATTGGTGCGATTAAAAGTATATGCCGATTATTCAGCTTATGCAGCGTCCCTCGTTTCAATTCCATATTGGTGCGATTAAAAGCATATTATTTAAATCGCAGACACAGTCCGATAAATAGTTTCAATTCCATATTGGTGCGATTAAAAGAAATGCTAATACAACTGGCGTCATCAGCGCAAGTTCGTTTCAATTCCATATTGGTGCGATTAAAAGGCAACTTCACGCATAACGCCCCCCATTCCTACAAGCGTTTCAATTCCATATTGGTGCGATTAAAAGTTTAATCTGCGTATCAGTAAATAAACTATCTGTATGTGTTTCAATTCCATATTGGTGCGATTAAAAGTTGATATACTTTGCTGTTGCCGATAATGCGGCAGTGTTTCAATTCCATATTGGTGCGATTAAAAGGCAACTTCACGCATAACGCCCCCCATTCCTACAAGCGTTTCAATTCCATATTGGTGCGATTAAAAGGAATATCAAGAACTTCCTTGATAACCGTAGTTACTGAGTTTCAATTCCATATTGGTGCGATTAAAAGAGCACCTAACCCAAGACCGCCTAAGGTATAATCTAAGTTTCAATTCCATATTGGTGCGATTAAAAGCTTGAGCGTTGACGGTTACTCCCTGATAAGTGCCAGGTTTCAATTCCATATTGGTGCGATTAAAAGATCGCCAAAGATATTTGAGTTTGATGATTCAAGTGTGTTTCAATTCCATATTGGTGCGATTAAAAGGGAGTTTCCGGCTACGGTCAACTTCCGGGCGTAGGGTAGTTTCAATTCCATATTGGTGCGATTAAAAGCTATTGTTGAAACTGTTGAACTTTGCATATCAATCCACGTTTCAATTCCATATTGGTGCGATTAAAAGTTGATTTTTCTTTTCATTGATACGCCCTGCTACAATGTTTCAATTCCATATTGGTGCGATTAAAAGTGAACTTTGCGATGTAAGATTTCTTGATATTTGCGAGTTTCAATTCCATATTGGTGCGATTAAAAGCTATTGCCGCAGCGGCAGGAAGAGCCGAAATGACTGCGTTTCAATTCCATATTGGTGCGATTAAAAGACTTCGTGTGCTACGCCCCCAGCGGTTGATAATGTTGTTTCAATTCCATATTGGTGCGATTAAAAGTAGTTTTTTCCGCCTGTCCCTCTGTGTCAAAATACAGTTTCAATTCCATATTGGTGCGATTAAAAGTTATGCTTGATGTTAAAGTATTGTTAAGAAACGTATGTTTCAATTCCATATTGGTGCGATTAAAAGAATAAGATTCAAAATCAAAAGAAGCATTATGTTCATAGTTTCAATTCCATATTGGTGCGATTAAAAGTATAAAGAAGAAACAAATATACATCAATGCTTTAAATGTTTCAATTCCATATTGGTGCGATTAAAAGTTGCAGCAGCCCAAACTATATAACTTTGTTGTCCCTCGTTTCAATTCCATATTGGTGCGATTAAAAGTTCATCACCATATATAAAAAAAATAAGGCGTATAGCGTTTCAATTCCATATTGGTGCGATTAAAAGCCAAAAAAGAAATAGATGTTGACGAAGTATTTGACAAGTTTCAATTCCATATTGGTGCGATTAAAAGGGTTGCGGTATCTGCCACTGCTGACGCAACAACGGTGTTTCAATTCCATATTGTATACTGCACCCATTTGTCAAGACCAATTTTTTATTTTATTACTTCCTTCTTTTAATTCTTTTTTATTATAATTTTAATTATTCATTATTAGTTATTTTTATTAGTATAATTTAAAGGGGGTACCCCCTTTAAAAAATTTTATGCCGCTTTTTCAAAATATTCACTATAAAATTTTAGCGGCGGTTTATATCCCAAAGATGAATGAAGCCTGTGATTGTTGTATTGATGCATGAAAGCGTCAATACCGTCATGCGCTTCTTTTATCGTTAAATATCCCGAAGGATAGATATTATCGTATTTTATAGTTTTCCAAAATCTTTCGATAAATATATTATCTAACGCTCTGCCTTTAGAATCCATTGAAATAGATATCTTATGATTTACTAAAATATTAATGAAGTTTTGAGCCGTATATTGCGAACCCTGGTCTGAATTAAATATTTCAGGATTTCCGTATTTATGTATAGCATCATTTAATACATTAATAGTAAGTCTTTCGTCCATAATAGGAGATAGTCTCCACGACAGAATACTTCTTGTATAAAGGTCAATTATAGCGCATAGATAAACAAAGCCGTGATTTAATCGTATATACGTTATATCGGACGCCCATACCTGATTGGGTTTAGTTACTTTAAGTCCTTTCAGGAGATACGGATACTTTTCATGAGTTGCGTCAGGCATTGAAGTGTTTTTCTTTTTTACCGGATACAGCGCTTTAATGCCCAGTATTTTCATATAACTTAATATTTGCTTAGGATTAGTGTCTTTGCCTTCCTGAATTAAAGTATGATACATGCGGCGGTATCCGTAATACGGAAATTCCGTATATATTTCATCTAACCTGTTTAATATAATTTGATCTAATAATTTTTCAGCATGTTCGTAATAGATTGTAGTTCTATTTAATTTTAACAGCTGGCACTGCCTTGTAATAGACAACGGGAGCTCAGGTTCTACAAGGCTTAATTTGTCAATCAAGCCCAAGCTCCCTACTTTTTTTTGCAGCCAGTCTCGTTCCATTACAGTTCTGCCTAAAGTTTTTTCTAAGTTTTCTATTTTTTCTTCTTTTTCTTTTAGTTCGTCTTTGTATTTCTTAGAAGATACTGAGTCTTCGTAAATAGCGGAAGCATTCTCAAAGAATTGCTTCCTCCATACCTGAACGCTTTTAGGCAGTATTTTATATTGAATGGCTATTTCATTAGTCGTCTTGCCTGATTCTAATAGTTCTAAGACAACTTTAGCCTTAAAATCAGGAGAAAACTTTCTGTGGTTTGTGCTCATTATAACGCTCCTATGTTTAATTATAATTATTATTTTAATTATATTTAAATTTATTATTTTAAATTTGCTAATTTTTTAATCTTTTTATTATTTTTCTTATTAGCTGATAGTAATAAATTTTAACAGATTTTTATAATTATTGTAATTGCGGAAGTTCAATTTTAAAAAAGCTGTCTTAATTTATAGGTTCATTATAACTATTATTCATATCTTCTTC